>JAJRTW010000192.1 GCA_024278075.1 Bacteroidota bacterium | reverse complement strand
TGTTCCAATCATTGCGATTGTTCCAATCATTGCGATTGTTCCAATCATTGCGATTGTTCCAATCATTGCGATTGTTCCAGTTGATGGCCGCCGATCCTTTGACAGTTCCCAAGGCCGAAGTGATATTAAGGTCGGCTTTGGCTTTCTGCGTATTGCCAATAGCATGGAGATGCCGGATTCTTGCGGTACCGAAGTCCGGAACGCCTCTTAGATCAATATCCGGGAAAGTATTAATCAGCCATGAGAATAATATTTTAGATTTATTTATTTGAAGATCGTATTCAAATTTATCCGGTATAAGCAAATTGGCCAGCTCGCCTTTCAGCTCAAAATCGATTTCTTTGTTTTCAAGTGCAAGCCTGTCAATCGTCAGTTCATTTAATATTCCAACGGCCTCAATATCAACCCGCAACGGATTGAACAGCCCGGTAGGGATCACAGCAAAATGCTTAACGTCTTTAATCGATACGGCATCGCCACTTAGATCAACATCAAAAAAGGCATTTTCGATGGCTTGTTCTTCCGGCGTCCCGAAAATATTGAAGTTCTTTATTTCTGCGTTAATTGCAAAGTCGCTTTCATCGGTGGTAATTTGTGCATTGGATAATTCTATCTTTTTCGGGCTTAAAAGGGCTTTTGCCGATAAATCATTCAATGCGAAGCCGGAAAATGTTTCAATGAATGAAAGGGAGCTTATCTCGGCAGAATAATGATTCTCTGTGGGCAGTATATCGGCCGATAAGATCAAATTCAGCTTTTTAAGGCCAAGCCGGCTGAATGAGACAATTTGAATATTTTTTACAGTTTCATTGTTTTTAATAAATTCATTGTTTTTAATAATATCATTGTTTTTAATAATATCATTGTTTTTAATATTCCCTTCGGCTCTAATACTATTGGTATCTCCGGCAATATTAACTGAATCAATCATAAAGAAAGTCCCGTCAATTATTTCCAGATTATGAATGTCAATCAGCCAATCGGCAGGCTCGGCATCATCTACAATATCGTCGGATGGCCTGGCAATATGAGTATAATTCCAGGTGCTGTCGCTGGCGTTTCGAAGCAGCTTAACAACCGGTTTGTGCAAAATAATCGTATTAACAATCGCTTTGCCTTCGGACAATTGGAAAAAATCCATATCGATTGTAAGCCGCGCAACCGACACCAGAGTATCGGATGCTGCGATTAATCTAACGCCTTTTAAGGATATGCCATTGAGATTTAACAGGTTTAAATCTTCAATTTCAACCTTAGCTTCCAATCCGTCGTTAACGATTAGCAGAATGGCGGACAGGGCTGAATTTCTGAAGCAATGAAACTGAGACAATATAATCAAAGATATTGAAAAAGCGGTTAGTAGTGCTATTTGCCATAGAACAATCTTAGACGCTCTTCTTAAGAAACGTTTGGCAAACGGCCCTGTCTTTTTCCCGCTGCCAATATTGCCGGAATCGTTATTTTCGTTTCTTTTGTCCATCAGGCTTTACTTTTAATGATATAGTTAAATCAATACTTCGGACATTTTGTCATTCTTAATGGAGCCGAGCCACTTGCGGCGTAGCGTAGGGAAGAATCTATAAACACTTAAAATGTATAGAGTTATAGATTCCTCGCTGAGTTTATCCTGAGCCAGGCCGATCGTGCCTATAGTTCGACTCCGCTCAGAATGACATTTCGTAAGAGCTTTATTTTTCAAGTCATTAAAAAAAATGTCCGAAGTGTTGTTATACATAAGTCTAAAAAAAATCAATAAATCATATTTTTTAGTTAAATATATTATGAAAAAATGTTAATTTTGAATTAACAGGGATTAATTAAAAAGCTAAATTAATGAAATTTACACAAAGTGCCAGTTTAATATTTTATTATACAATTGCAGTAGTCATAGCCATAACTGCGTTCGGCTTTTATTCGTATTATTCTGTTTCCGACGAATTATATTCAAACCTAACAAAAGAGATAGTATTCACTACAAATAATATAGAAAGAATCTCCGGTAAATATATTAAGGAACTTTCGCCACCATCGGCATATTCCAATAAAACAGAATCAACAAATACTTTGCCAGAATCGCTTCGAATATTAAATGATTTGTCGAGTATTATCCCGCATGGCCTTTTGCAACTTGCCAATAATTCGAATAAAATAATTTTCAAATCGGAAAAACTGGGCAAAACCACCCTGCCAATCCTGCCATCCGGCGGTTCTGCATTACAAACCGAAGACAGTCAAATGCCTGGCCAACCAATAGAGAATAGTAATAATATTGACCCGGAATCAGATGTTATATTGTCAGGGGAAACTACCGGAATGCCCGGAGATTCTGCCCTGATGGAGTATGAGATAGGCGGCCAGGCCTATTTGCTATTCGTTAAGAGAACCGATAATATGGTGGTTTCATTTGCGATTCCTTTTAATAATAATAATGAAATACTGAAGGAATTGACGAGCAGGATGGTATGGGCGGCGATAGTAATTATCATTATCTCATTGACTGTTATGCACTTAACGGCCAGAACCCGAAAGAGGCCACTGCTATCAATCCAAAAAACGGCCGACCGGATTTCTTCGAATACTTTAGACTTAAGGTTCCCCGAAAGTGGAGGCAATGAAGAGATAGCCGCCTTAACAACAAAGCTGAATAAACTGATCGAGCGTTTGGAGAAATCATATAAACGGATTAAGCAATTCACTTCCGACGCATCTCACGAACTTCGCACACCGCTTGCTATTTTGCGCGGGGAACTTGAGATAGCTCTACTGAAGGAAAAGTCGGTGGAAGAATATGAGATAATAATAACCAGTGCGTTAGAGGAAGTAAACCGGTTGATAAACGTAGTTGAGACATTGCTCGAGTTGTCGCGGGCGGATTCCGGTCGGGTGAGTATGAATTTCCAAAAAGGGAACATGTCGAGCCTGCTGAAGGATATTGCCGAGGATGCTGAAATATTAGCCGAAAGCAAGAATACGAGTGTTAGTACATCAATTGATCCGGGAATTGAATTCAATTTCGACTCCATCAGAATGCACGAAGCTATCCTGAATATTATTGATAATGCTGTTAAATATACACCAACTGGTGGCAGCTTGAAACTCGGATTGCAGGAATTCGAAGGCTATGCGGAAATAACTGTTAGCGACAATGGCATCGGTATCCGAAAAGATCAGCTTGATAAGATATTTGAGCGTTTTTTCAGAATAGGCGACAATTCACAAAAAATACAGGGCATGGGCCTGGGGTTGTCGATTGTAAGGTGGATTGTTGACGCTCATAATGGCAAAGTCCTGGTGGAAAGCCAGCCGGGAATTGGCACAACCTTTTCCATACGCCTTCCGAAGGCAACCAATTCTAATAAAATTTCCACAAACACTTAATTCTTATTTGAATATTTTTTTATTATTCTTATATTGGGTTTTACTTTTAAGGACTTTTTGACAAACTTGGATATATTTGATAATTATTTAGTATGTATCGGCATTGCAAGCCATTCTCCGAAAAGCGTTTGCAGGTCATATCCGTTTCGTTTCAGTATTTTATTTGTAACTTTATTTTATTTGTAACTTTATTTAGAATAGAGTTGTCTGTAGATTAAACAAGAAGTATATACATCAATTATATAGAATTTAGAGGAACAATATGAAAAAGACAATCAATATAGCAATTATCTTATTGATTTTACCATTGGTACTTCTAACCAACTCGTGCCTTGAAAGCGATAAAGGCAACCCGATTAAACCGAAAACTGTTGGTTCGTGGACATTTCAACAGACCTGGGTTACATACGATATAAAAGGCTTGTATGTAAAGAGCAGCGATGTTATATGGGTTTCAGGCAACGGTGGCTGTATATTGAAAACAAGTAATGGCGGAGTAGTTTGGGAAAGGGTTAACGTTAGCGTTAATTCGAATTTCCCCAGTATTAGTTTCTATGGAACCGGTGCCTGGGTGTTTGGCTGTGTTTCTGTTAAGCAAGGAACCGGCGAGGACAAAACCAAAGTTGCAGATGTTAGCAATATTTTAAGGTCTGTTGATGATGGTTTTAGCTGGGGCCAAGCGATTAGAGTGAATAAAGAAGGGGAGAGGGACATTTGGAGCAGTGTGAGCGGAACTACATTTTGTTTTGGCGAATATAAAAAGATTAATGACAACGTGATTTGTGCTGTAGGTGGAAAAAACTTCGGAGTAGAGGGCTCCAATTTTGGCATTATTATGTATTCTGAAGATGATGGTTATCAATGGGAAGCAAAAGTTACCGATGGCGAAGCTTACAATAAGTTTAACGGCATAGACTTTGCAACCGATAATCTGGGTTTTGCCGTCGGGCATAACGGTATGATATTCAAAACTTTGGATGCCGGAAAAAATTGGGATGAACAGCCTCTGATTGAATACGAAAAGACGATTGATGGTACGCCTACTACTATTACCGTTGAAGCCAAATTTAATAAAATCCATTTCGTTAATTCGACAACGGGCTTCATCGTCGGCGATGGCTCCACTATTCTTAAAACAAACGATATTATTGCAGATAGCGCTCAAGCATGGGTGTCTGTTTTTGATCCGGCAGATTTTCCAGACGAGGACTTTGCAAATTTGGAATTTAATAACTTCCATTTTGTTAATGACAACACGGGATGGGTTGTTGGAAATAATGGTATAATCTTAAGAACCGATAATGGTGGTTCTTCATGGACAGTTGTTGATTCTTACACTCAGGTTGACTTGAATAATGTTCATTTGCTGGATGCTAATAATGCTTTTGTTGTTGGCGCCGGAGGGACGATTATGAGATACAGACAGTAATCGTTTGTTGAATAATTCGATAGTTTTGAATAATTTCAATAATATAAATTCGATAATTCAATAATATAAGTACGATAATTCAATAATATAAATTCAATAATATAAATTCAATAATATAAATTCAATAATATAAATTCAATAATTCAATAATATAAGTACGATAATAAATTGAACCGTATTCCACTGGGGTACGGTTTTTTTATCATTTGATATTCCACGCGCGCGACGTTAGTGTCCGGTTAATAAGCAGTGAATAAGTCTAAATCATCGATTACTACCGCATATTAACCTATATTTTGCTTTTTGGATACACTTTTGAAATTAGAGAAAAAAACGTTAAATGAAGTCATACAGAGCCCCGATAAATCAGGACAGGCTGTGCGGAGAATCCATCCTATAATAGTATTTATAAAATGAATGTATTTGCAAAAAGAACTATATCCGGTCTTCCTTAACCAGATACTCAAGATAATCCTGCAAAAGGCGGCTGCATTCCTCGAAAGAGCCAGCCACCACCAGCTTCTGTCTTACGGATGAAGCATTGAACAGCCCCTTCAAATATCCACCGTAGTGCTTGCGGAATTCGTATAGCCCGCGGGGGAACCCTTTGTACTTAAGGCTCAGCTCCAGGTGGCCGAGACAGACATTAATCCTTTCTTCGGCAGATGGTTCGGGCGGCAATTCTCCGGACTGCAAATATAATTTTGACCGCTTGAACAGAAACGGATTGCCAATAGCACCTCGGCCGATCATTACAGCATCACAACCCGTGGCCTCAAATGCACGCTTCGTGTCCTCAGGCGTAATCACGTCGCCGTTCAATATCACGGGTATGCCAACCACTTCCTTAATCCTTGGTATCCAGTTCCAATCGACCGGCCCTTTCATCCCCTGGTCGCGCGTACGGCAATGAACGGCAAGTGCTTTGGCGCCAGCTTGCTCAAGCATTGGGGCTACCTTTAATATAACAATCTCATCCTTGCTCCAGCCCAGCCGGGTTTTAACAGTGACAGGAATATCCACCGACTCGGCCACCCGCCGTGTCATTTCGGCCATTTTGTCCGGGTCCTTCAGCAAAGCGGCTCCTGCGTTGCGGGTTACAACTTTCTTCACCCAGCAACCATAATTAATATCGATGAAATCAGCGCCGGAATCCTCAACCACTTTAGCCGATTTAACCATGTTTTCCACGTCGTGGCCAAATATTTGAATGGCGCACGGCCTTTCCTCTTCGGCAATTTCCATCTTCTGCTTCGATCGTGCCGAATCACGCACTATCCCCTCGGAGGCAATGAATTCGGAATATACAATGTCGGCTCCCTGGCGTTTGCATATCACCCTGAAGGGCAGATCAGTTACATCCTCCATCGGTGCTAGCAGCAGGGCATTGTTAATAAATATTTTATCAAATTCCATATAATCTTGCTATGTATCTTGCTATTTAGATTGCCCTCAAAAAGTACTAACTTTTTATTGTTATAGTAATTACGAAAGCTATTCAATTAGAAAGTGCAAGGAAATGGATTTATTATGCCCTTATGCCTTGCAGATTGTAGGACAACCCCCTGCTCGCTTTGCTCACTTCCCCCTTTTTTAAGGGGGAATAGCCAATTTAATTCCCCCTT
>JAJRTW010000191.1 GCA_024278075.1 Bacteroidota bacterium | reverse complement strand
AGCAAAGCGAGCAGGGGGTTGTCCTACAATCTGCAAGGCATAAGGGCATAATAAATCCATTTCCTTGCACTTTCTAATTGAATAGTTTTCGTAATTACTATAACAATAAACAGTTAGTACTTTTTGAGGGCAATCTAAGTAGTTATAGATTCTTCACTCCGCTACGCCACAAGTGGCTACGCTCCGTTCTGAATGACAAAAATGTCCGAAGTATTGTATTTATTAATATTTCTTATTTATTAAATATCGACACTTCTGCAACCTGCCCGTAGCCGGACACTTTTAATGTCTTCTGGTCGGGGTCGTTGGTTTTCATCCTTACAGAGCAATTGAAATAAGCTGCCTTCTTCGGTTTCACTTTTGCTATCAATGTAATCTCTTCGCCCGGCTTCACAACTTTTTTGCCTTTCAGGTTAATAGTCATATATTTTGGAGTTACTTCAAAATCCGATAGGATTATATCCTTTTTAGTTGTGTTCTTGATTTTGACTTTAGCAACAGATTCGTAACCCACTTTCATTTCTTTAAAAGCAAAATTCCTCGGCTTTAATGTCATCGAAGTAACTATATCGGCTTTAATGCGAATTATTTTGTTCGGGCTTTTGGGGTCGTTCGAAAAAATAGTTACTTTTTTGGAAAACGGGCCGGGCCGCGGGCTGATATTAACACTAATATCGATTGTGGTAGACTCGCCGGGCTTCAGTTTATTCTTTTTCAATTCACTCTTGGTGCAACCGCAAGAAGTTTTAACCTTTGAAATCTCAAGTATTTCATTTCCCGTATTCTTGATAGTAAGTTCGGTTTTGACCTTTCCGACATTAGCTTTCACTTTTCCGAAGTTATGAACATCACCTGTGATAACACTAAGCTTTGGCTGTGAAATTGCCGAAGCAAACGCTAAAACAAAGAATAAAATAATCGACTGATAAAATCTTTTCATTAAATTGGCCTCCCAAATAATTTTGTAAATTGATAAGATGGTATATTTATAAGAAACATTATAGAAACGTTATGGAATATGATTGAATATTAAGATTAAGAACATTATTTGCATAATACAAACCCAAATGAAAAACGTATTGACCCGATAATTTATTGCTTGGAGACTTCTGAAAAATTCGAGTTGCTGTCATTCTTGCACAAGAGTTTGTGTGAAAAATCCAGAAACCGCATGAATACTGGATTCTTCATGGAGTTTATCTTGAGCCAGGCCGATCGTGTCTATAGTTCGACTCCGCTCTCTATGACACTAAAATAGTCACCCTGAGCCCTTCGGCAGGATAAACTCAGTCGAAGGGTTCAGAATGACATTTCGTAAGTGCTTTATTTTTCAAGTTATTATAAAAATTATCCGAAGTGTTGTAATCTATAATAATGCAAAACCTACTCCGCCGCTGCCATTTAGCTTTCCGTCCGGACGGCTAATACGGCGAAGCTGAATAATCGCAATTGACTAATACAGTCCCGTTAGGATTATCAATTCCAGCGAATATGTAATGCGTCTCCAGTCTTCATCTTTTGCCACATTGAGCAGCGGGTATGATATATTCAGCGACGGCGAGGCATAAGTCCCAAACCCCAGGTTCAGGTCATATCCGATTTTCAGCGATGGCACAATGATTAAATCATTCAACTCGGGGATTCTGCCATTTTTGAGGTTAACTACATAAGAACTATCGGAAAAAGGAAATTCTGGCGAAAGGCTTCGCATAATATGGGACGAGCTTTCCGCAACGAGATACGCTATTTGCATTCCGGCACCTATATGAATATGCGTAGCCGGCAGCCTGTATTTTCCACTTAAATAAAGGCCGGCATAACTCAAATTAATATCGGATTCGTACTGGATTTCCCAATATTTCCCCGGCCCGACTGCATCCCGGCTGATAGAGCTGAACACAACCGGCAGGCTGCTGTAAACTAAGGCTCCGCTGAATGCAATATTGCCGGTGTGCCAATATTCCGCCGCAGCGCCGGCTTTAAAGCCAAACCCTGTGCCGCTCTCATAAGGGCAGCATACGTTGTTGGCTTCGATAAAATTAAATGCGCCGGTGTGGTTCGAATAAGTGCCCGCCGCATAAGCCCCAATAAACATTTTAGGGTATTTCGCCGGCAGCCGCGTAGAACCTTGCCAGTCGAATCCCTGGCCTGGCAATATCGAAGGCAATAGCAGAAATAATATGTATATACTTTTTGTCAGTTGTTTATCCTGCAATATATATAAATTGCTTAAGTTGCCCGATTGGCAGTGGATAGCAGTTGTTATCGAATTCATTGTTCCGTCAGTTGTTACAACTCACGAAAGAAGACAGTTCATAAATTGCAACTTGCTTGCAACCGGCAGAACGAAAACAATATGAGACTTCTGAAAAATGAGATTATTGCTGTCATTCCCTCCCCTTCGAGCAGTCTATCCTGAGCGAAGAGGACAAACTCCGGCAGGAATCTATTCACCGTGTAAATACTTTTAATAATCATGGCTGTCAAGATAGAATCTTCACCTCGATATAATAATCGGAACCGCCTGCCTGAAAATTCCAGCTGCCATTTCGCAGTAATACACACCGGACGGCAAATCTGAAATATTAATTATTGCTTCGCTGCTGCCTTTGCCGATATTCTTTTCCGTAATTGATTTAACTAAGATTCCGTACGAATTGTATATTGAAAAATGAACGTCGGACTTAATCCCCGTTTCATAGCTTATTGTAATGAATTCCTGCGCCGGAAATGGCGATATGGAATTAATGCCAAACGAACTATTGCCTCTGTTGAATGCTTTATAGCTGAGTCCGCAAACCGAATCCAGCTTGAACAGGCCATGCCCCAAATCAATATCCAGCACGCTTTCGCAAATTCCGTCGCCAAGTTTCGGATTCACAAATATCACATCGGTTTCGGGCTGATAGCCGAGATACACATCGAAGATTAGATAGATCAAATCCCCCCGCTCTAAGAACGGCTGATTGCCACCCCTGACCAACAAAATATCCAGCCCGTTCGCATTTTCAGTTACATAAGATTCATCTCCCAGCCCTTCTACCGCCGAGCCGACTGTCTTGTATTGGTCAAAAAACAGAATCGTTCTATCATAATTAATTGAAGCCTCGAATCTCCGGACAATCGAAATCCTTGATGAATCAATCTTAATCGGTATCGTTATGCTGCTGCCCGGCTTGGCGGCCAGCCCGCCGGGAATCTCCAGAATTGTTGAACTCCGTGGCACTCCTTCGCCCCGAAGATATACAACAGTCGTATCGTTTCCCTTTGGTTGATTCGTCAATATAATTAAACTATCGGAATATTGAACTTCATCGGTTGGGTCGAACGTAATAGCTATCACCGAATCGGCTCCGGGCGGGACAGACATCTCATTGGGATAGGCCTCGAATGGAGCCGCCCGTGCCGGCCGTATTGAGTATATTATCAAATCGTAATTGCCTGTGTTAGAGATAATAAAATCCAACTGCCTGTCTTCAAAACATTTGTCCGAAACAACTTTCCCGAAATCAAGAGTATCGCTTTGAACTAACATGGAAGGCGCCAATCCGTTACCCTTGATAAATATCTCAACATATCTTTCCCTTTGGCTTGCGCCGAATATATGCCTGTCGAATATGTCGCTCTCGATAACATATTTCAACATAAAAGGGCCTTGCCGGAGAGGCTCGACATCCAATGTAAATTCTGCAATTGATTTCTCCGGTTCAATAATTTCGGGTGGAAGGTGAAGAGTATCCGGAATGCCGGCCAAATCAGCCCTTGCCCGCTGCCCCGGGCCAAGGTCAATAATGCTTTGGCTTAATGCACCAAAAGGTATATTGCCCCTGTTCTGTAATTTCCCGCGTACAGAAGCAGCCTGGCCTACCATCAGATTGCCAATATTAATTATCACGCTGTCGCCAATTGAAAAATCATAATCACTATAGATTAGGCTAAGGCGCTGCACCACTCCATATCCGAGCACCATGGCGGTATCATAAACTATCGAATCCGGCTCGGCCGCCGGGAACGGCTGAAACGAATAACTCATCATTGCTGTGTCCGGCCTGAGGTCTAATGGTTTATAATTCACTCCCCATTGGATGGAATCATCCGGAGTTAGAATCAGCGTATCGGGGAAATTCTGAAAAAAGAATTCGTCATCTGTAACCTTCGATGAGACAAGGGCTGCGCTGTGCGATACGATTTTCTGGTTTTGGGCCCAAACGTTTTTTAGCCTCAAACTGCGCTCGGCAAAAAGTTCGGCTCCCACATAGACCGAATCGAAAGAAAGCGTATCGTCGTATTTGGCAATATAATGCTCCGCCTTCCGTGCGTACAGCAGGAATGTATCTCTTAATAATACTGTTGTGCCGGCGGCATCATATAGAGCAAATTCGATATCGACCTGTTTTAATCCAAACGGAAAGCGAGCTAAATTCGCCGTAGCTATATATTTTATCGTGACGGTATCCGATGATTTTCCGCCAGTTAGCAATCCCGCTTCGAAAATCTCTTCAAATTCAAAGTGCTGCTCGTCCCAGGGAGGAAGGCCAATATAGGCCAAATGCGACTTTGTTAATACCGAACCGGTTTCATTTATCCTCAGGTCGGGGCCGCCTGTCTTCTCTAAAACAAACCTCGTTTCGAGTGAATCACCAATAAGGCATGCCCCCATATCGACAGTATCGGATTTGGAGGTAATCGAATATATCCTGCCATATTCCTGCCCGCGCAGGCTTGAATTGCCAAGCAAGAAAACAATGCTCGCCAGAATCAATATTTTATTTGAAACTATCTGCCCCATCGGCCGTCTTGAATTATAACGCATAAGATAAGAAAAAGCATCAATAAATAAGATGATAGTAAAGATAAAGATAAATTTAATAAATTTTACATTATTATAGCAGGAAATTACGATTAATTATAGCAGGAAATTACGATTAATTATAGCAGGAAATTACGATTATCTATTGTTTATCTCATTGGAAAATTCCGAACCGGACATGCAATTTGCCAGCCTGCCTCCGTTTTGCAAAGGATTAGGCGATGCAAACGGGCGAATCTAAACTTGCCGGTGAGTTATGTCATTATAAATAATCTCTTTGGTGAATTGACACGCTCCGAACAGCGGCTTGCTCCATTTATTGAATATTAACCCAACACTGCCGAATCGGCAATTAAGAATATGAATTCTAAAGAATTAATCAAAAACAGCTTAAATCATAAACCCATAGATCGTATACCCGTGGACTTCGGTGCAACTGCCGTTACGGGCATGCACGTTAGCTGTGTGGCGGCATTGAGAAAATATTTCGGGCTTGAGGACAGGCCTGTAAAAATCTCCGACCCGTACCAGATGCTTGGAGAGCTAGACAATGAGCTTAAAGAGATAATCGGCATAGATACCGTAGCGGTTGTGCCGAGGAATACGATGTTCGGCTTTCCGGCGGAAGGCTGGAAGGAATGGAGAATGCCGGACGGGCTGGTGGTGATGGTGCCCGGCGGTTTCCGCACCACCACGGACATGCACGGAGATATTTATATCTATCCCGGCGGCGACATCGAAGCCGGGCCAAGCGGAAAGATGCCCAAAGCGGGTTATTTTTTCGATACGATAATTCGGCAGCAGCCCATTAACGAATCGGCATTAAATCCCAACGACAACCTGGAGGAATTTACAGAAATATCCGAAGGCGAGCTTGATTATTTCGAGAGGGAATTGGCTGCTGCCTCGCAGTCGGGCAAGGCAGTGGTAGCCACTTTCGGCGGAATGGCATTTGGCGATATAGCGCTTGTCCCGGCTCCATTTCTGAAGCAGCCGAAAGGCATCCGGGACATCTCGGAATGGTATATGTCAACTCTGATGAGGCCCGATTATATCCATCGGGTTTTTGAGGCACAATGCGAAATAGCATTAAGGAATCTCGGGAAAATCAACGCCAGGGCTGGCCGGTATGTCGATATTGTTTTTATCTGCGGCACTGATTTCGGCACTCAGGATTCGGCCTTCTGTTCGGTCGGTACTTTCAATGATCTTTATTTGCCTTACTACAAAAAAATCAACAACTGGATTCATCGAAATACGGAATGGAAGACGTTCAAGCATTCCTGCGGCGCTGTCTGGCAATTCATTGGCCCGTTTATCGAAGCCGGCTTCGATATTCTGAATCCGGTGCAGTGTTCGGCGGCCGGCATGAACCCTTCGCACCTGAAGCAAACCTACGGCGATCGAATATCATTCTGGGGCGGTGGGGCAGATACGCAAGGCACTTTGCCATTCGGCAGCCGGCAACAGGTCTACGACGAAACTATTCACAGGTGCAGGATTTTCTCCGGCAATGGCGGCTTTGTGTTTAATTCAGTCCATAATATTCAGGCAAAAACACCGGTGGAGAATATCATTGCAATGATCGAGGCTGTGAAAGATTTTAACGTGTGAATTTCAGTTGCCTGCTTTCGGGCAATGGCAGAAGAATTGTCTTTGCAATTGCTTCTTCCCGGTTTTATACTTATCTGCTAATTCACGAATTTTACTGCCAGTGCAATTCGGAATAAACTTAAGTTTTATGATTTAGCTGTAGTATTGCAAGTGTCCGGTTAACCAGGCCGTGCCAACACCTTCATCTAATTGTGCAGGTTGTAACAACCGTCAGAACGGAACACAGTCATCCTATGCTGCTATCTGAGTATGCTATTTATTTGGTACGGACTCTATTGTGGTAGGGGCAACTCATGAATTGCCCATACAGTTTTGGGTTATGATTGCTGTTTATTAGCATGATTATCAGTATTCACCTGCCAATTGACAGTATATCTATCTGAAAATTAGTATGCCTGAGAAGAATAAAAATAATAAATTCGCCTTTTGGCCCTCAATTTACTATTTTTGTAGGTTAATTAAATCGAGGTGTATTTATATAGATTATTAAAACAAGAGTTTTCTTTGTTCTGTCTAACATTTTACGTTGATTTGCCCGGCTGAAAATAATCCTGCCCGGCGTTAAAGGATAAAACACTGGAACAGTTACTTATGAAAATAGACACCCTGCTTTTTAATCCGTTTTAATCATTTATTTGAACAGCAGCCTGCGTGCCTGCCATACAGGGCTATTGCTGTTTTCCGTAAGCGATTTCACAGCACAATATATGAAACTTAATCACCCACCACATTAAGGAGATATTGATGGCAGACGGTAATAAATTCGTACCATTCGTTTCGGCCGAATCCAACATGGCCGAATTCACAGTCAAAGCGTTAATTATCGGGCTTGTGCTTGCCGTTGTGCTTGGAGCGGCAAATGCTTATTTAGGCCTGAAGGCGGGCATGACCATTGCAGCCACTTATCCGGCAGCGGTTATCGGCATGGCATTGCTCAAGATACTGAAAGGGACTATCTTAGAAGAAAATATGGCGAGGACGGTTGGTTCGATTGGCGAATCGGTGGCGGCGGGTGCGATTTTCACTTTGCCGGCTTTCTATATTGCCGGTATCTGGGACCCTTTCATGACTCCGGCAAATTATATTACAGCCACCCTAATACTTGTGTTTGGCGGTATTCTCGGTATCATGTTCGTGGCCCTGCTGCGGCGCGTGATGGTTGAGGATAAGGACCTTCCCTTCCCCGAATCGGTGGCGGCCTCAGAGATTCATAAAACCGGGCGTTCCGGCGGCGGCGGGTCTAAGTTCCTTTTTGGGGCAATGATAGGCGGCGGCGTAGTCAAAATATTGACGGTGATGTACATTATACCGCCTATTTGGGAAAAATTTATCATATTCAGCAAGCAGCTTGTTACGGGTACGCCCTTGGCCGGCAAGGGTGGAATGCTGCTGAGTTCGCCCGGAATCAGCCCGGCTTATATTGGCGTTGGCTATATTATCGGACCGAAGCTGGCTTCGTTGAATTTCTCGGGCGGGATAATTGCATGGGGCCTGCTGGCGCCAATTATTCTGTATTTCCTGACTCCACACATAGATTTTCAGGCATGGGCCGACATGGTTGCAGCTGCCAAAGGTATTTCAATTGATGACGCTTTGGCCAAAGTGTCCGACCCGAAATTCCAAATTATAGAAATATGGAAATTCATCGTCCGGCCCATTGCAATTGGCGGTATGCTTGTTGGTGCCATATATACTTTGTTTATGATGAGGAAAAGCCTGATAGCCGGCATTGCACGCTCGATTGATGATGTCAAAAAAGCCGCCTCGGGCGTAAGTGTAAATATCGACCGCACACAAAAGGACATTCCTTTCACATGGATTCTTATCGGAATTATTTTTGTGGCGGTTGCTACTTTCCTAATCACATTCCTAATCTTTGGCACCTCATTTCTTGTGGCCTTTGTTGCTTCGACAATAATGATAATCCTGGCTTTTTTCTTTGCCGCCGTATCCGGATATTTGGTTGGGCTGATGGGTTCGTCCAATAATCCGATTAGTGGGCTGACACTGACAGCACTTGTTATAACAGCTTTGATTCTTGTAGCGTTAGGCGTTGATGCAGAATCGGGCGGAGTAGCAGCAGTGCTTGGCGTTGCTGCTATTGTATGTGTTGCCGCCGCAGTTGCCGGCGAGATGCTTCAGGATTTGAAGGCAGGCCATATCCTTGGCGGCACTCCCTGGAAAATGCAGATTGGCGATATTATAGGGGTTGTGCTGGCCGGCGCTGTGATGTTTGCCGTATTGGCATTCCTTAACCAGGGCGATATTGCCATTGGCGATAAAATGGGTTACGAGGGCGGATTCGGCAGCCGGACGCTATCGGCCCCGCAGTCAGGCCTGATGGCCATGCTGTCGGTCGGCATTGTTGGCGGCGATATGGCATGGCCGCTTATCATTGTTGGAATGCTGATGGGCGTTGGATTTATTATGATGCAGGTGAAAAGCCCCATGCTGGTTTCCGTTGGGATGTACCTGCCGCTCGAAACAACTTTTGCAATATTTATTGGCGGCCTGATAAAAGGCATCGTTGACAAAATGAAAGAGAATCGTGGCTTCGTTGAGGCCCAGCTTGCCAGAGTGGATAACATCGGTGTGCTTCTGGCATCCGGGTTCATTGCCGGCGAGGCATTAATGGGGCTGTTTTTTGCAGCACTTGCTGTCTTTACAATTATACCCGACCCGGTTTGGCCGAGTTCGCCATTTATTCTCAGCATCGTCGTTCTTGCCATCATTGGCTGGGTGCTGATTAAAACACCGATGAATAATGCCGGAAGCCCGGATGACCCCGCTCCGCCTTCGGCAAGCGGACATTAGAATAGGAACTAATTAATCGTAAATAAAATCAACCTGTCGCGGGCTTTTCTGTGGCAGGTTGTTTTGTATTGGCCATTTCAACCGACGATATAAATCGTCGGTTTCAGTATTTGATTAGTTAAAGCAACCGGTTGCAAGCCCGTGGCTATTCAGTCAATATTAAACCCAATTCTTCTCTTTGGTTTTTCCTCCTGAATAAGTACTTCTTTTAAAGTATCAAAAACTATGCGGAATTTATCATCGTAATCCATAAACTTATTTTCAGTTTCCCTTTCAAATTCTTCAAATTTTGCAGCTATTTCCTGACTCATTAACAATAATTTCCTCATCTTTATGAATGCCCTAACTACTTGGATGCTTGCTTGAATTGCTGTCTTGCTATTCAATACGGACGCTAACATAATCGCCCCGTGTTCGGTAAATACTTTAGGTAGTTTCCTTCGTCCACCCCAACTTGATGTCGCAATTTGCGATTTCAAATTATCATATTCTTGTTGACTTAATTCAAACATAAAATCTTCCGGGAAGCGGTCAATATTTCTTTTCACTTGCTCATTTAATCTCGATGTTGAAACACCATAAATTTGAGCCAGGTCACTGTCGAGCATCACTCTGTGGCCCTGGATAAGCATTATCCTATTAGTGATATTCTCTTCATCTAATATCAATTCTTTCATTAAGATTTCTTAAATATTGTGAATTCTTAATTGTTCATTTTTCATCGCTAAAGATTCCTGCATTCCCAAAGCGGGGGTGGCGATTGATGTACTACCAAATAATAGAAGTATTCGGTAACCAACTTGTAATTTTCTGTTTTTCATTATCCGAGAAATTGTTCCCAGCTAAATGCAAATAAGTTAATTTCCCTTTAAGATTGCCAATACTCTCCGGCAATGCAGTTAATTTGAATTATTCTTAGAAACTGGACAATGTAAAGAGTAAAAAAAGTTACATGCTAATATACCGAATTTCCGTGTTACATAAAATTATTCCACCTATCAATCGACTTTATAATTGATGAAGTAAAATTAATTATTTCTTCCAACAAACACAGGCCCTTATGAAATCACTCAAGTTGATATTAATAGTTGTAGCTATGATGCTCGGCTCATTCATAGATAGCGAAGCAGATGACATTAAATCCACCAACGTAACGGTATATAATCAAAATATCGGGGTTGTCCGCCAGGTTCGCTCGATTGAAATGCGGAAAGGCCAGCAGGAAATTAAAATCACCGGCGTAGCCGAAATGATCGACCCGACAAGCGTGCATATTAATTTTGACGGCACTGTGATAGAGCAGAATTACAGGTATGACCTTGCCAGCTTCATCAAAATCCTGCAGAAATATATCGATAAGGAAATATCATTAGTCGGCAAGAAAAACGTTATCACCGGTACGTTAATTTCCGTTACAAACACTCAGGCAGTCATTAGGGCCGCCGATGGAGGCCTTACATTAATTCCCAATACATCGGACTACCAGATTGCCGTTGGCAAGCTGCCCGAGGGGCTGATTACAAGGCCGACATTAGTGTGGCTGCTCGATTCCGAAAGCTCCGGCAGCAGCGATGTTGAGTTGTCGTATATGACTAAGGGCATGAATTGGCATGCCGAATATGTGGCGGTGCTGAACGAAGATGACACGGAGATGGACCTGAACGCATGGGTGAGCATCGAAAACCGCTCGGGGGCGAAATATGACAATGCCAATCTGAAACTAATTGCCGGTGATGTTAATTTTGTTAATCCTGACAGGATTATTATGGAAGAGCGATATATGAGGCTCAGCGCGAACTATATTGAAAGCAAGCCACAGTTTGAAGAAAAGTCGTTCTTCGAATACCACATCTACAACCTGCAAAGAAAGACGACACTTATGAATAACGAAACCAAGCAGATTTCACTCTTCGAAGCCGCCGGTGTGAAAGTCAAGAAGAAGTATTTATATAATTCTTATCCATATATATCTTATCAACAGGGCAACAGTTCGAAGGCAGCCGTCGTGGTTGAGTTCGTGAATTCCAGGGCCAATAACATGGGAATGCCGATGCCGGCGGGCAAGGTTCGGCTCTATAAATCCGATGGCGAGTCGGTGGAACTTATCGGCGAGGGCATGGTCGATCATACGCCGAAGGATGAAATAATTAAATTGAAAGTGGGCGATGCTTTCGATATTGTAATTGAGGAGAAGGAAGTGTCACGCGATCAGCTGGCAATAAATAGTTATGAAAGCGTCCGGCAAATTCTGTTTAAAAACCGCAAGGATGAGGATATTGTAATCGAAGTTGAGAGTAATTTGGGATATAATTGGACGATTCTGAATTCCAATATTAGATATACGAAGTTGAATTCTACTACGGTGGTTTTTAAAGTGCCGGTAGCCAAAGGTGAGGAAAAAACCCTTGAATATAAGGTCAGGTACAGGAATTAAAAGAATGTGAACCAGGCCTATCCAACCATATAGTTTTCTATAGTAGCACTTTATTTGCATTGATAAATAATTCATAAATTACTTGGATTAATGCTCTGATATTTTTATAATGGATTATTCCAATAGACATTTATACCGAATTGTCCACAAAGATAATTTAGAACATATCTTGAAATGTGGGAAACTATGCTGTAACAATCATAATGAAGCTGATGGCAATTATATTGGTATTGGGGATGAAACTCTGATCAAAAACCGTGACAAAAGGAATATTACAATCCCGCCTTTTGGCACATTCAAAGACTATGTATCGTTTTATTTTTGTCCGAAAACACCAATGCTATATAAAATCCAGAGAGGATTCAGCGTTCAGCAGCGAGTGAAGAGGGACATAATATTTGTCGTTACCAGAATTGATAAGATAATAGAAAGCAATGTTGAATATATTTTTAGTGACGGACATGCCTATGCATATCTGTCCAAACTTTATAACCAAATCGAATATCTTGATGAAATTGATTGGGATGTAATACTAAGCAAATATTGGGATAATACTGAAGAGGATATGGATCGCAAAAGGAAAAGACAAGCCGAACTGCTGGTTCATAATGAACTTTCATTGGATTCGTTAATAGGTTTAGGAGTATTTGATACCGAGGCAAAAGCATCAATTGAAAAGCTACTACAAAATTACGATATTAGAAATATCGAAGTTAAAGTTAAACCGAACTATTATTATTAAAATGATTAGATTTTATTATGATTAAATTAACATCAGGCGATATTATTCAGTCTCATGCTGAAGTGTTGGTTAATTCTGTCAATATTTTTGGCGTTATGGGCAAAGGCGTAGCCCTGGCTTTTAAAAAAGCATTCCCCGAAAATTACAAAATTTACAAGAAAGCATGCGATAATGGTGAACTTGATGTAGGCCAATTATTAATCACAGAGACTTTTCAGACACTTCCCAAATATATAGTAAATCTCCCAACAAAAAAACACTGGCGATATCCCTCGAGATATGAATATATTGAAGAAGGATTGAAAGAACTTCGGAAATTTATTATTGATAAAAATGTTAAGTTCATTGCCATTCCTCCGTTGGGTGCGGGGAACGGCAAACTGGACTGGAATTTAGTTAAAAAGATGATAGATAAATATTTGGGGGATATTACCGAAGTTGATATATTAGTTTATGAGCCTTCATATATTCCTATAAATGAAATTAGCAAGGAGAAGCCCAATTTAACATCGTCTCGTGCAATCTTATTAAATTTATTTAAAGAATACTTGGCATTCGGGTATGAATTGAATTTATTGGCAGCGCAAAAGTTAACTTATTTTATGCAAAGGTTTGGGGAGGAATTAAATCTAAGATTTGAACGAGGTTATTACGGACCCTATGCCGATAATTTAAACCATGTTCTGAAAGTTTTAAACGGTTATTATATAGATTATAATCCGGATAACACAAATCCATCGACAACGATAGAATTGAACAAAGAAATGATACAAGATGTCGAAAATTTTATTAAAGGGAACTTAGATTCAACGCAATGTGATAGAATGGATAAATCAATCAGATTGATTGATGGCTTCCAAACACCTTTCAGCATGGAAATTTTGGCCACGGTGGATTTCATACTTCAAAACGAAGAATCCTCTACAAAAGAAACAATATTGAGGGATATTGGCAAATGGACCACAAGGAAAAAAGAATTGATAAAGACTCATCATATTGATGTTGCTTATGATAGATTGATGGAATTTAAAGAATCATTATATGAGGCTGAGCATACCACTCTTAAATAATCCCCTTATTAGCTAGGCTGGTGTACTCTTTGCCGGCTATGATAATGTGGTCAAATACATTGATGTCAAGGAGTTTCCCGGCATCGACAAGCTGCAACGTTATTTCGATGTCCTCTTTTGATGGCTCGGGGTTGCCCGATGGGTGGTTGTGCAGCAGTATTATTGACGCCGCAGATTCGGATATTGCTATTTTAAACACTTCACGCGGATGGACGATGCTGGCATTTAGCGAGCCTTCGCTGATGATTACATCGCGGAATATTTTATTAGATGAATCCAGAAGCAGTGTTATGAATATTTCTTTCTTCAATCCGGCCAAGCGTGGAATATAATGCCTGGCAACGTCTTCCGGGCCTTTGATAGTTTTGAGTTTGGGCATAGCGGCCGAAGATATTCGCTTGCCAATTTCGAATGCCGCTATTAATGTAACTGCTTTGGCCGGCCCCAACCCTTTCATTTGTGTGAATTGGCTAATGTCGCAGACCGACAATCCCGAAAGGGATTGATGCTGGCCGAGAAGAGCTTTGGATGCGTCGAGAGCCGAAAACCCTTTGGTGCCGGATGAGATTAATATTGCCAGCAACTCGGCATCGGACAATGATGACGCTCCGTGTTTGATACACCTTTCGCGCGGGCGGTCGTCCTGCCGCCAATCACGGATGGCCCTGAATGGTGCCGGATTTGTCGAATATTCGGGTTTATTTTCGTAGTTGTTCATAGACAAAAGGTAAGAATTATTGGTCAAGAGTCTGGTTTATCCAGTCGAGATATGATTTAGAGCCGGCATCGAGTGCAACCGCAATAATCTCCGGCACTTCATCCACATGCAGTTCGTTGATTCTCAGTTCTACAGCATCCAATCTATCTTTAGAAGTCTTTATGATTAATTGGAATTCCATTCTTTTGCAAATATTGCCCTGCCATTGATAAATAGACATTACATTACTCACAATGGAACAGCAGGCCGCCAATTGCTCGGAAACCAATATATTCGCTAAATGCGTTGCATTCTCGTAAGAATCGATTGTGACGTAAACTATGCGGAAATCAGGTGCTTTTTCCATATCTTACACTAAATAATTGCTTAAGAATAATATCTATAATATAGGAAAAAAATGATCGAATTGCTAATATTTCATCTGCACATAGGTGCGGCTCTGTACGCATTCACCAAAAATTGGCAGAATTCGGGCGTTAAAGAGGGGCTGCTCGGTGTGATTATTATCGGGCTGGTATTTGCCATCGGTTGGGCTTTGACCGGCACATTCGCCTATTTAATAATGCCAAATTCAATTGAAGGAAGTTTTTTTAACAGCGCTACGCTGTCGCTTGTTCTGCTGGTTATTCCCGAATCTGTTTTTTTCTATATCTTCTTTGTGAAGAGTAAGTAAATTATTATTTAAACCGGATTTTGTTTATCTGCATAGGAAATCATATTAGCTCCCCCCCCCCCTCATCCCCTGCCCTTCTCCCAGGGGGAGAAGGGTTAGGGATGAGGGGGAGGACTATTGAATAATTTTCAGTATATTAGCCGCCAAACGGTCTGAATTGAAACTAATTTGCTTTTCCATTGTTATTTATTTAATCCACGGCCCCGGCAATAGAATAAGGCCCCGGCAATAGAATAAGGCCCCGGCAATAGAATAAGGCCCCGGCAATAAAGCAACCAAGAATATAGCTTAACTATGCACATCCCACATAAATTATTAATATTGGTTTTCACTCTGATAATTCTGCCACACGGGCAGGCATATTGTTCGGGTCAAACCAATAGTGCCGGAATAAGCCTGATAGAAAATAAAGGCCAAATTATTGATACCGAAGGCAATGTGCGTAGTGATATTTTATTCTATGCCCACACCCCAGATGCCATCGTATATTTCTTCGCCGATAGAATTAGCTATGTGCTTGCTTCCAAAGACTTGGCCTCCGGGCCCGACTCCGGGCAATATGATGTACTAATCAATGAAGGTGATATTAAAAGTATTGGAATTCGGCAGCAAAGGATTGATGTTAGTTTTGTAGGTGCCAATAACATTAATAAAATAGATAAGCTCGCCGAATCCGGCAATTATATGAATTATTACCTGCCCCACTGCCCTGATGGAATTACAGATGTACGCTCATTCAAAGAAATAAAATATCATAATCTATATGAGAATATCGACTTCGTTGTGTATCCTTCGGCCAATAATAATTCCCTCAAATATGATTTTATAATCAAGCCGGGCGGACGGGCAAGCGATATTCGGATGGAGTATGCCGGCGGCGGCAACATTGAAATATTAGACAACGGCTCGGTATTTATTCCGGGAATCATTGGGTCGGTACTGGAATCCAAGCCTTATGCCTATCAATCTTCTGATGGCAAAACAGTAAATTCGAAAGCAGAAGTCAGCTCGCAATTCAAAATCACGGGGAATTACTTATCAATAGAAGTTGGGGATTATGACAAAACCACTGATTTGATAATCGACCCGCTGGTTCATTGGGGCACTTATTACGGCGGCATATTCGATGAACGAAGTTATCATGTGGAGGTTAACCAATCCAATGATCTTTTCATTACCGGTAACAGTTATAGCCCTGATTTCCCGACAACGCCTGGTGTTCAGCAGCCAAACTTTACAGAAAATTATGATGCTTTTGTCATTAAACTAAACAACGCAGGGCAAAGGCAGTGGGCAACATTCTACGGCGGCACCGACGTGGATTACTGCAGAAGCCTTGCCATAGATATTAATGGCGAAATAATAATAACGGGATTCACCTGGAGCGAGGATTTTCCGGTTTCCGATTCGGCCTTGCAAACCACGTATAATGGCGGTACAAATGACGGATTTGCCGCCAAATTTACTGATTCCGGCCTTATGATCTGGTCTACTTACTACGGCGGCGAAGGAGTGGATCATTTCTACGATGTAGCAACTGACAGCCAGGGTAATGTTTTGATTGTGGGATATACCGACAGCCGCGACTTCCGTGCCGATGTGAATGAATTTTTTCCGCTGGAGCCTTCGAAAGAGATGGTGGTACTTATTAAACTGGACAGCGCCGGCAACTATCTTTGGGCTACATTTTTTGGCGGCAGCAACGAGGACATTGGCAAAGGGGTGGATGTTGATTCCAACGATGACATTGTTTTTTCGGGCTATACGAGTTCAATCGGATTTCCCGTTACGGATGGTTCTGAAATCAATGGTGTCAAAGATGCGTTTATTGCGAAATTTTCTGCCGGCGGCAATCGTATTTGGGCAATGTATTACGGCGGCAGCAGCAAAGACGAGTGCCATTCGAACGAAATAATTACCAACAACGAAATAGTGTTCACCGGAAAAACTCTAAGCAATGACATAGAACTTAAACCAAACCCTTATCAGCCTCAGATCAGTGGATTCAGTGATGCTTTTGTGGGCAAAGTCGACGGGAACGGCAATCTTCTTTGGGCTACTTATTTTGGCGGTGGGGGGTCTGAGCAGGCAACAAAAATTGCAACTGATGCCGAATCCAATATTCTGGTTACAGGGTTTACTAACAGCCCGGATTTCCCAATATCCAAAGGCGGATTTAACCGGAGTTTTGTTGGAATCGATGGTGAGTTTGATGCATTTGCTTTTAAATTCAACAGCTCGGGTGATTTCCTGTACTGGTCGACATGTATTGGTGATTCGGCACATGACCGGGGCGAAGGGATAGCCGCAGATGACAGTTTGAATGTAATAGTGGTGGGCGAAACAAGGAGCATAAATTTCCCTATAGCCGGTGTGCCGTTTCAGGATAAAAATAATGGCGACCTCGACGTATTTATTATTAAGCTGTGCGCCACAAGCCCGCTGCCCGAAATTGAAATCCTCGGCGACATCCAGCTATGCGACGGCGAGGATACCATTTTGGATGCCGGCCCGGGTTATAAGCATTATTGGTGGGAGCCGGGCGGCGAGGATACCAGAACGATTAAAATAACTCAATCCGGTGAATTCTACGTGACCGTTGCCGATTCCGGCGGCTGCTTTGGCACCTCCGATCCGGTAATTATTACCGTTCATCCAAACCCCGAAGTGTCGATTGCGGGAAATCCTGTGTTCTGCGATGGCGATTCGACCGTCCTGTCGGCTGAAGCGGGTTTTGAGACTTATACCTGGTCGAATCAGAATTGGCCAAATAATAAATCCGGCCAAAGTATTATTGTTAAGAAAACGGGCAAATACACTGTGGTTGCGATTAATTCCAACGGCTGCGAAGCAACCAATGAAGTATCGGTAACAGTCAATCCCAATCCCGAGCCTGATATAGATGGCCAGTCATCGGCTTGCTCCAATTCCACAATGTCCTATAATATTCAGAATTTCGCTAATCATATTTTCCGGTGGGAAGTGGCCGGCGGGGAAATTATTGAAGGCCAAGGAACTAATCTGATTCGGGTTAAATGGGGCGCCGGCGGCACAGGAACCGTTGTCATAAGAGATACCAATAGCTTCGGATGCGGAGGGATTGATTCTATTGAAATAATAATCAGCAACAAGCTCGAACCTAAGATATTGAGTTCATCCGGCACATTAGAAATATGCGAAGGCGACAGCTTAGTGCTTACCGTCGAAGGCGATCACGACAGAGTTATATGGAATAATACTATCGAAAGGAATTCCATTATCGTAAAAACCGCCGGCAGGTATCATGTATGGGTGAGTGACGGTGCCGGATGCGAGGGGCGGGATACGGTCAGCGTAGTTGTTATTCCATTGCCACAACCCGGCATCACGGGCGATACTCTGATTTGTGATGGATCCGGGATTATCAAATATTTTTCAGCGCAAAATCCGAATTATTCTTACCAATGGGAAATCACCGCCGGAACAATCAACAATGGCAATGGCTCGAATGAAATTGAAGTCGAATGGGACGGCCCCGGCACGGGAACGCTTTTAGTTACCGCAACCGATATTATAACCAACTGCATCGGCGAATCCGAAATTTACGAAGTGAAAATCAATCCGAATCCGGCTCCGCAGATAACTGCTGATGGTGAATTGGAATTCTGCGAAGGCGACAGCGTTCGGCTTGATGCGGGAGCCGGATATGATTCATATATTTGGCGGGACGGGACGGAAGGCCAAATCAGGATAATCAAGGAAAGTGGCGATTTCGAGGTTACGATAGCAGATTTGATTGGCTGCGAAGGAAGTGTTGCCGTTACGGTTACTGTGTTCCCTTTGCCGCCGATACCGATTATCTCCAAAAATGGCGATTATCTCGAATCTACATCTGCGAATAGTTATCAGTGGTATTTTAATGATACTCCAATCCCGGGGGGGGAGCAGCGAACAATATTAATAAGCCAAGACGGGATCTACAGAGTCGGGATAGCTGATATGAACGGTTGCCAAGCCATATCCGAGCCTTTCGAGGCCATCACGAAGTCGCCTTATGTAAAGGTTGTCCTTAGTGATACGGTTTTCGCAAGGACATCGCAGCAGATTCAAATACCTATGCGGATTAGTAAATCAAGGGACTTAGATAAATTAGGTATTTATGATTATACGGCATATATCAGCTTTAACAAAACTCTGCTGCTACCGTCAAGCAATTATGAGGTTATAGCCGAAGATAATTTCGATAAATCGATAATGGTAAAAGGCACTCGTACTGATACTCTTGGCTTGCTTGCAAATATCGTATTCACTTCGGCTTGGGGCAATTCCGTTTGCACCGATGTGGTTATTGATTCTGTTGTATGGGACGTTGATACTATATATCAGGATTATGAAAGCGGGGTGTTTTGTTTGGTGGAACTATGCGAGGCTGCCGGCATCAGATTGTTTTATTCAGACGGCATATTAAGACTCGAACAAAACAGGCCAAACCCGTTCGACGGCACAACGGTGATCGAATTCGAAACTATAGAGAAAGGCAGCACAACTCTGATTCTATCGGATGTGATGGGCCGGGTAGTGTCCAGGTTATATAGCGGAACAAAACCCGGGATTTATGCTGTGCAGATAGGCACTTCGGAATTGAAATCCGGGGTGTATTACTACTCATTGAGAACACCAACGACGATTCTGACAAGAAAACTCCAGACAGTCAGGTAGAGTTCCGGCTCAAATCTCCTGGCTCATCTCAACATAACGCTTATACGGAATAGCAATCCAGCTTTCCGCCTGAAAAGCGCCATTGCTTCGGCTAATCATCGACACCTTAGCAGCGGATTCCTCATCCGGAGCCTCAAAAATATCCATAAAATCATACTGCCCGAGCAAGGCATAATGCGCTATGAATTTCACATCGGGGCACTTGTCCTTCACCTGGCCCAGCCAAGAGCGGCCTAATTTTGCCCTGTCACTCATCTGGCCTGATACTTCTGGCGAGAGTTTTGTCATCAATACATAAGTCTGCATTTTAATCCTCAGCAATAGAATGAATAAAAATTTTCACCTTGATAATATAAAAAAGATTAATGAGAAATAAAAATATTGTTCCGGATGCGAAATGCTTTGCAACGATTTATTGTCAATCCTATTGCCTCATAATAGTAGGTAACCCAAATTGTTAATAAAAATGTTAATAATCAAATAGAAAAAAGAGAAGAAAAGATAAATTATTGATAATAATGGATTTCTTTCTTTTTTTGCTACTTTTTTTCTTT
>JAJRTW010000190.1 GCA_024278075.1 Bacteroidota bacterium | reverse complement strand
GCTATGTGGCTATATTAAGATGGATTCCGGACGGGGTCCGGAATGACAAGTAATATTATTATAATTGCTATGATACGAAATTGTATCTAAACCAGCGTTATCTAAGGCAAAATACATGATATAACTGTGATTACCAATTATTCACTGCTTTTTAACCGGACACTACTAATACTAATAGATAAATATTATTGCCCATATACTATTCCACGTGGCTAATGGATAATGAATAAACAGCCGCAATCTTTAACCCGAAGTGAGAAAGCAGCAATGCCAGCATACTGCAATATTCAGAAATCTTCTATATTTCCTTCAACAGGAATTGCACCCTGTGGCTGCCAAATACGTCAACTATCTTCATAGTTGTGTCTTCGCTTACCGCGAGATTTAAATTATAGGCCATAAATGCATTGCCGTATTTCCCATTCATTTGGCTGCCATTTTCGCACTTCCCCTTACTGTCAAAAGTATCAAATTGAATCTTAGTATTTCCCGGCTCATCCAAATTAATTAATTTATATAATTTGTCCAATTTTCCTGAAGCTCCGCTGTCGGAAATATCTATCCAGATTTTATAGCCAATTGCATTTCTCGCAACCGCATCCTTTATCGGAAGAATTTCATCGACGGTTATCTGTAACGAATCATTGTCAATTTTCGCTTTGCCAATGCACCAGATAACGGAATCTTTCTTTAAATATCCACTGTACTTTTTGTAGGCATCACTCCAAAAAATACATTCCGTCTTGCCCTGCAGGTCATCGAGCATAACAAAAGCGATCGAGCGGTTCTTCTTGTCGAGCCGGGTTCTGATATTAGTAATCATTCCGCAGACCTTAACCGGCTGGCCGCTTTTGATGTCTTCGCTTTTGCCCAGTTTTATACTCGACAACGAATTAATATGCGGCACATACTTGTTCAAAGGATGGCCCGTAACGTAGAACTTCAGCACCTCCTTTTCTTTCTCCAATCGCTGATGCTCACTCCATTCATCACAATCTGCAATATTTGGTTCTGATGGCTTGGAATCGGCCCCTCCCCCGAACAAACTGTCCATCTTGGTGTTAGCGTGGTTGGCATACGACCGTGCATATTCCAGGGCCGGCTCAATCGAATCCATAAGCGCTGCCCTGTGGCCCGATTTCAAAGAATCGAAGGCTCCCGAGCAAACCAGGGCCTCGATTGCCCGTTTATTAATCAGCCTTGTATCGACCCTGGCCACGAAATCGAAGAAAGAGGAAAATGGCTGCTCATTTCTGGCTTCTACAATGCTTTCTACCGGCTTGGAGCCAACGTTCTTTATGCCGGCAAGCCCGAAGTAAATAGTATTTTTCCCGGCTGTGAACTCTGCAAAAGACCGGTTGACATCCGGCGGGAGTACTTTGATCCCGAATATCTTTGCCTCTTCTGTTAGCAAGACGATTTTTTCCTGGTCATTTTCCGCTGTCATATTGGCAGCAAGGAATTCGGCCGGATAATGCGTCTTCAGCCAGGCGGTCTGGAAGGCCAGGTAAGAATAGGCAAGCGAATGGGACTTATTAAAGCCGTATTCGGCAAATTTTACAATCAAATCGAATATCTTGTTGGCCATCTTTTCATCGATGCCGTTTTTTGCGGCCCCTTCGATAAATGCGGGCTTTTGTTTGTCCATCAGTGCTTGTTTCTTCTTGCCCATTGCTCGCCGTAGAATATCGGCCTGACTGAGCGAAAAGCCGGCAATGTCCTGCACCAATTGCATCACCTGCTCTTGATATACGATAATGCCATAAGTTGTCTTAAGGGATTTTTCCATTATCGGATGAAGGTAAGTAATTGTCTTCCGGCCGAATTTTCTGTCGATAAATTCCGGGATATTATCCATCGGGCCGGGACGGTATAGGGCATTCATGGCCGTTAATTCTTCAAGGCTTTGCGGTTTTAATTTTTTCAGGTAGTCCTGCATGCCGGAGGATTCGAACTGGAATACCCCCAAAGCAGTCCCACTCGATATCATGGAATAAGATTGCTGGTCCTCGAAATCAATTTTATCAATATCAATGGTGATTCCATGATTTCTCTCCACCATATCTATGGTATTTTCGATAATCGATAAGGTACGGAGGCCGAGGAAATCCATTTTTAATAATCCGGCATCTTCAAGCTCGTTCATAGAGAACTGAGTGGCAACGTCCACGCTTTGGCCCTTTGACTTCGGAGATTGGTACAGAGGCACATAGTCGGAGATTTCGCCCGGAGTAATCACCACACCAGCGGCATGGGTGGAGGCATTCCTAAGGCGCCCCTCTAATATTACTGCAAATTCGGTTAATTCCTTCAGCTTCGGGTCGTTGCTGTCTTTCAGCCATTTTAGGTCGTGCAGTTCAAGAGCTTTTTTGATAGGAGTTACTTTCCCTCTGAAAACCGGGATTTTCTTGGTAATCTCCCTGACGGTTTTCAGGTCTACGCCAAGCACACGGCCAATATCGGTGATTGCTGCCCTTGTGGAGAGGGTGCCGAAAGTAATAATTTGGGCTACCGCATTTTTGCCGTATTTTTCCTTTACGTAATTAATCACCAGGTCGCGCTTGTTGTCGCTGAAATCAATGTCGATGTCAGGCATTGAAATCCTTTCGGGATTCAGGAACCTTTCGAACAACAGGTCATAGGGCAATGGATTTACATTTGTGATTTTAAGTGAATATGCCACCAGGCTGCCGGCTGCCGACCCCCTCCCCGGCCCGACCATGACGCCAAGCTCCCTTGCAGCGCGGATGAAATCCCAAACAATCAGGAAATAGCCCGGGAAACCCATATTCCTAATAACCTCCAATTCGTATTTAACCCTTTCTTCCATGTCGGCGGTAATATCGTCAAAACGCTCCTTCATTCCAATATCGACAAGTTCTTCGAGATAATCATCGAGGGTTTCCGATTTGGATTCCTTCGGGATAGGGAATCGCGGCATGTATAGCTTAGTTAAATCGAGTTTGCAGTCGCATTTATCCGCCACTTCGAGGGTGTTCGCAATGGCGTCGGGATAATCGGCGAATAGCTCCCTCATCTCATCGCCGGACTTGAAATAAAGCTCGGGGGTTTCATATGTTAATTTCCGAATATCAGCCGAACCGGAATTCGAGCCCGTCGCATCCCTAATCATCAACAGTACGTTATGGGCTACGGCGTGATCTTTGTCAATATAGTGAACGTCGTTGGTAGCCAATAGCTTAATGCCATAATCCGCAGCTATTTGTGGGGCCAGCTGCAACACTGTTTTGTCTTTGGGCAGGTTGTGGTCTTGAATCTCCATATAGAAATCATCGCCGAACAGGTTTTTGTAGTAAGCCGCCGCTTCCCGTGCCGCATCTATATGCCCGTTCACCAGGTGGGAATTCACCACTCCGCCAATGCAGGCCGAGCTGACAATCAGCCCGTCTTTGTATTGTTCGAGCAGCTCGCGGTCAATTCTCGGCTTATAGTAAAAACCTTCTGTGTGGGCCAATGTAGTCAATTTCATCAGGTTCTTATAGCCCGTCAGGTCTTTGGCAAGCAGGACGATGTGATAGTAATTCTTCTTTTTGGTATCGGTTTTTTTAATGTCCTTGTAGAACCGGCTTCCGGCTGCGATGTATGCTTCCATGCCGAGTATGGGTTTAATGCCCTTTTGATTGGCTGTCTTATAGAAATCCATAATGCCGAACATAACGCCATGATCGGTGAGTGCGATTGCTTTCTGGCCGTCCTTGATAGCCGCATCTATCAGCTCGCCCGGAGTTGGCACGGCATCTAATAATGAGAAATGAGTATGATTGTGGAGATGTACGAAACCGGACATATATTACCTGGGATTTGTGCTTCGGAAAAAATACAATTTAGCGAATTCCATAAATTTATTGATTCAACTTTCTCTACAACTTATTAACATTTCCGGAATTCTGAATTATGAATTCTTAACCCCAATACTGTTCACTTAATATTTGGTTCATGGCTTGTTAATCTAATTATGACAGATCATTTTATTTGTCATTCCGGCCGAAGAGCCGGAATCCATCTTTTTATAGTTAGATAGTGCATGGAATAATGGATTCCCGTTTTCACGGCAATTATATAGTACGCATGACACAACAGTTGACAATATTGAATAAGCCACATGACTAAAACAAAATACGAACTAAAATCAGATTGTTGTTATATGAACTGTATTGGGGTTAATCCCAAATTCTTAATTCTAAAAATATCTATAAAGATTTCTCAATAATTCATATCGTATTTCATGCAAAACACGGGCAATGTCATCACAATTGAAACGTTGTGGAGCGAAGAAACCTCAAGCCGCATTCATTCAGGCTTATGGTTTCTGAAACAGGTTCGGAATGAGTATTTATTGATTTTCCGTTTGACTCTTATATGGCCTGCTTTCAACTACAGTTAATATCCGATTGGCACACTATTGTGCTTTTATTAATATAGGATTGTTATATATGAATCTATAACAGTAATTTGCAATATATGCTATTGTTAACAGGACATTATTGATTATATATTTCTAAGTTTTTCTAAACGATTTATTAAAGGTACACTATGAAAACAACGTCTTACTATATATGCCTTGTGCTTCTTTTGGCCGGCTTTACGAATATAGATAGTTCGGCTCAGGCTGAAATTAATATTAGGGTAGCCGCTACCGGCCTCGACACACCCTGGGAAATTCTTTGGGGGCCGGATGATTTCATTTGGTGCACCGAAAGAATGGGAATTATTAGCAGAATAAATCCGGAAACCGGCGAGAAAAATGTGATACTCGACATCAGTGGTGAAGTGCATGAGCAATCCGAAGCCGGGCTTATGGGCATGGTATTGCACCCTGATTTCGATAGAAGCCCTTATGTTTTTATCGTCTATACGATTAAGAATCCAACCATTGAAGTGCAAGTAATAAGATATACATATAATGGCACTGAATTAATAGACCCTGCTACTATTTTTGATAATGTTCCCGGCGGCACTACTCACGACGGTGCAAGATTATTAATCGATACCGATATGACTTTGTATTTCACAATGGGTGATGCCCGGCTGCAAAATCCGGCCACTCATGCCCAGGAGCTTGACAATCCCAATGGTAAAACTTTGCGAATGAATCTGGACGGCTCGGTGCCGGGGGATAATCCTTTCGTAGATGTTGAAGACGCCAATCCTTATATTTGGACTTATGGCCACAGGAATCAGCAAGGGATTGTTAAGGCTAACGGCATATTGTATACCGCCGAGCATGGTACTAATATTGCCGATGAATTGAATATTATTGAAAAAGGGCGGAACTATGGCTGGCCGGAGGTTGAAGGCTATTGCAACACGCCGAGTGAAATTAATTTCTGCGAGGAGAATGATGTAGTTGAACCAATTGGTGAATATTACGATTCTTATACTTTGGCATTAGCCGGAATTGATTATTACCCACAGGACGGACCAATTGTAGAATGGCGGCATTCAATACTAATGGTCGGGCTTGCAAGAGCCAGGTTTGTGCAAGCAAAGCTCTCCGAGGACGGTTTGTCAATCATCGAAGAGAATAATTATTTCCAAAACGAATATGGCCGAATGCGGGATATTTGTGTTTCGCCGGACGGTAGGGTATTCTTCTCCACATCGAACCGAGACGGCAGAGGTTCGCCAAGGCCGGGTGATGATAAAATTATCGAATTAAGCGCCAAGGTTAGTTCGGTGGACACATCTCCGGGCGGGGGCGGCGGATTTAATGTATCACCCAATCCTTTCTCCGAATCCACGAATATCAATTTTAAATTATCATTTCCCGGGCATGTTGTTGTGAGGGTTTATGATATGCTGGGAAATGTTGTGGCCGAGCCGGTAAACGAATATCTCGACGCCAGCAGCCATTCGGCTGTTTTCGATGCGGCGGGACACCCCGATGGAATGTATTATTATACTGTTCGAATTGGTAGCGAAATCCGTAGCGGGAAGGTGATGCTGGCGAGATGAGACCTAACTTAACTTAACTTAACTTAACTTAACTTGTCCAAAGTTTTAAACTTTGGACAAGTTGGTCGAATTTATGACTCTTGCAGCAAGCCCCGATTATTGACGGGAGCTTGCAAAAAGATCTTGAAATGGTTAAAACAATACCTCTACCCAAGCCTTCGGAAAACGAACCAGCCGCCAATGCCTGCGAATAGTAATCCCATTGCTATCATGCCCCACTCCGGCAGTGTGGGTATGGAGGTAAACATTTGAAACATATACGCCGCTCCGGCATCGTTGCCGCCTGCGTCTTCTTGATAAGCTCCAACAAGAGTATAAACATAACCACTTGAGATTGATACGCTATAGCCAAATCTGTCATCAGCTTGGGCATCGCTGGCTGTTAGCTTTGTTACCTCGCCCCAGTTGCCAGCTCCGCCTTGATTCTTATTAAATATATACGCAGCTCCTGCACTGCTGCCACCTGCGTCCTCCCCAAAAGCACCAATAACAGCATAATCCCCCGATATTGATACGCTAATGCCAAAATAGTCAAATAATTCGGCATCGCTGGCTGTTAGCTTTGTTGCCTGACCCCAATTATCCGTGCCGCCTTGATCCTTATAATATATATATGCCGCTCCGGCGCCGCTGCCACCTGCGCTCTCCACATAAGCCCCGACAATAGCATAATCCCCCGATATTGATACGCTACGGCCAAACCAGTCATAAGCTTGGGCATCGCTGGCTGTTAGCTTTTTTACCTCGCCTCAGTTATCCGCACCGCCTTGATCTTTATAATATACATAAGCCGCTCCCGCGTTGCCGCCGCCTGCGTCCTCCCCATAAGCCCCAACAATAGCATAATCGCCCGAAGCTGATACGGTATAACCAAATATGTCACTAACCTGAGCATCGCCGGCCAGCATCTTTTGGATTTGATCGGCATAGGCATTGTTGCAAAGAAGTCCGCCAAAAATTAGAATCGAAATGAGTAAGCTTTTCATAGGTTCCCTTTGTTATTAATTGATAAATTTAACAAGGAATGGGATTATATATGTTTCCCAATCTGATTTTGATTTAATATTAGCTATTAATTTACGTTATAATGCTATCATATTCAATAATAAAATAGTAGGTGCCGTACGCAGGGCCGCTTGCCTACTTTCCTTTGCAGGTACATGGCAATCGAATATGGAATAAAGAAACATGGGTTTATAACGGTTTGCTTTAAATTGTGGAAGAATATGTTCGGAATAAATTCAAGCGGCTTTATAAAAACAATACTATTAATTTATTCTAAGATGATGCAGTAATACTGGCAATTTATTGTAAATAAATTAAAATTTATAGTTATATTGATGTTGATTATTTGCAATCTTATTTGTTATTACTATTATGAAACCACTCATCTATATTATTGTGTACGCTACTCTGGTTTGTTGTGCCAATTCTCAGGCGATTCAATGGCAGAAGTGCATTGGCGGCAGCGCCGAAGATCGTGCTTTTTCCATCCTGTTGACTAATGGCGGAGGATATATCGCAACGGGATATTCATTTTCTGATGACGGAGAGATTAGCAGCAATCAGGGACGGAGCGATATATGGGTTGTCAAATTGGATGATTTTGGTGATATTCAATGGGAGAAGAGCTATGGCGGCGGTAATTGGGACGAATCATACGCAATCCGCCATGCCGGCGATGGGGGCTATATTGTTGCAGGCCTTACTTTTTCGGCGGACGGTGACATCAGTAACAATCAGGGCGGGGCAGATTATTGGATATTGAAATTAGATGCAAGCGGCGATATTGAATGGCAAAATTCCTATGGCGGCAGTGATAATGATATAGCAAATTCTATCCTGCACACAAGCGACGGCGGGTATATCGTTTCGGGCTACTCCGAATCAACCGACGGAGACGTTACGGGAAATCATAACGGGTATGATTACTGGGTGGTGAAACTGAAGGAAAACGGCGATATCGAATGGGCGAAATCCTATGGCGGCAGCGACGAAGACCGCAGCAAAGCCATTATTGAAACCATCGACGGCGGGTATCTGATTGCCGGTGAATCCAAATCCTCGGACGGGGATGTGACTATGAATTTTGGCAAGAAGGATATATGGATAATTAAAATTGATCCCTTCGGCGCTTTGCAGTGGGAAAATAGTTATGGCGGCAGCGATGAAGACTATCCGGCTTCGATCTACCAGACAGGCGACGGCGGGTTTATCGTCTCGGGCGGCACAAAATCGACAGATAGTAATATAGTAAACAACGGCTGGCAGGATGCCTGGGTTATTAAATTGGATGGCACGGGCAATTTGGTTTGGCAGCAGACTTATGGTGGCAAGGACAGCGATTATTTTAATTGGATCTATCAAACTGAAAACGGCGGATATATTGCCACCGGAGCAACCGAATCTTTTAATAATGATTATAGGAATCCGGATGTTTGGATTGCCAAGCTTAGTGAATCCGGCGAGTTACAAACAATGAAAACCTTTGGCGGAAGCCGTAGGGATTGGGCTTATACGATTAAGGAAACTACCGACGGTGGCTATATAACTGCCGGTTTTACTTCATCAAATGATGGAGATGTTTCGGGCAATCGCGGCGTTTATGATATTTGGGTTGTGAAATTCACTGATATTAGCGGAATTGAACAAACACAGGAAACGCCTGAAATCATAATCTATCCCGAAATAGCCGATGATAAAATCAGTATCGAATATAATGGCATTTCGGCTAATCTGCATACTTCCGTCTACTCGATAACCGGCCAAAAACTACTCGGCCAACCCTTGAATGGCAAGTATTTGGAAATAGATGTGAGTTCGCTGCCGATTGGCATGTACTTCCTTAAAATCGATAAAGCCAACGGAACGGCCATCAGGAAATTTATCAAGAAATGAAGCCTTCCACAATTCCATAATTGAGAATACGTACATCTCCCTAATGCAACTTCGCTACAGTTTGAATTATCCGTATTCGGAGGCTGTATCGATACCCCCCAATCATCATTTGTAATACCAGCACTGCCGGCATATACACACGATAATCGTCGAAATAGAGCAGCTGTGTCCGCTAAAAATCCGGCAATAACTCTGCGATCGCCATCGCACAACCAATATGATTTATATGCGACTCAATCAACACCCAGGACCACCGGAACGCCAATGGCGGCCCGGTGCATCGTGGGGTTAAGTGTTACCAACTCCTGCGTTTTGCCCCTGATCTTTCATTTCTTGGGCGAGCTTGATTGACTGTGATATTTCTATCATTGACAGAAACTCCATCCAATTCTTGTATCGCTTTTTCCGCATCCGCATCTTCTTCCATCTCAACAAATCCAAACCCTTTGGACCTGCCGGTATCGCGGTCTGTGATTATGCTTACACTTGTTATCGCTCCATATTCTTCAAACAGTTGCTGAAGCTCGTTTTCTGTCACTTCGTATGACAGGTTTCCCACGTAAATATTCATTCATCCTTCTCACTTTTGTGCATTTTTAAAATGATACTAACGAAAAACAAACGCACCAGTTAATCGATAGTTTCTTGCCAACTGTTGGCAAAAATTTTTAATGAGCCGCCCTATTGCTTTTTAATAATAGCACATGCTCCTTTATTCTCTCTATTACGACTTGCAAATTATCAACTATCCCCACTCTTATATTTATTGCAACAAAGTTTTAATTCAATCAAAACCAATTGCAATAAATATATACAACAAATATATACAACAATAATGTACTGCAATTGATTAATCATTGCAGTTTGTTCCTTTTCTGAGATTCCATAATAATCGGTGATCTGTTCGTACGGCTTGCCCAGGACAAATAAGGACGTTGAATAATTAGTATGTATCAAAGCAGTAAAAATTACAAAATATTACAAATTATACTTTGTAGAACTCCATATTTTATATGAAACTAAAATTTTCAATATCTAAAATTTTAATCTAAAAATATACTGTAATCTCCAAATCGAAATCCGGAAACTATGATTTCATTTCATCTATCTACAAATATACTAAATTTATTCCAACATAAAAATTATTATGTTTTGGGTGCTACAAATATTGTCCCGGCTATCTAAATAAGAATACAGCCTTCAAATTGATATTCCTGAAAGCATATAGGCATCAACGGTGCTATATAAGAAAGCAGCCCTCCGGGAATTCCAAAGGGCCGCTTGATTATTTAATATACGGAGATACTATTTTACGTAGTTGAATGAACGTGTAAGTGTAACATCTCCCGCACGCAGTACGATTGTGTACGATCCACTGCTCAGTCCGTCTAACTCAAGATTCAATATCTTCGAGCCGCTGGCCATAGCATTGACCAGCTCGGCAACTTTATTGCCCCTTATGTCGAACATATCGATAACTACTTCCTGGCTTCCGCTTACAAAGTAGTCCACCTTGCTGTCTGCTGTTGCAGGCATTGGGTAAACGTCACTAAGCACTATAACACCGCCCTCGCTTGTCATTGTTACAACTCTTTCGGGGCTGTAATCAAATTCGCCGTCGAGGTCGATCATTTTCAACCTGTAAACGTAGGTGTTACCCATCTCTACGTCACTGTCGAATATCGGGCCGTAGTCATTATCCACGCTGCTATTGCCGGCTGCTTGTACTTCATTTATCTTAGCAAAGCCTGAGCCTTCAAGAGCTTTTTCAACGTCGAAGCGTGAACTGTTGTATTCCGTTGCTGTTGTCCAGGTTAAAGCTACTTCGCTGCCTATGCGATCTGCGTCGAAGCTAAGCAATTCCACGGGAACGATAACGCCGCCATGCTGCTCAACATAGTCGAACAGGCCGCGAACGATATCTTCCATATCTGCAAAGTGGCGCCAGTCTACTCCAAGATGGACTACGTTGATAGCCAATGTTGTTGTGGATACGCCCATCGTGGTCTCGGAGATGCTTGGATCGGTTGTAGTATAATTAAATGCCACACCTGCAATGCCGGGGCCTACGCCCTGTACTGACATCAATCCGCAATATGGTTCTGCGTCATTTGCAACTCCTGTGGCTGCGATGAATCGCTCGTGATCACGCGAAACACGCATACCAATCACAGAGTTGCCGTCATTGGATATTCCGAGTCCCATCGGGTTGCCCGGGTCTACGTTAACAGCTCGCAATGTGTTCATAGAGAAGTCATTGCCATTGGCCTCGCGAACCATTTCCTGGCTGCCCGTCAGCAAGCTCCTCTTTTCGGCAGGAGAGCCAATTGCAAGGTAATCCTGTATATCGATTATTTGCTGGCGTGTCATTGGCTTATCATCGCCGTCTGACCAGAACATAGTGCGATAATTGCTATAATTCACTGCTCTTGGTTCCCATCCGAGGCGATCAAACACGTCTATGTTTACTCGTCCTGCGTTGATGTCGTTGTACCAATCAGTATTGAACAATCCTGTCATTACAGCATCATAGTTCAAGTTTCCGGCCAGTTCATCCTGATCGGTTGAGCCTACTGTCATGCTATTTTCGGCAGATACTATCAACCTTAAGTCGGAACGCTCCAAGTAGAAGCGAACAACTTTGGAACCGGTATTATTAGCATTCTGCTGATCTGATTCGATGCTAATGTCAATTCTGTAACGTGGTGTTACGTTGGCTTCCATCGTTGAGAATCTATTCGGCACTGTATAGGCCGGCACGCTGCCGCGAAGATCGCCAAATGTCTGTGGCATCCAGTCGAAGTTCATGCCATCGGCCAGGAAGAAGCTTGCATCCACCGACTCGGTTGATGGAATATCAGTGGTTATTGTTTCGGTAAACGCAGGAGTTGCTTCGAAGTTGCCATCCGGGTTCTCAAGATAAACGCGTACTGTAACTTCAATGCCATTTGCCTGCAAACTACCATTGTTGCGAATGCGGGTTGTGATTTCCACTGGTGCTTTAGTCATTACGTATTCGGCATCACTGAACTGCCCGTTGCTGGATTTGTAGTTGCCTGGCGTTGGTATTCCGACTACCTCCAGGTCCATCACATACATACGGCCATTGAATTCTTCGGCGCCTATGTCATAGCGCTGGCCTGCTGAACCGCGCAGATTTTCGTCAATATCATCTTCCAGCCAGCTAATCCTGTCGCCACGATTGTCAAGGATTGAACCGAGTGGTGGTTCCGGATCTTGGTTGATGCGCAATGATTGCGGGCTGGACCCCTGGTATGAAAGGTCTTGGGTGAAGTTACCAAATACAGAGTTTTGGTCGCTTCCTGTCCATAATTGCCATTGGTCGATTGATGTGAACTCGTTACGCGAGCCCATCTCTACGACTGCATCGCCTTCCATTTCCACATATCTATACACGGCAGCATTTGAACGGCTGTTGTCAAACCAGATAGCATTTCTATCTGATATTAATCCGTCAACATTTGCAATTTCATGGCCTTGATAGAAAATGCCTGCTGCAACGTTGCTTGAGAGGTCAAGATCGTTATCAAGGATTGCAATGGCATTATTAATTATCTGTGTATTGTTTGAATGCGATATGCCAATACCTGTTAATTCTCCGGTATTGATAAGCCCGCCATCGCTGTTGACAAATATTGTATTGTTCACAACTTGGTCGCCGGTTGTCCAGTATTCTGGGAACCTTGCATCGGTATACCCACCATTCGGATCACGTTCGGTATAGATCATAATACCAGCTCTGTCTGCGTCAGCACTTGTTGGTGTGAAGCCCCAGATTACGTTGTTGGTAATATGCATATTTTCATCAACGTTCGGGAAGTGAACCACAGTCTCGATAGCATCCTGATAGGACGTACGGGTCTGCTCGATTAAAATACCGGCAAGCTTTGCATTGGAGGTTAGTCCGCTGATCTCGTTGCCGCTCACATTGATTCCAATGTTATTATAGCCAAGAAGTTCGCCCTGCGATTGGCCGCCAATTATTACACCGGCTGCTGCTACTTCATTGCTGCCGCCCACGTTGTAAATACGGTTGCCAATTACTGATGAGTTCTCTTCATAACCCATGAATACACCTGCGCGGCATACATCATAGATAGTGTTGCCCTGCACTAAGTTGCCCTCGTTGTAGAATCGTTTCCATTGTGCATGGCCGTTTAAGAATAACGGGCCATAACCTAACGATACAACTCCGTATCCGAAATCACTGATCTCATTGCCTGTGATTGTATTGTTCATAGCCACTAATGTATCAAGCGACTGGAATCCGGTTTCTATCAAAGGTAGAATTATAGGCCTAATAACGATTCCGGCCGAATAACCGTCAACAAAATTACCAACAATTGAAGTGTCGGGCTGGAATACGAATCCCAATTGCGGATCATAAGTGATCAAAGGCAAAGTGGATTTGCATGCTAAGTTCAGGTTACCATTCTCGATCAGGCACCTTTGAATTGAAATATTATTCGTGCCGGCACCGAGGAAGAATGGTGCTGCAAATCCGGCAGATCCACTATTAATAACAAATCTTAGTGATCTCTGGTTGCCACCGTCGAAGTTAATATAACCTGCTGAATTTGCATTGCTTATATCATTGAATGAGTTATAGATTGCATATTGGTTTGCCGGGTTGACCGTCTGGCCAAAGCGGACACCAACACCGCTGCTTGTGTTCATTGTAATAGTCACACCGCCGCGCTGCAATGAACGTGCGTTTGAAGCTCTCCATGTAATGGAATTGATTTCTCCGGTTTCGGCATCCGGGCCAAGGCCAATAATCCTTGATCCGAAGTCCCATGCCGGATAGTCAGCTACATCGCTTGTAACCGAATAATTTGCATCGGTAAATTCAAATACAGCCGATCCGGCCAAACCGCGAAGGTATAGTGCATTCATGGCGTCGTCGATAGTTTCGAAGTTGCGGCTGCCCGGACGTGTAATACCAACCGTATAAGTTCCGCTCAATCCGGCTTCAACGGTAAATCCGGTGCAAAGCCTGTTGTCATCATCTATCGGATCATCTTCGGCACTCACTTCAATACATACCGTATATATTCCTGATTCCCTAAGTTCCATTCTGGCAAATTCAACAGTTATGGTGTTATATTTTCCGGATGGAATATCCTGGATAATTATATCACTGCGATAAACTTCATCGCCATTGGAATCGGTTACCCACATAACTGCCGGAACGTCAGAGGCATCGCCGATACCTACGTTCTTGAATTCCGCACGCGGGCGTATTGGGCGGCTGCCTATCAATATATCCCCGTCCGGAGGATTAATAATTCGGTTTGCCATCAACTGAATTTCATAAGTTACTTCAAATTCATAATCACCGCCGTCCGAACGTGGTATACAATCGTTGTACTCTTCCTGGTCAACTGCGCTTAACAGGTCCGAACACATTTCAATTGTGTATATCCCAACATCAAAAATTCTTACGGTACCGAAGTCAACTTCTACTTTCGTACCGGCTGCAAGCGGGCTAACATTCGGGTCATTGCTGTCGTAATTATAAGAAAATTCCTGAAACAGGTCGCCGTTGGAGTCATAAATTCTTGCGGCTGCGTCGAATTCGGTTACTTCGTTCAGGCCCACATTCTGGAACCATCCCGATACAGATATAGTATTGCCCCTCAGGTATTTAAAGAATTTCGGTGCCTGGCTTGTACGGGGAGAAGAAATCTCTCGGGTTGACATATCGTTGTCCCAGGACACGGTAAATGTTCTGTACACAGTCCTTTCAACTGCGCCAGGAATATTAATAGTAATATCTAACCTGTAAACACCACCATTTTGCGATATGAATGCGCCGTCGCCATTTGGCGAACTCGTACCCTCTGAATTATAAATAGTATATGTTGCAGAGCTGCCGCCTACGTCGATGTCCGAATCATCTGAGTTCGACAATGCAGTATATACAACATTTGTTGATGGCAACGGGCCGACTATTTGATAATTCATTATCGTTCCGGCCACTTGTGGCGATCCGAACTCTACGAAAGGCCTCTCGTAATAATAAGGATCTCCGCGCCATGTCCTTGTTTCTCCGTTATAGTTTTCGCCGGCTATAAGAATATCGTTTTGATCGGGGAACGAACTCTTAACTGCAAGAGTGAAATCTACGATATAGTCTTCTGTCTCGCCATAATTGTAGCTACTGCCGCCACGCCATGTTGAATAATAACCATTCATACATGGATTATTCCAATAGCTGTAATTATAGCGCGGATAGTAATAAGAGGTCATAAGCCTTAAGCGGGCTTTGCCCATTGGATTGTCCGCGGCAACGTCGAATTTGAAAGTATAGTTTATCTCCTGATTTGCCGTAACACGTCCCCACCAACTATCATTATCAGGATAGTCGCCCTGGTAAAGCATTTCACCCGGGTCTAAAAAGTCGCCGTCAATATTGAAGTCAATAAAACAGCGTACCGAGTTATACATGCCGTAATTACCCCAATAATATGACTGGATTCTTGTGGTGTTCAAGTCGTAGCTTTGCCCTACGGATACCTCACCTTCCACTTCGGTAAAAATATAGCATCCGTCATTATCGGAAGTTCTTTCGAAAGAAACTTCATTGCTGGAATTATTGACCAATTCCACTTTTGTGAAATAAGCATGGTAAAACCCGTTATATTGCGGATACTGGTCAATATAACATAAGTAATATGAATAGTAGCTCGGGATGCCTGTCCGGTCTGGGACACAATAGTTTGATGGTTGTGCGTCCATAACTTTCACATTGGAAAGAATGAACAATACCATTGCCAGTGATACGAGAATCTTCGTAAAACCGGATCGTAAATTTTTAGTCATAATACACCTTAATACGTTAGTGAAACAAAAAAATATCTATCTAAATCTCTATATTTATAGTTTTCGAAATGAATCATAATAGTTTTCGAAATGAATCCCGACAGCATTTGAACATATATAAACCATTATCATTTATACGAGTTAAAGAAAATTGTCGCCGTGTCCTTTGTATACAATTCATAACCCGACTTTGCGAGCTAATATTTTAAACACATTTTTCTTAATTTTGTTACACAAAAAAATAAAATAATTAGGTATTTCTACTGATTTTTCCTTTGCTATAATCTCCATATATTGCATCCGGATAACCGCATTATTCCATTATTCTTCAATTTTTATTACAATTTACTTTATTTCAAAGTCTATAAATATACTAAAATAAATAGAGATGTCCCAATACTTTCAATGTACGGGACATCTTTCGGATAATTATTCTATTATCCTCTTTCTGTCGGTTCCGAATTATAGTGAAACTTTTTTCAGGCCACGAAGCAGCAAAAAAGCAAAATCGGGATTCACGGGGCTATTTGATACCAATGAGATGGATTCCGGTCGAGTACGAAATCCGGTGTTCATGGCCTTTTAGCGTATCGAGACACACTGAGTTGGGTCGAAGGACTCAGGGTGACTATTTTAGTGTCATAGTGAGCGGAGTCGAACTATAGACACGATCGGCCTGGCTCAGGATAAACTCCGAGGAGAATCTATAACTCTATACTTTTTAAGTGTTTATAGATTCTTCACTACGCTCTGCCACAAGTGGCCCGGCTCCATTCGGAATGACAAAAATGTCCGATCTGTTCAAAACAATACGTTGGAATAAACTTAGTGCAAAATTACGGCATTACGGTGTAGGAAAAAAATGCCGGCATTAGAAATACACATTTAATTGAATAAGGCTTCTGATTAATAGACATATTTATCATTCCCATGTGAAAGGGTAAGAGAATAACTAAGAGGCTGTCATCAACAGTGGAGTCGAAAGATTCATCATTCATACGGATTTGCGGGTTCTTCGCCCTATAATGCCACAAATGGATTCATTTAGCTGTTGATGACGATTTTAATCCTATGGCCGCAGGTTCTATGTATATTCCACTCCGAATCCTTATATTGCATATCTAATAAGTGTACAAAAAGGAAATGTCGGATTATGATTGTAATGAAATTTGGCGGGACTTCTGTTAAAGATGCGGAAGCTATCCGCAGAGTGTCCGCCATCGTGGCCAACAGGAAGGACAAGAGAATAGTAGTCGTATCGGCTTTCGCCACTGTTACTAATTCTTTGACCGGGATAATCGAATTATTAAAAAAGAAAAATGAAGCAAAAGCAACTGAAATATTAGGCCGGGTAGAGGAATTCCACTCAATAATCATTTCAGGCCTTAAACTGTCTCGTGAATTAAATGAATTCATAGATAATAAATTCAAGGAATTAAGGCAGCTTGTTAAAGCTATTGGCTGCTTGGGTGAGATCACTCCTAAATCAATGGACATGATCCTCAGCGCTGGCGAGATATTATCTTCGGCGATTGTTGGCGGGGCAATATTGCAGGCAGGATGCAAGGCGGTTCATGCCGATTCCCGCGAATTCTTTATTACCGATTCGAATTTCACACAGGCGGAAGTGGACCAGCGGCTGTCCGGCCAATTGGCTATACGGAAATGCGGAGAATTGTTCGGAATTTGCGATGTAATCGTCTGCGGCGGGTTTATCGCATCGGACGAATCGGGAAGGACGACCACAATGGGCAGGGGCGGCTCGGATTATTCCGCATCTCTGCTGGCTTCATTTCTTGGTGCGGATAAGTTAGAGATTTGGACAGATGTAGATGGCATTATGACTTCGGACCCGAGGATCGTCAAGGACGCTAAACGAATATTGGCTCTGTCCTATGCCGAAGCGGCAGAGCTGGCTTATTTCGGCGCCAAAGTGCTGCACCCGAAGACCATATATCCCGCCGTAAAAGCTGATATACCAGTGGTTGTGCTAAATTCGTTCAAACCGGAGAATTCCGGCACCGAGATTCTCAGGCAAATAAAAAATACTAAGATCATTAAATCCATTGCCTTCCGGGAAGGCATTACGGTTATCAATGTGCAGTCGAACAGGATGCTGGGGGCTTATGGCTTCCTGAGCGAGGTGTTCGATGTATTCAGGAAATATAAAACTTCTGTCGACCTTGTAACCACCAGCGAAGTGAGCATATCCCTGACCATTGACAATGATAAGTGCCTCGGCAATATTGTTGAAGAGCTTGAAGTGTTTTCAAAGGTTGTTGTCAGCTCCGGCAGGACAATCGTATCATCGATAGGCGAAGGGATTAGAGATACTTCCGGCATAGCGGCAAGATTCTTCGGAGTGCTTAAAGGCATCAATGTATCTATGGTGAGCATCGGGGCATCGGAGGTGAATTTGAGTATCATTATCAACAGCAAAGACCTTCGCAAGGCGGTCTCTATGCTCCATGAAGAATTTTTCTCTCAAGAATCCGGCCCGGGTATTTTTCAGGGTATTAGAGATTTAGGTCGTGAGGGGAAAAGCTATTGAAAGAGACTAAATAGCCACGTGCATTAGCTCGTGGATGATGGTTAGCCTTTTCTTTTCGTCGCAAGCCAAGCCTTAACTTTGCTTGCGCTGCAGGAGTATATTATATATTAGTATAACTATGCTGGGGCTTAGTTACAAGGATAAATAGTGTGCTTATTAATGGGATGCTACACTAAGAATTTAGGAATTTAGGCGTCGTAGGCAGATAGGAGTTTTATTAGATGTACAACCTAATGACCTAACAGTTAATTATAATAATCGAGGAAAAGAAGTGGATAAGATTGGCAATGTTGACGTTAGCAAAATAGCCGAAGAATTCGGGACGCCGGCCTACGTTTATGACAAATCAATAATAATCGAGAACTACAATAAATTATATGCCGCATTTCGCAAGTATTATCCGAATACTAAAATTCATTATTCGGCCAAAGCCAATACGAACCTGCACATCCTTAGAATAATCAAAGAGCAAGGCGGCGGCGTGGACTGCTCATCGCCCGTTGAATTCTTTCTGGCCCAAAAAGCCGGATTCGATAACCACCGCATCCTATACACCGGCAACTACGAAAGCTATGAAGATTTGCGGCCGGTCGCCTTCGAAAATCTCAAGCTGAACCTTGACGACATAGAATCATTCAAACGCCTGGCCGAAATAAATATTCCCGAACTGATTTCATTCAGGATCAACCCCGGCATGGGACGCGGCGGGCATGAAGGCATCACCACGGGCGGCACCGAAGCCAAATTCGGCATACCATACGAAAAGGCCTTCGATGCCTATAAACTTGCAAAGGATTCGGGAGTGAAAAGATTCGGCATTCACATGATGACCGGTTCGAATAATCTCGAACCCTACTTCTTTGCCGAAATAGTGGATAAACTGCTGATAATTGCAGCTGAATTATTCGGCAAGCTCGGCGAAGTACCGGAGTATTTCGATATTGGCGGCGGCATGGGAGTGCCATACAGCGATGAGGAGCAGGAGATGAACATCGATCTTATGGCAAAACTTGTAAGTGAAGTATTCACCGAACGCTGCGAGAAATACGGCTTCGGCAGCCCCAAGCTTATCCTCGAACCGGGGCGATTCCTTGTGGCAAATGCAGGCTATCTGATTGCCAAAGTTACTGGCATAAAGAGGAGTTATAAAACTTTCGCAGGCCTCGACGCCGGTATGAATACGCTCATACGCCCGGCCCTTTATGGCGCCGAGCATCGTGTGTCGATTTACAATAAGCCGCAGGGAAATAATACTATTAACCTCTGCGGCCAGATTTGCGAGAATTCCGATATATTCTCTAAAAATACGGACATGCCCGAACTCGAAACCGGGGATTTGGCTGTGTTCCGTGACGCCGGGGCATATTGCTATGCGATGGCATCGAATTATAATAACCGTATGCGGCCCCCGGAAGTGCTGATTGACGAAGGCAAAGCCAAACTAATTCGCAGAAGGGAAACAATCGATGATGTTCTGGCTCTCTATCCTGCCGAATGATGATTAATCAGAAAGATGGGGCTTAATCAAAAGCAAGTGAATCCATGGAAAGTCATTCTGACCCCTTCGGCAGTTTATCCCGAGCGAAGTCGAAGGACTCAGGAGAAACTCCATGAGGAATCCGGTATTCATGTGGTTTCTGGATTCTTCGCTCCACTCCGCCACGAGTGGTTCCGTTTCGCTCTAAATGCGATCTTACGATGGCCTTGTGCATTGTTGGAATATCTACGAACGCTATTGCCATCGCTGCATATATCTAATGTGAGCTTGGATAAATCAATTCCCACCATGTTAAAGTTGTTGTTGTTGTTATTCATATCAATTACGTATATTTGTGGAACAGACAATTATGGTATAACTATAGACTTTGGATAATTATTCATCGCAAATACAGGCTCTAAGCCTAACGAACTGTTCAAGATTTCAAAGTCAAGGAAAGGTCATCAGCATTCAGAACGGATTTCGTATCCAATGACACAATTTGATGTTGAACTATCCTTTTATCTAGTGCATCATCTCAGAATAAATTAATATCTAACGTTCCGTCAGTTGTTACAACTGGCCAGTGGCGGCAGTTTCTATATTGCCAGTTGTAACAACTGGCAGAACAAAAGTTCAGGCAGGTTGCGATATACATTGATTGAACTACAAAAAATAGTTATCAATCATTTATGAGATGGCGCACTAGGTTAAACTCAAAAAGTATCAACTAATCATAATTAAGGTAGTTATAAAAAATATTCAACAACAAAGTGCAAGGCATACAATTTATTATGCTCGAAAACCTTGCAGAAAGTATGACAACCCCCTGCTCGCCTGGCTCACTTCCCCCTTAATAAAAGG
>JAJRTW010000189.1 GCA_024278075.1 Bacteroidota bacterium | reverse complement strand
TGGATGCGATTATAGATATAGCGATAAAATAATACTAAAGCTGTCATGCCGGACCCCGATCCGGCATCCATCTTAATATAGCCAAACAGCCCATGAACACTGGATTCTGAAACAGGTTCCGCAATGACAAGTCATAGTATTCAGGTTTATATTAAGAACTGCTCTCATTTTTAACCGGACAGTAGTGATAGAATCAATAATATGTCATATAATTATTATGTTTATATAAAATTTAATGGGTGACGATATGAAAAACATCTTCAATTTTAAGTCGATCAAGACAGCGTTCTTAGTTTTGCTTGTGGTTCCTATATTGTCGATACTTTATTTCTCTTACAATTATCTCAAGGAGCCATTTGAATTACTCGGAAAAATGGGTGCCGTTGAGGAGCTTTCGGAACTTGCGGTAAAATCAAGCGCTTTGGTGCATGAACTGCAAAAGGAACGCGGAAGGAGTTCGGGTTATTTCAATAGTCAGGGAGAGAAATTTGCTAAGGAATTGCCGGAACAAAGACAGCTGACAAATGATAAATTGCGAGACTTTATGAGCCTTCTGGAAATATTTGACGCCGAAAGCCATGGCAAGGAATTCAGTAAGAATATTGGCAACATTAAGAACATGCTCGGCAAATTGGAAAGCAACAGAGGGACTATCGACAGATTCGAATCATCAGCCTCTCAGGTTCTCGGGTATTATACCAATACGATTTCGGCCATGCTCGACAACGTGAACCTGATAGCTGATTTGTCGAGCGTAAATCATGACTTATTCAATACTCTGCTTGCATATAAGAATCTTCTGGAATTTAAGGAGCGAAACGGGATTATTCGTGCAGTATATGCCGGTGTTTTTGGCAAAGATAAATTTACGAATTTTTTCTATAAAAGGGCAATTGAACTTGATGCCGAGGCAGGCTTGTTATTCGAAAACTTCCAAAGGTATGCAACAAAAGCCCAGCGGGATGCTTATGACAATACTGTGCGGGGCAAGGATGTTAAAGAAGTCGGCCGTATGAAGCAATTCGCCCTTGATAATCAGAAATCCATATCTTTTGGTATTGATGCGGCTTATTGGTTCAACACAATTACAAAAAAGATTAACCTTATTAAAAATGTATAAGATAATATTGCCGGCGAAATCCTTCGGACAAGCAAACAATTGAGTGATAAAGCACAAAATACTGTTATCATAAACCTTGCGGCGGTAGTGATAATCCTCTCGGGAATATTGTTTTTGTGTATTATAATATTCAGAAGCATATCAAATCCGATAAATCAGGCAAAAGAAGCAGCCGAAAGTATTGCCCGCGGCGATCTGAATATAAATCTGGAAACCTATAAAAAGGATGAAATCGGCCAGCTGATTATTGCAATGAAAGTAATGACAGAAAATATCTCCAACCTGTCGACGGAATCGGATTCGCTGATAGTATCGATACAAAACGGCAAGCTCGATATACGCGGTGATTCATCTAAATTTGTTGGCTGCTGGGCCGAGCTTATCGACGGTGTGAACAACCTGATTGATGCTTTTGTGGGGCCTATCAATTTAACAGCCGAATATGTGGACCGCATATCCAAGGGCGACATACCACCGAAGATCACCGAAGAGTATAAGGGTGACTTTAATGAGATTAAGAACAATCTGAATCAGTGTATCGATGCACTAAACGGATTTGTGGACGATATTTACAATATGTCGAAGGAGCATGACGCAGGCGATATAGATGTTGTGATTAATGAAGATAATTTCACGGGCTGCTATTATGACATGGCACATGGCGTGAACGAAATGGTACGCGAGCATATCGCTGTAAAAAAGAAGGCATTGGCTTGCGTTAAAGAATTTGGCAATGGCAATTTTGACGCCGAATTGGAGCAATTCCCTGGCAAAAAAGCATTCATTAACGAAATTGTTGAGCAATTAAGGGGCAATCTTAAGAATGTTCACACCGAATTTGGCGAACTCATCGAGGCCTCACGCCAGGGACAATTGGACACGAGGGGGAATGTGGACGATTTCTCTGGCGGCTGGGCCGAACTGATAGACGGTGTGAACCAGTTATTGGATATTTTGCTGGCACCTGTGAACGAAGCCAGTGAAGTGCTTGAGATTATGGCCGGCGGAAATTTAACGCCGCGGATGACCGGCGACTACAAAGGGGATAATCAGAAATTGAAGAATAGTATTAATTCTCTGGGCGATTCATTGTCAACGGCAATTCAACAAGTGCTCGAATCGGCCACATCAGCCTCCAATGCCTCGATGGAGATTTCCACATCTGCCGAATCGCTTGCCGCTGCCTCGCAAGAGCAAAGCTCGCAATCCGATGAGGTGGCTTCGGCGGTCGAGGAAATGTCGAGGACGGTAACGGAGAATGCAATGAATGCGGGCCATACTTCCAAGGTTGCTGCCAAGAATGGCAAAATAGCAAGAGAAGGCGGCGGAGTGGTCGACCAAACGGTTAGCAAGATGCGGGATATCGCTAATGTTGTTAAGCAGTCGGCCGAAAATATTGAAAAACTTGGCGAATCAAGCAAAGAAATCGGCGAAATAATATCAGTTATCGACGACATTGCAGACCAAACTAACCTGCTGGCGCTTAATGCTGCTATCGAAGCTGCCAGAGCGGGCGAACAGGGACGCGGATTTGCCGTTGTTGCAGACGAAGTGCGCAAATTGGCAGAAAGGACCACCGAAGCTACAAAGCAAATTGCTAAAATGATTAAAGGAATTCAATCCGAGACTCAGGAAGCTGTTACCGCTATGAAACAGGGAAGCCATGAAGTAACCACAGGAATAGAATTAGCAGACCAGGCCGGACATGCTTTGGAGCAAATCCTTGAAAGTTCGCAGGAAGTCATCGATATGATTAATCAAATTGCCGCTGCCAGCGAGCAGCAGTCCAGCACCAGCGAGCAAATATCTCATAATATGACATCTATTTCGAGCGTAACTGCCGAATCGGCCAAACGAATTGAGGGCATTGCCCATTCGTCCGAAGATATGAATAAATTAACGGATCATTTGCTCGAATTGATGAATCAATTTAGGGTGGATGACGGCAGTATAATGAACAAACAAATCGTTGAACAATTGGAAGTGAAAAAAAGCATGCAACTGGAATATGCAACTAATAATTACTAACTCATGTTACGCAAAATGATATTTACTAACTCCGGCCTTTAGGCCGGGGGAAAATATACACAAAAAACGCTTGGCTTTAGCCACATATGCAAGTTCTTTGGGGTTAAAACCCATTGCTTCATGGCAATAATTGTCCCCGACATAAATGTCAGGGCTATTGAACAAAAAAATGTGTGACGTGAGTTACTAATGTCAATCGGACGAAGCTGCCGCTTTAGCCTCAATAATTCGGGGCTTTTGCTATGGGGAAGCATCGTTGCTATTGGGAATATATGGGTTTGGCCTTTAGCATTGTAATGTCGTGTCAAATATACTATGTTAATCCGGACTTGATCCGGAATCCATCTTAATATAGCCATATAGCCCGTGAATAATGGATTCTGAAACAAGTTCCGCAATGACAGCCAATAAATAATTCGTCAAAGTATGCCTGACATGACTGTAATAGCAATTGCAATTTATTCCAAACCGGCAGACACGGGCCGGAATACAATATATTTTCACTCATTTCATATAGGAGATTTAATATGACAAAGATTGAAAGGAAACCTTTTGGCTATAAGCTAACTTTTGCCGGATTTATCAAAAGAGATGAGATGGAAGCATGGTATGAGGATTCGCAAAATGCTCTCCAAAACCAGATGAAAGACTTCGGCGTATTTATCGATATGCGTGAACTGAAAACTCTTCCGAAAGAATCCCAAGAACCAATGCAAAAAGGACAGATGCTTTTTAAAACAAAGGGGATGCAGCGGTCTGTTTGTATTTTGAATGATTCGATTACCGCCATGCAGTTTAAAAGAATTGCAAAGCAAACGGGAATTTATGAATGGGAAAGGTATTTGGATGCCTCCGCTGTTAAGGATTGGGAGAAAGTAGGAGTGGATTGGATTCAGAGAAGTATCGACCCGGACCAATAAGATTCTTAAAATGATCCATTCGCAGATTCAAAGAATTTATTCTTACATGAAATTCTGCATTCGGACTGCAAAAAAATATCCGCCGGCCATTAACCAGTTCGAATGGATTGAGGGTATCGCCCATATTCCGGGCATTGGAATAAACCGGCGGTTCATTTACTTGATTTGATGAATTAATTCAGGATAGATGACGAAAACGAAACGGACAATTTAGTCGTTGGGCAGTTAGCATAGAAATCGAACATTCAATTGGAATATACGACTAATAATTACTGAACATCAATACTAAGCATCAATCGGGTAATAACAGCCTTCCTTTCGCCTTATATTTGCGGGAGGAAGGCTTTGTTTATTCAGAATTTTGCATTGTGGTTTTTTGGCTGTCAATAGCTACGTGCAATAGCTACGTGCAATAGCTCGTGGAAAAAAGAATGAAGCCGGCATTCGGCTTTGGCGAGATTAACATTTCTATATTTGATCGGACTTGCATTTAACATTAACAAAAATCCTTCGTAATCAGTAGAATTTGGATGTGAACTCATACCACTGCTTGCTGACAATCCATATCCTGCCCGAATGTTAAAGATGTCAGAAATAACCCTTTCATAATTGATACTATAAAAAGCATCTAAGCTTGGTGGGAATATAAGAGCCCCGGCATCCAAGTAGAGAATATTATATGCTTTGTTAATCGATGCCGAATCAATTTTGGCAGTGGATTCCTCATCCTTTGCAAATAAATCAAACGATACTAAGAAAATAAAAACTAAACAAAATGCTTTCATATAAGTTCCATTTAATATCATAAAGTAGTCCCCTTCACCACTAATATAATATACTTTCCCGCTTAATAAAAATATTTCTTCCCACTCGAAAGTCAATCACTGCTTGCTCCTCTTCCTATTCCTCATCTTCGACCAATACATACCGCACCAACATCTCATCATCCAGCCCTTGCACAAATCGCGACACCTCCGAAAGGACATATCCCGTTTCGCGGTCATAGATATTTGTTGGATATGTAATAAAAAGCTGATCCTTCGCCCGAGTGCAGGCCACGTAAAAGAGCCGCCGCTCCTCCTCTACCGAATCCACAGATTCCACCGACTTGGCAGATGGAAATTTGCCCTCCAACGCCCATATCAGGAAAACAGCCTGCCATTCCAGGCCCTTAGCCGAGTGTATGGTCGAGAGCGTAAGGAATTCATCTTCCTTCGATTCGGCTTCGAGTTCGGCCACAGCTTCGACGGGCGGTTCCAATGCCATATCGCTAAGGAATGATGCCATCGATGTGTACCTTTCGGCTATCGATAGGAACATATCAATATCCCGCCAGCGCTTCTGCCAATCATCATACTTCCTTTTTAATAGCGGCTTGTAGTATTCGGCGAAGTGCGTGGCTTTGTCCGCCACCGAATATTTTCTGTGGTTAATATCCGAGAGGGCGGCAAAGAGTTCTTTGATGCTATCCCCTCCGCGGGCCTTGCCGGAAAGCTTATTATGGCTGTTGATTGTTATATCGGAGTCGGTTATCATGTTGATAATGCCGAATGCGGTTCTTGGGCCGACGCCGTCCAGCAGCAGCAAAGCCCTCTGCCAGCTAACCGAGTCCCTGGGATTATACAAAATCCTCATATACGCGATTAAATCTTTTATATGTGCTGTCTCGATGAACTTAATTCCTCCGAATTTCTTATACGGAATGTTTAATTTGTTCAATTCAATTTCGAGATCGAAGGAATGGAATCCGGAACGGAATAAAATTGCGATGTCGCTAAGCTGAACATCTTCTTCACGCAGCTTTAATACATGTTGGGAGATGAATTCTGATTGCTGGCGTTCGTTGGCAGCGCTTACGAGGATTGGGGTTTCGCCATCGGTGCGGCGGGTGAACAGCCGCTTCTCATATTTATATATGGCTGCGTCAATTATTTCGTTGGTAACGGTTAATATGGGCTGAGTGCTGCGATAATTCTCTTCGATTTTATATATTTTACAATTGTCGAATGATTCGGGGAAGAACATTATATTTTGGAAATTGGCGCCACGGAATGAGTAGATGCTTTGGGCGTCATCGCCAACGGCTATCACGTTTTGGCGGCTGCCGGCAAGCAGCAGGACTAATTCGTGTTGCAGCCGGTTGGTGTCCTGATATTCATCGACCATGATATATTTATACTTGCTGTTGATTTCCAGCAGGGCCTTTTCGTTTTCCTTCAATATTCTCAAAAGATTTACCAATAGGTCATCATAATCCATTATATTATATTTCAGTTTATATTCTTTATAGCCGCCAAAAATCTGCTCGATGCTATCGATTTCATCACTAAAATGCGGATATTCCTTTTCGACGGTTTCCTTCACCGAATCGCAACGGTTGATAGACAGGCTGAAGATATTATTTAGCGTCCCTTTTTTGGGGAACCGTTTTTTGCTTTTGTTAATTTTCAAACTATTGCGGATAAGATTGATTGTATCTTCGGCGTCCGTGCGGTCGATTATGGTAAACGAAGGTTCATAGCCAATGGACTTGGCATATTTCCTCAAAATCATCATCGCAAAGGAGTGGAAAGTGCCACCGGAGACCCTTTCGCACCTGCCGTCGAGCAGTGCTGCAGCACGGCGGGCCATTTCCGAAGCTGCCTTGCGTGTGAATGTTAGCAATAAGATAGCTTCGGGCCGAATGCCGTCCTCAATCAGACGTGCAACACGATAAATCAGCGTTCTTGTTTTGCCTGTGCCGGCTCCGGCAATGACAAGTGCCGGGCCATTGTTGTGCATCACCGCTTCGTACTGCGCCGCATTCAGCACGCTCTCGTAATCAATCTTATAGCCGATCCTTTTTGTGCCTAATGAATCGGAGGATTTCTTTAATCTGAATATTTTAGCCATATTAGAATTGTCCGGATTAATTATTTCAATGCTATTTAGTTTGCCATGTCAGTTGTAATAACCGCCGGAACATAGAATGTTGTTTATTATTTCAACTATACTATAAATTACAAAAATATTTTAGCTATACTAAACAATATTCATTCTGTTTCGTTACTGATTTTAATAAACGAAAAACTATTCGAAAAGGGTTATCATGGCAAGAATTATTACATTATCGATAATTGCAATACTTATTCAGTTTATTTATACTCCCGATGCCTTGGCGCAAAAGTTTGTTGCCCGCGACGGACTTCCGGCTGCTCTTAATAAGGTGCAGGATGATGTTGTGGACAATGAGGGCAATGTTATCAAGGCCGGGATGGCCAACCCCGAGCTTTTTGCCGTTGGGACGCTTTCGGGGCAGCTGCCAAATCTTCCCATAGCACTGGAGTATGATTTAAAAACGGGCGAGGCAACAGTCTGGATTTACTTTTTTAAGTCGGCCGACAATTCTTCGGACTTCAGAGCTATTGGAGTTGGGAAGATATTTATTACATACATAGCTCAGGAAATCAGCCTTGCCGACATCGGAGAGCTTCCAATCGAATTAGATGACATAATAGATTTGGATAAATGGGCAATCGACAGCGATGATTTGGCTGATAAATTATGGGAGAATGATGACTTCAAGAACTATCTCGCTGCATATCCGGATACAAAACTCGAGATGTTGGGGCTTGGCGTAAGTTTTGAAAATATTTTCTTTGATACGGGCACAGCAACTTGGGCAGGTGTATTTTCAGATGGCGATTCGCCCAGCCTGAATTGCTTTACCAGCGCCGAAACCGGCGAAACCCTTTGCTTCAGCCTGAGCAGCTTACCGGATGAAATATTAGGACAAATCGAATTATACCCCAATCCGGCTAATGGGCAATTGCGAATCACTCTGCCGGAGGAAATCCTGAATAGAGAATTCAGCCTAAGCATTAGCGATGCTCTTGGCAATATTATGACTAACGGGTTGAATCCCAGCGTGTTGGCAAGCGGCAGAACCATAATGATTTCTGTTAATGATTATGTTCCCGGAGCGTATTTTGTCAGATTCACCGGCAGGGGCTTCTCATTTGTAAGGCAGTTCGTTGTCAGACGGTAGAGCAATTCAGCGGAAAACCATGGCTTATTCTATATCACAGATTTCCGGTTCTTTATAAGCGCTGGGCATCTCTCTTGATAGCGCAGGGAATAAATTTCATGCACCGGCTTTTTATTATTATTAACGACTTTTTTTCAATAATTAATGACTTAATTAAATATTACCTAAAACTGCGACTTCCACTATTTGCCATTGCCACCAGTTAGCTGTCCGGAATAGATTTAAACCAATGAATTCGGGTTAATTCTTTCTTAATAATTTGTTAATTTTAATATTTCCTTATTTTTCATTCTTGTCATTTGTTAATTCTTGATTATTATAAATATTGAACTATATGCTCGAAAAGGAAATTGTTGTTAGAAATAGGGCTGGGATTCACACACGCCCCGCAGCAACTATTGTGAAATTAGCTGCAAAATTTAAATCGGACATCGGCCTTGACCGCGATGGCTTCAGAATAAATGCTAAAAGTATAATTGGTGTTATGACACTGGCGGCTGAGCAAGGCTGCAAACTTAAAATATATGTGGATGGAGAAGATGAACAGGCAGCTATAAAAGAACTGGCCGAACTGTTCGATTCAGGATTCGGAGAAATATTATAAGCATAGAGCCGATGATTTAATGCTGAGAATCAGTAATATATATATTTGACAATATGCTATCAAAAAACAATTTGATGAATAAAGAACAAAAATTTAACGGTATACCTTCATCACCGGGAATTGCAATTGGCAGGGCTGTTATACTTAAACCTGAGACCGTTGTGTTTCCGGTGGAAGATGTGCCGGCAGAAAGAATCCCGGATGAACTTAGCCGGTTTGACAAAGCGGTAGAAGATCTGGTAAACGAATTCACCGAGCTGGTTGACAAAGTAAAAGAAGAAGCCGGAGCAGTTGTTTCTATTATAGAGACTAATACTTTGATTATATCGGATAAGATGCTTCATGCCGCTGTTACTGATAGAATCAATAACGGAGAATCTGCCGAAAGCGCAGTAGTATCTGAATTTGACAGGCAAAAACAATTTTTCAAGCACTCTAATGACGTAATTCTTCGGGAGCGGGCGGTCGACCTCGACCAAATAAAGCAAAAACTACTGTCCGTATTGCGAAGAAGATCGGACATGATTGATTTCCCGAATAACTCTATCGTTGTGGCACAATCTCTTAGCCCATCGGATATAATCAAATTCAGGGAAGCTGGCGTTTTGGCGTTTATAACTGAAATTGGCGGTATTGCATCCCATGCATCCATATTGGCCAGAACCTTCGAAATCCCAGCTGTCATCGGCGTTCATAATGCCGTTTCTATGATAATAAACGGTGATAATCTTATAGTGGACGGATTCTCCGGATTGATTTTCAACCATGCAGAAAAGAAGACATTGCATGATCTTGTCTCTCGGCAGAGTGACTATAAAAAGAATCAAAAAGCACTTGGCAAACTTGCCAAACTTTCTTCGGAAACCAAGGATGGGCGTAGGATAAAGCTGCAATCCAACATCGACTATCTCGATGATGCAAATAGTGCCGCAATGGTTGGTGCCGAGGGCTTCGGGCTGGTTCGCACCGAGAATCTGATAATCTCTTTGCAGCACTTCCCCTCGGAGGAGGAGCAATACAACTGGTATAAACAAATTGCCGACAGGGCATTCCCAGCGATTGCAACGTTCAGAGTGTTCGACATTGGAAGCGACAAACATGCCGAAGGTATGCCCAGGCACGAGGAAAACCCTGCACTCGGATTCAGGGGGATTCGGTTTTTGCTAAAGCGAAGAGACATTTTCAAATCGCAGATACGGGCAATCCTCCGTGTGTCCGACCACAAAAATATTCGATTAATGCTGCCAATGATCTCTAATATTGATGAAGTACTCAACTCAATCAAATTAATTGAACAATGCAAATCCGAGCTTCACCAACAAAAAGAATCTTTTGATGCATATATTCCCGTTGGAGTAATGATTGAAACCCCAGCGGCCGTAATGGTTGCCGACAAACTTGCGGAACTAACTCAATTTTTCAGCATTGGAACAAACGATTTAACTCAATATTCGCTTGCGGCCGACCGCTCCAATGAACTGGTCGCAGACGTTTATGACGCTTTTCATCCGTCGATAATCCGAATGATTAAAATGACGGTGGACGTTGCCCATAAGCACAAAATCCCGGTCGGGATTTGTGGCGAACTCGCGGGGCATTCAGCTTCAACCTCGCTTTTGGTAGGCCTCGGCGTAGATGAATTCAGCGTGGCGCCCTCGGCTTTGCTCGAAACTAAAAAGCGCATCCGGGAGACTGATTGCAAAATCGCTATCGAGCTTGCCGAGAAAGCCTTGAACAGCTCAAGTCACGACGAGATAAAAGAATTACTTGATATGGATTAAAATAATATCGAATGCAACGATGAATGCAACCGCTGCTGAATTAAGATGGGAACGATTATGCAAGATAATACTTGCCAGAATAAAGGAAAGATACTGTTAAGCTGATTCATTGGCATTACCATCCTATTCCTAACGGTTTTTTCATTAAATAACTACTGGTAAAATCAACTACTTAAGAGCATTATGGCAGGATATATCAGCAAGGACTTCATTCATTACGGCTGCGGGCTGGAGTTGAACCCGTCGAAGGTGCTGCAATCGGTCCCGCACTCGGTTCGGAAGAACATAAAGAAGGCCGGGAGAGCCGGAATCGTGGTTCGCAGGGCCGAGGGCAAGCCCGTGGACATCAATATCCTGCGAAGTATGTGGTATGACCCGTCCGACCCGAACATTCCCGCCGCTCTGAGCGATTCGGACTACATGTTTATAGCCTTCGAGGGCGAGCTGCCCGTGGGCGTTTGCGTGCTGCTGCCGTCGGGCCGTCATCTGTTCCTCAATAATCTGGCCGGAAGCGAGCGTGGCAAGCGGTTGAGGGTGCAGGACTATCTGCTGTGGCATTGCGTGAATTATTTTAGCAAATCCGAGTTCGATTATATCGACGTGGGCGTGTCCTACAGGCCCTCGCTGTATCGTTTCTTTACCAAATGGCAAACTTTTACTTACCCTGTCATATTTAATAAACCGATAATTGAGCTTCCGATTAAATCAAACCCCTTCCTGCCTGAATATTTCCAGTCGCAGCCCGATTCAAATATGGAAATGAAGACATTAAATCTGCTTAGAAAGATGACGGGCGGCACCGAGATTACATTTACTCCCGATTTGAAAAGTGCAAAAATGATTTGTACGTCATTGGATGCCGATCCGAAAGAAACAACCTTCGATTTCCCCAAAATTGATGACGGAAAGATGTCGATAATTTCTCTGCCGGACATATTTTCCTGTCAATTTGGCGCGATAATCCTCAATCTGAAGATTGGCGACGATGATATGTGGAATAAATACGGGTGTTTGGATGTGTTCAAGCGGCGGCTGACGCTAAGCGGTATCAATATGGAGTTAAATAATTTCGATAAGATAATCTCGAGGCGCAAAAGTAATTACCGCTATCTTGAGAAATTGTTCATGATTGATAATATTAGGCCATCGGACGATAAGCTGGCCATAAAGTCGTATTTTAATTTTATTTGCGACGAACATAAGAGATACCAAAACAAACTGCTGGAGTTCGGGATTGAGCATAAGTACGACAAAAAGAGCGGCGAGATTGGCCTGCCGGTTCATCAGAACCTGAAAAATGATCATTTGGATTATATGTACGCCATTTACCGCGGCGTATTGAACCTTTGCAGCGAATGGAACCATTCGGATAAATACAATAATTATAAATAAGTTACAAGCAGCGTATTATAACTAAGCAGGATCATAATATGAGAATGCAGAATGATGATATGAGCCTGTTATTTTATGATTTATAGGCGATAATCGCCATTTGAAGGGCCGGTATTATAATTTGAGAGGCACAAATCACCATTTGAGAGGCACAAATCATCATTTGAGAGGCACAAATCATCATTTGAGAGGCACAAATCACCATTTGAAAGGCACAAATCACCATTTGAAAGGCACAAATCATCATTTGAGAGGCCGGTATTATAATATGAATCAATGAATTCTTCAATAATAAAGACTAACAAATAAATATCCGAATCAAATTATAGGTATCAATTATCAAATAAATAAATATCTTAATCAAAATATAAGTAATAATTATCAAATAATAAATCAACCAACATGAAAGTACCATTTTTAGACTTAAAAGCTCAATATGCAGCGATAAAACCAGAAATCCAGGCGGCAGTAAATAATATATTAGACACAGCGGCTTATGCCCTTGGCCCGGCGGTAGATGAGTTCGAGTCAAATTTTGCTTCCTATTGCCATGCAGAATATTCCGCCGGCTTAAATAGCGGCACATCGGCCTTACATCTTGCTCTGACGGCTCTCGGAATTGGCCCCGGCGATGAAGTAATTACCACCCCGCATACATTTATAGCGACCATTTGGGCAATCTCTTACACCGGAGCCACACCAGTGTTTGCCGACATCAATGCAGATACTTACACAATCTCAGCAGATGAAATCACAAAGAAAATCACACCAAAAACCAAGGCAATCCTTCCGGTACACCTCTACGGACAGCCTGCCGACATGGATGCAATTGCCGAAATTGCTTCAGCCGGCCGATTGTTGGTGATTGAGGATGCGGCGCAGGCTCACGGAGCTGAGTACAAGAGTAAAAGATGTGGTTCGATGGGGGATGCGGCATGTTTCAGCTTCTATCCGGGCAAAAATCTTGGTGCATATGGCGAGGCCGGAGCGGTAGTGACAAATAATAGGGCGACAGCAGACAAAATAAAGCTGTTGCGCAACCACAGCCAGCCGTCAAAATATTATCACACACGCTTAGGATATAATTATCGCATGGACGGAATCCAGGGCGCCGTCCTCAATGTTAAATTACGGCACTTAGAGCGCTGGACGATTCGCCGCCGAGCAATTGCCAGCCGCTATTCCGAGGCTTTTGCAGCGATTTCACTTTATAAAATTCCCTCGGAAGCTCCTTATTCGAGGCATGTTTATCATTTATATGAGTTAGGTTTGCCATCGGACCGGTCAAGAGATAAATTGCAGGCTTATTTACTTGCGTGCGGCATTCAGGCAGGCCTTCACTATCCCATTCCGGTACATTTGCAGCAGGCATATTCGGATTTGGGCCACCGAGAAGGTGATTTTCCGGCCACCGAGAAAGCCGCCGGTTGCTTAATCAGCCTGCCCATCTATCCGGAAATGAGTGCCGAGATGGTAGATTATGTGATTGAGAAGGTAGTTGCATTTGACAGGTGATAGGGGGAGCCTCCATGGCTTTGCATGTTGTCGGAATGGATTAAAATTATTTCTACACGATTTCGTATTTCACTAAAGAGAATTAAATAAAACGGAGATGCCGGTAAAGAATATAATAAATGTACATATTTTCAGGGGCGATGATTATTATATTGCCGAAAGCAATGACCTGCCGGTTGTTACTCAGGCCAAATCGCTTGATGAATTAATCGCAAACATTAACGAAGCTATCGAGATCACTCTTGAGGGCGAAAAACTCTATGATTTCAACCTTTCCGCCAACCCGCAAATTGTAGCTAACATCATTTCCTAAAATAGTAATGATTTTTATTTGAATACACCTACCCATAAAAAGCACACAAATGATGTCGTTTCTAAATAATAAATCCAATCTCTTTACAATAAAAGACCAAATAGTCCGATTATAAGTTCATACCAACGAGGTTTATTAATATTCAATATAAATGGAGAACTTATGACTAACCAGAATGGACAGTCCATCAATGATTCAACTACTGTTGGCAGTATAGTAGCTGAGGATTTCAGGAAAGCGGAGGTATTTAGGGAGTTTGGAATTGATTTTTGCTGCGGCGGTAATAAATCGATTCGAGAAGCATGTAAGGAAAAAGGGATAGAAACATCTGAAATAATTGAAGATTTGCAAAAACTTGACATTCAGGATACTAAACCCGAGCATAATTATAATTCCTGGGACTTAGATGCTTTAATCGGGCATATCCTGACTGTTCACCACACCTACGTTAGCGAAGCATTGCCTATGCTGGATGAATATGCTGCTAAGGTGGCCGAGGTTCATGGCGAGTCCCATCCGGAAGTGCTTGAAATATTTAAGTATTACACAGCCGTAGCCAATGAGCTTCGTATGCACATGCACAAGGAAGAGGAAATCCTGTTCCCATATATTAATCAAATAGCAATAGCCAAACGCAGCGGCCAACAGGTGCCACCGTCGCCTTTCGGAACCGTCAGGGGGCCGATTAACATGATGGAAACCGAGCACGTATCCGCCGGCAATGCCCTTGAGGCCATTAAGAAATTGAGCAATAATCATACTCCGCCGGAAGATGCCTGCAATACTTTCCGTACCTTGTATGGCAAGTTAGAGGAGTTCGAGACTGACCTGCACAGGCATATCCACCTGGAAAGTAACATATTATTCCCGAAAGCAATTAAAATTGAAGAGGAGTTGATGTCATAGATGTCAATGTGAAAACTATGCCGGAGTACAACCCAATAGATATATTGACAAGCGAACATGATGTAATCAGTTCGGCCGAGGATTTTATCAATGATATTGAGAATCTTTGGCCGGGCGATGCGGCGGGCTATCAAAATGCAATCCGAAAGCTGCTGGCGTTTTTCCGGGACTACAGCGACAAATTCCACCACCATAAGGAGGAGGAAGTGCTGTTCCCGGAAATGGCTGCCCATCCTGAATTTGTGCTTCATGAGATAATAGCTGAACTTGAGGAGCATCACGATTTGTTCAGGGAATATGCTGGCAAAATCGAAAAGGCGAATAATGATGGCCAATGGGAAAAAGTGCAATCTCTGCTGAAGCTGTATGTAAAGGACTTGCTCGACCATATTGCCGTGGAGAACGATGAATTGTTTGCTATGGCCGAGACGCTTTTCACCGAAGAAGAACTGGAGCGTATGTACTTTCGTTTCATGGATATAGATGCCGAGCTGGGCATTGAGCGGAAGCGGGAATTGGCCGGATATATAGAATGAATTATTCGTACAATTCTTTCGCTGTGTCAAATATAAACACATAGGAATGCAACTCAACGACGAAGGAGGCTGATTGCTATAGGGACACCAATGCCTCTCGCCGGTTGCAAGAACTGACGGAACGAATTCCATAAACAATTCATTGTCTTTGCTACCACAATAAACCACACTCGCAAATTTTACTTTAATATTAACAAATCTATCCAAATATTTTAAAACTTGATTGTAACGAAATTCAGGCCATACCGAATGGAATAGTTAATACACAATTCCTGAACTATTCAACATATAATATAATCTAGTGACGTGTCAACTGTTCTATGTCATTCCGGACTTGTTGAGCCCAGTGAAATCCCGCTATCGGGAATCCGGAATCCATTTTGATACATCCTAATAGCCTGTGAATACTGGATTCTTCACTGTGCCACAAGTGGCTCGCCATAGATGGCTTTGTTCAGAATGACAGCTTAAATGAACCGGCATAGTATGCTTGACACATCACTATATTAATAATATATATATCAGCCGCACCCTCCGCAGCCGCCGCACGAGCTGCAGGAACTGCACGAGGCCATATCCCCTCCGCCAGCGTCCGCACCGGCCCAGCTCGAGGTGTCGGAATCGCCAAACGTATCGGCCGCACCGGTATCTGAGTAAAGGTTAGCATCCTGAAGATCGGATTCGAACTGGTTCTCGCCGTGATATGTCACATCACCGCCGGGGGGTGCTTCAAATCCGGCATCTTCATTCAGCGTATTCGATTCGCCGGCGTTAAATCCTTCCTCTCCGACGTCCATAACTTCATGGCCGGTTTCGTCAACCATAGTGAAATCATTGACATACATATTGTGGCTATAGGCCATCGATGACCATATCATAGTATAAAACAGATAGCTCTCGAATCCGTGATAGCCATAAAATACCGGTTGGGAGTGCTGTTCGGTTTTCATATTGCCCGGATTCGCAACTTTTTCCTTTGGCCTGACCATTTGAGTGCGGACAATCTTTTTAATATCGTCAATCTTAATGAATTTCCTGACTGCACTGGCAAGGCTGTCGACAAAGCGGTCGAAATATTCCTTTTTAGTTCTTAGGTAAGAATCAAATTTTTCCTGCGAATTGAAAACGCTGCCCACTCTTTTTTCAAGCTCGTCGCGGGCTTCACCTTCGTTGAGCTGGAAATCCGCCAAAACGCCATTGACAAATATTTTAATGGGATAATCGCCTACGGTATGCTTCCTTTCGATTTGAATTTCAATTACGTATTTCATAACCTTGTCCTCATGCTCAAGCACAAGGTAAATGCTATCGAAGTGTTCGGATTCGATGGGATCGATTTTAGTTTCCATCTGGAGCATTGCCTGGTGCATGTCATCGTCCACGCCTTCTTCGTCATAATAAAAATCATAATCATCGACGGCAAGGCGGATTACATTTTTCATTTTCAAGGACCGAAAGGCCATATTCAACTGCTGCAATATGCTGACTACGGTGAAAGTTTCATGCTCTTGCTTGTCGGAGGTTTTCCCAAAAGTCAGGGCGTCGAGGAATTTGGCGAATACTTTCGTTGGCTTTACTTTTTTGATAACTGTCATCTGAGCGGGGTCAATTTCTATCCTGCCTGTAAAAAACATGGATACTCCTAAGTATTGTTATTGCTTGTGAAACTATTAACTAAAAAAACATTTGGGCATTCAGGCCGTAAGCTGTTTTTGTATCTATATATTCTGCCGGTTGCTGCAACTGGCAAAAGGCGAAAGTTTTTATATCGCCAGTTGTAACAACTGGCAAAACAAAAGTTATTGTTTATTGCTCAGCATGTTTACCTACTACCCTAAATCATATATTACTATGATAAAATTCCGCAATATTTTGGCCACGGTTAATCACTTCATCATATACGATCCTGATCAGCGAGCATTCATGCGCCTTGCCGGCCATATCACCGGTTTTAATCCTGTCGGCGGGGCAGCCGCTGTTGCACAGATATTCGTACTGGCACTCGCCGCAGTCCTTGTGCTCCGCCGTATTAGCAAATAATTCGGCCCGCTTTTTGATGATTTCGTCGAATGATTCACCCCGCCAATTGGCGAAAATTCCTTCGTCGTCGAAAGTTTTATTGCAGCTATAGCAATTGCCGTCAATGTCAAACTCGAACCACTGGCACTCATTGCCGCTTTGCAGGCAGTATCCGGGCGATAGGATTTGCACAAGTGATGTTAAGTCATGCTCGAGCAGAAAGAAAGCAAATCGCTCCATTTCAGCCTCGCTGAGGGCCATATCGCCAGAGGCAAACTTAATTTTCACTCTATACGGATTGCCGTGCTTCTTCTTGAACCGCAATTGAGTTTGCATCCATTCACGGAATTCATTAAGATAATTAATTGTTTCATTTGTTACAACAGATAAAATTGATACGGGAAAATTCATTGCGATTGCTTCCTTATAATTGGCAACCGCCCTATCAAAGGAATTGTCCCGATATTTATCGTGAACGGCTTTGGGCGGGTCGATCGAAAAGCCAAGCCTTACTCTATTGGCCGAGCCTAACTCATGCTTGAGAATTCCCAGGTACTTGCTGCCGAATCTAATGCCATTGCTTTGGATTGCAACAGCTTTTTGACTATGCGAGCATGCCGCATTTCGGCTGCCGGTTTTTTCCCAATGTATATCTACCATTTTCACAGCCCTGGCCAGGGATTCGGCCGACATCAGCGATGGTTCGGCTCCATGCAGGCAAAATGACCCTATTTCATATCCCTCTGTTTCCACTTTATCTATAAATTCGGATAATGATTCGAGGAATCGTAAGTCATCCTGCTTTGTTGTCGATTTATTGTATTCCGGCACATAGCAGTAACTGCACCTTAGATTGCAGGCCTTGTACGGAGCGAAATACATATTTATTTTCTTATTCAATTCAAAATTGCCTTCAATCAATTATTCGAATAATTAAGCTAATTCCCAAATTCTGGTTTGGGAATGCAAGTTCTGATTTTCAATCAATTTCTAACTTTCAATTTTTAATCATATTTCAATTTAATAAATTATCACTGAAAATCAAGAGTTGCTGCAATAATTATTAATCTGCATTATTAGTTAATTTTCCAATACTGCTGATTGGCTATAGATAGAAGATGATATTGGATTCTCTGATTTCGAGCCAAATATAATCTTCATAGCGTCTTTTTAACTGCAATATTCCCAAACAGATACGAAATACCATAGTAAAAAGCCCGAAATATTCGGGTTATAATTACAATTATTCACACCACATTCCCGTATATTTGTAATCTGAAATTATGCAAAAGATGAAGCAGGAGAACCGATGAAGACCTTAATAGAACCTTTTAAAATTAAATCCGTCGAATCAATTCCGATAACAAATGCCGCAGATAGAGAAAAATTTCTTATTAACTCATTTTATAATCCTTTTTTCCTTCGATCGGAGCATATTACCATCGATATGCTGACCGATAGCGGCACTACTGCCATGAGCGCAAAGCAATGGGCCGGCATCATCGATGGCGATGAAGCCTATGCCGGGTCGCGCAGCTACTATAAATTCGAGGATGCCGTAAGGGATATAACCGGCTTCGATCATATCATCCCAACCCACCAGGGCCGCGCTGCCGAGAGGATTCTGTTTTCCATCCTCGGCGGCGAACATAAGGTTATCCCGAATAATACCCATTTCGACACCACCCGCGGAAATATTGAATTCACCAAGGCCACTGCAATTGACCTGCCAACGGATATTGGTATTAAGCCGGACGTTATTGCTGATTTCAAAGGTAATATGGACATTGATAAATTGCGGGAAGCCATTGAGCGGGTGGGCAGGAAGAGCATCCCACTTTGTATGCTGACTATCACGAATAACAGTGGCGGCGGGCAGCCAGTGTCCATGCAGAATATTCGCGAGACGAAGCAATTGCTCAATGAATACGGCATACCCTTATTCCTGGATTCATGCCGCTTTGCCGAGAATGCGTATTTTATTAAGATACGCGAAAAAGGCTACGAGAATAAATCTATTAAGGAAATTTGCCGTGAGATGTTCTCCTATGCCGATGGTACAACAATGAGTGCAAAGAAGGACGGCCTGTCAAATACCGGCGGGTTTATCGCTACAAATAATGAACGATTGGCCGAAAAGATAAAGACAATCCTTATTATTACGGAGGGATTCATTACTTATGGCGGCCTTGCCCGGCGCGACCTCGAAGCCCTTGCCCAGGGGTTCAAGGAGGTAGTGGACGAAAATTATTTGAAATACAGAATCGGCCAGGTGCAGTATCTTGGCGATAAATTGCTCGCAGCGGGTGTGCCGCTATTAGTGCCCACCGGCGGCCATGCTATTTATCTTGATGCCAAGAGATTTGCCCCACATATCCGGCCGGAGTTCTTCCCCGGGCAGAGCATTGCCAATGAAGTGTATAAGGCCGGCGGCATTCGTTCGGTTGAGATTGGTTCGGTGATGTTCGGCAGAAAGGACGAATTTGGCCGCCACATTGCTCCTCCGATGGAATTGGTCCGGTTCGCCGTGCCGAGAAGAGTCTATACGAAAAGCCATATCGATTATGTGGCCGAAGCTATTATTGAAGTATATGAGAGCAGGGAGAAGCTCCGCGGCATGAAGATTGTTTGGGAAGCCGAATTCCTAAGGCATTTCACAGCCAAATTTGAGTATTTGCAGCAAAAGTAATTCGTAATTCGTAATTGATAATTCGTAATTGATAATTCGTAATTCGTAATTGGTAATTCGTAATTGATAATTCGTAATTGATAATTCGTAATTGATAATTCGTAATTCGTAATTGATAATTCGTAATTCGTAATTCGTAATTGATTAATGCCTTTTATTGCGGAGTTTGATTATTTGCAGCTACGGGAATTCCGTGGTTATAATTGAACCTTCCATTAGATAAAGTGATAGTCTTATCGTTGGCCGGAATATTTTCGATTGAGAAATTAAACGTACCGGTAAACTGGTTTTCGTTATTTTTTGTCAAGACAATGGTGCCATTGGAATTAATATTGAATTCATCAATTATTTCCGGGTCTGAAACTGTGAATTTTACTTTAGCTTTATTCGGTTGTTTGCCAATATAATATTTCATTGTCCCGTCGCCTTTATCGAAAACCGTAATTATTAGGTCATAAAATATTGCATTCAGAAGCATATTGCCGGTTATAGTCCTAATCGTAACTCCGTCTGAAATATCATCTTTGTACGTAATCTGCTCAGCATCAAAAGATAGGTCATAGCCATCTCCGAGTATATCGGCTGTCATGTAATTCTCTGACGTGGAGCCATCTGGCGAAATCGGCCCCAAATCCTCCGGGCAGCCCGTGAAGATAACCGATGTGATTAGCAATAGGCAAAAGGCGTAAAACAGTTTTAATGTTTTAATGGCCTTTGTTATTAAGATATTAGTTTTCTTGATATTAATTTTCTTGATATTAGTTTTCTTGATATTAGTTTTCATTGGTTCGTACTTAATATTTATTGGTTCTTTATCGTTTGTGTTTCATACGAGCAGCTACACCCGGCCCCTGACAGCTTGCTTCCCAATCCTTGTAATCCCTATATTACTTCGACTGTTTTCGACGGAAGCCATCCGACATTGCCATCGGCGAGTTTAATCTTACTCCAATTTCTGACTTTATCCATAATAAGGACTTTTGTGCCTTCGTGCAAAATAAAGAGGTCGTTGCCATTTTCATCAGGCGAACTCTTTACATAAACGCTTGGTGGAAATATTATTGCATTATTACGAGCTTTTTCGATTTCGGAGCTTTGCCAGCCAAAAGCAAATGAAAACGCCGCTAATATAATAGAAATAATAGCTAAGCTGAATATGAGTTTCTTGGCCACCGGCGACCAAATCAATATAAATCCCGACAGGAAAACAGCAGCAGCCCAAACCAAAATAATAGTTAAAACAGACCATGTGCGGGAGCCCCATACATCGCGAATGCCGACTAGCCATTCGGTAAGGAAAAACTGGGGCAGGGCTTCGATTTTATCAACGATTTTCAGGTTCGCAATGTTCAGGTTGAAATCAATATCCTCGTCTTCCGGGTTCAACAGTTTGGCTCGCTCATAATTTATTATCGCATAAGGTATCATGTCGAGTTTGAAGAAAGCATTGCCCAGATTGTAGTAAACCTCTGCATTCGTGTATCCGCGGTCGATTATTTCCTCGTAGATAGCCGAAGCCTTGTCGTACTCTCCTTTCTGGTACAAATCATTGGCTTGCTTGAATTGCCCCTCTGTCTGCGATGAAAACGAGGGCAAACCGCCAGCCATAAATATAAGGAATAATATAAAGAAATATTTTCTCATCTCAAATGCCCCTCCAGGTCTCCAATCGCTTCAACGGCGTCGTTATAAATCCTCGACCTTTCGGCGGATTCACCCGATGATTGCGAGTACCTTGCAAATTCGGATTCATCGATTACCCTTAGGAATCGTTCGATTTTGGCTTCTTCAATCCCCTTTTCGTTAAGCACAGCCCTGACAGAGTCTTTGGTCAGGTCGGCAGCCGGAATAGCAAGTTTATCAGCAAGATAGCCCCAAAGCCCCTTTGTAATTTCATCATGGAACTTATCGCTGCTTTTTCCATTCATATTGCTTTTGGCAGCGGCAAGCCTCTTTCTGGCCAATTTAGTTGCCTGCCTTGTCCGGAGCAGAACCTGATTTTTGTTAAGCTCTTCAGTCCTTTTTTTCCATAATAATAAGAACAAGAAAAGAACCACCGGCGAGCAAAGCAATGACCAAAAAGTAAATGACCCGAAGAGCATTTCATTGCCCTTTGCAAATAAAACCGGGCCGCCTTTGATGAACCGAATGTCCTTGCCGAGATATTGAATTGCTTCCTTGTTGACTCCCGTGACAATCGTTCCCGCTTCGCCGCCATCGCCCTTGGCTACTTTGATAATAAACGTTTCCGAGGTTTGGGTTACATAATTTTTCTTATCAAGGTCGAAATAAGTAAACTCAATCGGATTAATTTTATATTCGCCGGCATTGCGCGGAATAAGCAGGTACTCGAATATAACGTTGCCCGACATTTGGGTTTGTTTGGAGCTGATATTATCTGCCGTCTTCGGGTCATAGCTTTCGATTCCGGGCGGGAATTCTATATCGGGCGGATCGAGCAGCTTAAGGTTTCCTTTGCCGGAGATTTTTATTTTTAATGTAACCGGGTCGTTAATTACAGTCTGGCCCCGGTCCAGCCATGCTTCCATATTCAGCTTGCCGACCGCCCCGTAGAAGCTTGGCGGGGCATCCTCCGGCAGAGGCTTTACATTAATCGTAACCGCCCTCGATTTTGCCGTATATTTAAAGTCCTTGTACGACCCGCGGCCAAAGAAATCATCAAAGATATCCCGCCGCCGCCTGTTGTTCTGAACCGCCAGGCGCACATCAAATTCCATCTCCATCGGGTCTATTTTCAACTTGCCGCTCCGCTGGGGGAGCAGCAGGACTTTCTTCAGCACAACCGTTCTGAAGTTAACACCACCAACCCGCTCGGTGGCCCATTTCTTATTGGAATAATCGATTTCATTTTTCCAGAAACCATTGAAAACTGGATTCTTGCTCATGGAGTTATTAAGCAATGACAGCTCGGGATGGGCATATAATTTGTATGTGGCAACAATCTGCTGGCCTCTGTAAATATTCGTTTTCGATACACTTGCCTTAATGTAGAGATTCTTCCTTATTATATCCTGTGCCTGTTGGTCGATAGATTGCCCGTCCTGCTTCTGCCCGCGGGCCGCCGAGCCTTTCACGACTTTTAATTTCACAGTATTCGATGTTAATTTTTTGCCGCCGGACCGGATGGTGGCAGGGCCAATTACGTATTCACCGGGCTTATCGGCCATTAGGACATAAGAAAAAGTTAGTTTCCTGGAAAAGTTCCCGTTAATAATCTGCATATTTGTTGATTGCGACGGCCCGCTGAGAACGGAAAGGCCTTTGAAACTCGGCGGCCTGAAATTGCGGCCATCACCATTCAAAGCAAATGATACCTGGAACTGCTCGCCTGCGGACACCGGGTTCCGGCTCACAGAAACTGTGAAATCTGCTTCAGCTTTTACAGGTATAAATTGGCTGAATAAGAATAAAACTATTAAAACCGCTTTTCTCATTGTTGTAATTGCTGTTCTAAAACAAACTATTATAATACAATACTTCGGACATATTTTGTAATGACTTAATAAATCAAACATTTACGAAAAGTCATTCTGAGCAGAGCGAAGAATCCAGAACTCTATACATCTTAAGTAGTTATAGATTCTTCACTCCGCTCCGTTCTGAATGACAAAAAATGTCCGAAGTATTAATAATATAAACTTGCCCTGACTCCTAAAATCCGGTTCAGGAAGGCTAATATCCTGCATAAACTAACTTACCAAGAAAAAGCTCATTGCCAAATCCGGACTTGATACCGAGAATCAGTAGTGTCCGGTTAAAATACGGATAATAAGTGATATTCGCGGTAGCAATCTCCATTTTGACCTATATCGTGCTGATTTGGATGCGATTATAGATATAGCGAAAAAATAATACTAAAGCTGTCATGCCAGACTTGATCCGGCATCCATCTTAATATAGCCAAACAGCCCATGAACACTGGATTCTGAAACAAGTTCCGCAATGACAAGTCATAGTATTCAGGTTTATATTAAGAACTGCTCTCATTTTTAACCGGACAGTAGTGAACAAGATTCAAATAATAAATTACCAGTTCTTTTCAATTTGGCCTTTCTTTCTTTTCTGCTTTCTAAGTTTCTTCAGGAGTTTCTTTTCCTCTTTCTTCAAAGCCTGCAATATTCTGTTGGCATCCTTCGGGTCCATTTTCTGTTCGGATTCCTTCTGCTGCCTGCTTTCCTGCTGTTTCTTTTCGTCCTGCTGCTGCTCTTGATTTTGCTGTTGCTGTTTATCGTCCTTTTTTTGATCCTGATTCTTTTCCTGGTCTTTATTCTCGTTCTTATCGTCTTTGTTCTTATCTTTATTCTTTTCCTGATCCTTTTTATCCTTATTTTTATCGTCCTTATTCTTATCTTGCTGCTGTTGCTGCTGTTGAATCAATTTTTTTCGCGCATATTCAAGATTATATTTGGTATCCATATCCTTCGGATTATTCCTGAGCGCATTTTTATAAGCTTCGATGCTCTCTTCGAATTTATTAGCTTTCAGATAGGAATTACCGAGGTTATGGTATACGTTTGCCAGCGTTTCATCATCAAGTTCGCGTCCGCTAAGCTCAATGAATTTCTCGGCTGCATCCTCGTAATTTTCCTGTTTGTAGAGAGCATCACCCAGATTAAACATCCCCTTCGGATACTTGCCTTCCTTTTCGAGCGATTTCATGTACTCAATCTCGGCATCGGAGTACTTCTTCTCGTCATATAGCTTATTGCCCCGTCGGATTAAATCTTTTGAAGACTGGCCGTAAAGAAACGGGCCAGCCATCGGTATCAGAAATAATAACAGTATTAATGGTAATCGTCTCATTGGATTATATATTATGTTAACAATCGTTATTTCTTCCCCTCGGCGAATAGGTTCAAAGCTGAAATAAACCTGTTCTTCTTCTCGGACAGGAAAAATTCAATAACTAAGAATAAAATTGCGAGAGCGAGGAAATATTGAAAACGGTCTTCATAATCAGTGAACACCTTAGATTCGAACTCAGTTTTTTCCATGCCTGCCAAATCATCTATTAACGCCGAAAGATCGGGGTCGGAGTTAACAGAGCGAGTGAATTTACCACCGCCCTCAATGGCAATTTGCTGAAGCATGCCGGCGTTCAATTTAGAAATAACCGGGTTGCCTTCGGCATCCTTTTTATAGCCTTTGATTCTCGAGCCGGCATAAACCGGAATCGGGCCGCCCTTGACCGACCCCATGCCGATAGTGTGGACTACAACACCTTTTTCAGCCGCCTCCGAAGCCGCTTTGGAAGCGTTATCCTCATGGTTCTCGCCGTCCGTAATAACGATTATCGCTTTTTTCGTTGCCGGATTATCGCTGAAGTGGCCCAGGGCGCTTGAAATTGCACCGCCAATAGCCGTGCCTTGGGTTTGAATCAGATCCGTGCTGATTGTGCTAATCAGCAATTTGGCTGCGGAATAATCCGTGGTGAGCGGCAGCAACAGGAACGATTCGCCGGCGAATGCAACGATGCCGATGCGGTCGCTCTGCAAATTATCGATAAGCCGGAGCAGGGCCTGCTTTGTCCTTTCCAGCCTGTTCGGTTTAATATCTTCGGTCATCATGCTGTTGGACACGTCGACGGCAATCATTATTTCTACGCCTTCCCGCTTCACTTCCTCCAGCTTAGTCCCGATTTGCGGGTTAGCAATGCCGAGAATCAGAAATGCGAAAGCAAGGCTGGCGAGCACGAGTTTAACAGCCGGCTTATATTTCGATACGCCGGGGAATAACTGGCTGATTATTGCCTGTTCGCCATAGATGCCAAGCAGCCGTTTCCTGATTATTCTTGAAACAACAAACAAAGCGATAAATAGTGCTATCGCCGTCAGTGCATACAAATATATAGGGTTTTCAAAACGGAACATAGTTAATATCTTGCATTATATTATCATACTCTTTATGGAATTAAAATCAAATTGTTTAATTTTCCACCGGTTTCAGACGAATTTATTAACAAAAAAGTATAGGAATAAAACATTAATCCTTAAAAATCTTTTCCTTGCAAACACGTTAGCTATTCGTATATTTTACTAATCCACAATAATACAACAAAGGTAACATACATGGATTTAAATGCAATTCAAAAAGCACTGCGGGATGCCGGTTTCGATGGCTGGTTGTTTTATGATTTCCACGACCGCGATGCTATCGCAGCGAGGATACTGAATATGGATACCAGCAGGTTTGCTTCGCGGCGGTGGTTCTATTTCATCCCCGCCAGCGGTGCGCCCCAAAAGCTTGTTCATGCGATAGAGCCATGGAGATGCGACCACCTGCCGGGTGATAAGCATGTGTACCTGCCCTGGCCCGGGCAGCATGAGAAACTAAAAAACATTCTCGCCGGCCATAAGAACGTGGCAATGCAGTATTCGCCGAATAATGCTATCCCGTATGTGTCTATCGTAGATGGCGGCACCATTGACCTTATCCGCAGTTTTGGTGTAAATGTCGTATCGAGCGCCGACCTGGTCAGCCAGTTCGAGTCGCACCTGTCAATGGCCGACCGCGACAGCCACTTCGAGGCAGCCGGGATAATGCAGATGGTCAAGGACGAGGCATTTAAGGAAATCGCCCGCAGAATCAAAGCCGGCGGCAGGCCGAAGGAATATGAGATTCAGGCTTTTATGCACGATTTGATGCGCCGGAACGAAATGACCTGGGAGGACGGGCCGATTGTGGCTGCCAACGAACATGCCGCCGACCCGCATTTTGAGCCTACAATAGAGAATAGCTTCGAAATGAGCGAAGGCGACTTGGTTTTGATAGACCTTTGGGCCAAGAAGAATAAGCCGGGTGGGATTTATTACGATATTACTTGGATGGGGTATATCGGAACTGAAGTGCCGGCCGAAATCGAGACTATCTTCAGCATTGCCGCCGAGGGGCGCAACGCAGGCCTGCGGATGGTGAAAGAACGTTTTGCATCCGGGCAGCCAGTTCATGGGTGGGAGATTGACGATGCTGTGCGTAAGGTCATAAACGATGCGGGATACGGCCAATATTTCATCCATCGCACCGGCCATAATATCGGCGAGGAAGTGCATGGCAACGGCGCTAATATCGATAATCTTGAAACTAAGGACGAACGTGTGATTATCCCCGGTACTTGTTTCTCGATTGAGCCGGGAATTTATATACCTGACAAAAAGCTGGGCTTCCGAACCGAGATTGATGTTTTCGTTAATGACGAAGGCGAGGTTGAAGTGGCGGGCGCTGTGCAGGATAGAGTTATTGCGATATTGAATCTGGCATGATTTGCCGGGTTTGGCCGGATAATTGGGGATTGATTTTTCTTCTATCTGTAACTTTTTAAGGATTAGCGAGTTATGGTTATAATGCGGAGGTTTGTCAGGTTCTGCATTATTGATGTTCGCTATCGGAATGTGCATATTCATTAATTGACTTAGCATATTTAAGGTTCCCTCAAAATGTAGTCGGAGAAAAAGATTCTAATGCTTATGCTTTAAGGAAAATAACAACCCCCTTAATCCCCCTTTTTTAAGGGGGAATTTGATTGGCTATTCCCCCTTAAAAAAGCAGGAAGTGAACGAAGCGAGCAGGGGGTTGTGCTAGAATCTGCAAGGTATAAGATCACAATAAATCTATTTTCTTGCACTTATATCGTAGAATATCTTTTGTAACTACTATAACAATAAACAGTTAGTACTTTTTAAGGCCATCAATTTAGCTAATTCCAAAATTCTGATTTGGGTATGCAATTTTCCCGCAAAGCTCTGTTTTGGCAAACGATTAAACGATATTATTTTCGTAGGTGATGTTGATAACAAGTTCAATAGCATACTTTTTAGTGAATGACTATTATAGTTGCCGATGGCCGGGCTGGCGGAGTAATGATTTATTAATACAAATGAGTTAATCAGATTGCTTTGTTCGTCAAATTTAATATACTAACCGCGATAGTCCTGGCCTTTGCCTGCACAGCCTGCGGTACGAGCAAGCTGAGAAGTTTGCTGGATATAACCGACACCAGTGATGGCAAGCCGAGGATTCTTTTTGTGAATTTAATAGCCAAAAGAGATAGCCTGGCCAATAGGATTCACTATGAATTGGTGGAGACAATAGCAGTTGAAGGTAAAGTGAAAAGAAGTAAATTTGATAAAATCGAGATGGTGCCGGGCTATATTCTCTGCTCCATTCTGAATGGCGACAGGAGAGTCCTTGACGAATTGGTTCTGCCCGGCCCCTTGGACGGGCAATACGAGTATCTTGATGAGGATGGGAATTACAAGGCAGGCAGGATGATTGAGGATGAACAGGAATTTACTATCAGAGTAAATTATATCGCCGGCATGAAATATCTCGAAATTAGTAAGATAATAAATAAAGATTCATTGAAGCATATTTCTACTATTAATCTCTTGGAAAGGTGAGTATATGAAAAGTTTAATTACTATCGTAGTTTTATTATTAGCGGCAAACTCATTTGCTTTCGGGCAGAAATTCAATGAGGATACCATAGTAACAGCAGCAACGGCAATCGCATCAACATTGTATATATCGGCGACGGCTACGTATCCGATGATCTTGCAAAGTACGAAAGCGATGTGGACAAGGTAGTAGATAGATTTTTCGGCACTCCGCCCTTCGATGAATACAAGGATTTCTTCAATATTTTCAGAATCGATGTGATTTCGAATGAATCCGGCGTTAATCATCCGCAAACTGCTAATGATGAGAACTATTCCGTACCTTTGATGGTAGTGGATAATTATTTCGGAAGCAGTTTCGACAGGGCGGGAATCCACCGGCTGCTGTCACCCTCGAAATACAACAAGGTAATACAAGTGCTGGCGGCTAACGTACCGGATTACGACCAGATATTTGTAGTAGTTAATACGTCATATTTTGGCGGTGCCGGAGGCGCTTTCGCTACTTTTTCCATGCACAGCAGCGCCGGCAATGTTGCAATGCATGAACTCGGGCATTCCTTTGCCAAACTTGCCGATGAGTATTCTTCTGCCGGAGGCAGCCCGAGGGAAGCGGCAAATACAACTATGGAAACCCGCCGGGAATTAATAAAATGGAATTATTGGATTGAAGACAGCATCCCGATTCCTACGCCAGGGACTCAGACGGAATACAACGATGTAATCGGCCTTTTCGAAGGGGCGGCATACAGAAAAAAAGATTGGTACAGGCCGAAGTATAATTGCAAGATGCGAAGCAGCGGCCGGCCTTTCTGCGAGGTGTGTGCCGAGGCAATTATCAATAAAATTTACGACCTTGTCGATCCGGTCGACTCGTTTTCGCCGGCAGAGCAGAATGTGAATATTGATGGGGGCGACATTGAATTTACTTTGGATTTAATTCAAACGGAATCCAAAACCATAAGGACTGAGTGGTTCTTGAACGATGATTTTATTCTTGGTAACGCGAGTCAATACCAGATGAACCAAGCCGAATTAACCGGCGGGCTGAACGAGCTTGCCGTTATGGTTTTGGACACTACGGATATGGTCAGAGATGAGGAGCATCGGATTAGGCACATGTCTGTGATTAAATGGGCTATAGACAAAACCACATCGGTCAATATTAATTCCATGCAGTCGAGAATTAAAATGTCGGCATGGCCTAATCCATTTACCGATAGAATCGTCGTTGAATACGCCATCGATACCGGCAGCGAAATCGACATCGACATCGTTGGCCTTACAGGTGAAGTTATTTTTTTCCGCAGCATTGGCCATCGGCCATCCGGGTCATACCGGGAGGAAATCAACCTGAATAAAGATGTTGGCAGCGGCATGTATATATTGAGGCTTAAATCCGGCAGGGCTGTAATTCCGATAAAATTAGTCAGGCGGTGAGGATCTTGTATTAAATAACAGCATGGCAGGCAAATTGTGGGGCAGGTAATATTATCTGGTAAATCCCCACTTTTTTTTTGTATATTTATTTCGTTGTAATCGTTTTATTATTTGTAAATATTAATGCCCGGTTAAATATGTGAATCATTTTAAAAGAATTCCTAATAACTATGATATGTCATTGCGGAACTTGTTTCAGAATCCAGTATTCATGGGCTATATGATAGTTTCACGATGGATTCCGGATTCCCGATAGCGGGATTTCGCAAGCTCAACAAGTCCGGAATTACACGTTTAGATATTATTTTCGCTAATTTCAAAATTGCATCCACTATAACACAATATAGGCCAAAAAGGAGCTTGTTACTTCGATTATCACAAATTGGCTTCATTTTAACCGGGCACTTGTGATTTGTAAATATTGCGTTTACATCTTTACTATTTTTTTTCGTATTGTTTTCGTATTATATTAGTATCGTTTTTACGGTTTTACCGGAAGTCAATTCAGCGGCATATACTATGATATGGCATTCCAAAACACTTGATGAATTAATCCAATATTTTAATTTAGATACCACCAACGGGCTTTCATCGGGCCAGGTGGAAGATCATCGTGCAAGGTTTGGGAAAAATGAATTTCAGTCGGTGAAGCAAAAATCCGCCCTTATCCTGCTGCTCCAGCAATTCAACGATCCGGTTATTTATATCCTGATAGTGGCAGCAATCCTTAATTCAATAGTGGCCGAACCAAAGGACTCTATCGTAATCGGAGTTGTTATTATCCTGAATACGATTATTGGGTTTGTCCAGGAAATAAAGGCTGCCGATGCAATTAAAGCATTGATGGAAATGTACGCTCCTTCGGCGAGGGTGCTGCGGGACGGCCGGCAGATGACAATCCCGACAAAGGAAGTGGTTTGCGGTGATATTATTTTGCTGGAAAGCGGAGCCTGCGTTCCGGCTGATTCCCGCCTGATAGAGGACCACAACCTGATTGTGGACGAATCCATGCTAACGGGCGAATCATTTGCCATTACCAAGAAGAGCGATGCCATTGTGGAGGAGGATGCCGAACTCGGAGACCGCCTGACGATGGTGTATTCCGGGACGATAGTGCAAAAGGGCAGGGGAGTTGCCGTTGTCACCGGAGTCGGCCCATCCACCGAATTCGGGAAAATATCCCAAAAAGTAGTGGAAGCCGAAGATACGGTGTCGCCCCTCCAGAAGAATATTGAGAGCTTTAGCAAAGCATTAAGCATAACAATTCTATTAGCAGTAGTAGCAATATTTATTGTTGGATACTTGCGGGGCAACACATGGATAGATATGCTGCTGACTTCGGTTGGGCTGGCTGTTTCGGCGATTCCCGAGGGCCTGCCGGTGGCGGTGACAATTACGCTCTCCATCGGGCTGAACCAAATGGCCAAGCGAAAGGCAATAGTTAAGAAACTCGCTGCCGTCGAAACCCTCGGCAGCACTAATGTTATCTGCACCGACAAAACCGGCACATTGACCAAGAATCAGATGACCGTAACGGGGCTGTTTGCCGGCGGCACTGAATATAAGGTATCCGGGTCGGGCTATGCTAAGTCGGGTGAAATAACCGAAATTGAGACCGGGAACCAAATGTCCTCCAATGATTGCAAAACACTTGATTTATTTGCTTTTATTGGGAATTACTGTACCGAATCGTCCATATCCGATGGCGGTGAAGATTGGAACATGACGGGCGACCCCACCGAAGTGGCATTAATGATATTGGCAAAGAAACTTAATTACCAGTCAAACAACTGGGCCACGAACGTTGATATTCCCTTCGAATCCGAGATAAAGCTGATGGCTGTGAGCGCCCGGGATAATGATGGAGATAATGATAATAATTATATATTGGCAAAGGGCGCAGCCGAGGCTATCATCGAGAGATGCTCATCTATGGCCGGCCCGGATGGCGATACAATCGATCTTGACGAAGATTTAATCCTGGGCAAAGTGTCGGAATTTTCGGGCAAGGGTCTTCGCGTGTTGGCGCTGGCCTATGCTGACAAACCGGATTCGGATATAATTGAATTAGAGAATCTTAAGGGGCTGACTTTCGTAGGCATTGCCGGAATCGAGGATGCGGTTCGCGAAGAAGCCGTTGATGCAGTGGCGGATTGCCACAGCGCCGGAGTCAGGGTGGTAATGATCACGGGCGATCACGTGCAGACCGCATCGTCGATTGCCGAATCCATAGGGATTGCCGGCAAAAGGGAGATTACTGCTATACGCGGACGCGAACTTGAAAAATTAAGCGATGAAGAATTATTCGAGCGTGTGCCTGATATTGATGTATACGCAAGAGTGGCGCCGCATCATAAATTCAGAATCGTTCAGCAATTGCAAAGGCATAACAAAACCGTTGCGATGACCGGCGACGGAGTTAACGATGCCCCCGCCCTGAAGCAAGCCGATATAGGGATAGCAATGGGAACCGGCACCGATGTGGCCAAGGAAGCCGCCCACATTGTGCTGATGGATGATAATTTTGCTTCTATCGTGCGTGCCATCCGCAGGGGCAGGATAATCCTGAATAATCTGAAGCATATTCTCCTATATATACTATCGACAAGTTCCGGCGGTTTGCTGACGATTGCAATGTCGGTGGCAGTTGGCTATCCGCTGCCGATCCTTCCGGCGCAACTGCTGTGGATTAATCTCGTGACCGACGGCACATCGACTTTCCCGCTTGGCTTCGAAAAGGAGCATGGCGATGTAATGAGGTTCCGGCCCAGATCGAAGGACGAGCCTCTTGTCTCGCGGCCTTACATATATAGAATCGCTCTTGCGGGCATTATGATGATGATCGGCACGCTTGCTGTATTTCATTATTCGGCTGCCGATATATTCAACCCCACACCGGATGAATTAGCCAAAGCCCGCACCATGGCGTTTTGCACACTGGCTTTCTTCCAGATTTGGAACGTCCAGAATTCACGTTCGCTGGGCAGGTCATTATTCTTCAATCTACCTTACGACGGCAAGGAGACATTCGACAGGATAGGCCCGATGAAGAACCCGATATTATTGGCCGTAATGCTTCTGGCTGTACTGTTGCAAGTCTCTGCCGTAGCCCTGCCGGTTATGAACAACCTGCTCAATACCGTACCGTTGAATTTGAACGACTGGCTTGTGATTATGTCCGTTTCATTTTCGATAATAATTGTTGTCGAGCTGACTAAGGTTGCAATATCGGTGACGGGATTAATCTTTAATAGAAGGAATTCGAGGATAATAAATACCCAGGATTAAAAAACCGCATTACCGAATTACAACCATTGTTCTAACGTGGGAATCTTGATCGGTGGGTTCTTAATCACTAATTCAATGAACTATCCCGCCGCAATCAGCGGGGAATCAATGTTTAACAGAATTTAATAATCGCCGCAATCAGCGGGGAATTAAACCCACAATGTGGGATTAAATGCCTGTGGCCATACGATTCTATTTGTTAATCGCTACCTTAACAACCTGTCTTGTTTCCCCGGATTGAAATGACAGGAAATATATTCCGATAGGCAAGTGCTGTAAATCCAACCGGTAAGATTTGGGGCTGTCCGTTAAATTTAAACGATAAACAGGCTGACCCAAAACGTTCTCCACAGTTATTGCGATATTAGGATAGTTGCCGGGTAAATAGGAAATATTAATTATGCCCTGAGAGGGATTGGGATAAATACTGATTTGACTAAATTTGTTAATTGGCACTGAATCCACCGGGCCGCATTGGAAATCAAATGTTACCAGGTTAAAAAATTCCATTATCTGCTCCCTGACTATACAGGGCCTTTGTTCGACAAACGGGATAATCACTTTTTCGATTGTATTATCCCATTGCTCAACATCGGCGGGGTATTGCCATCGCGAACAGTAATCATTCATATCCGGCCGATATAAATCTCTGAGATATTTAATTTTATCGAGCACAGATTCCTTTTTAAAGATTGTGTTGAGCAATACGGCAAATCTATTAATAAACTTATCTCGAAATATTTCGTTTTTCAGAAGCGTCCTGAACAAGAATGTTGACTTGTCGGGGTTGGGCCATGTGGTTCCACCTTCTAATGTAGCATGTTTAAACATATCTCCGTTTATATTCATTAAACCTGCGTCCATATCGTATAATATCCATTTCCATTTTGAATCCCTGTTATCGTCCTTCCAATATTTGATATTTCCAAATGGCCAGTCATAATTTACAAAATAGATTTCAGTAATAAAATAATCTATATAGCTATCGATATCCATTTTATCAGCAACTTCGAAGTATATTTCATTCTTTGTTATGTCATTTAGTTTAACGAAATCAATTAATAGCAAATAATCCTCATTGCTTCCATGTTCTATAAGGACATCTGCACCAAGCAGAATTGAAATACCATCTTTGTCTATGCCATATTTTTCTGCAATGAAATATTCATCAAGTCTTTCCCGTATATTATAAATCCCCCAATATTCTCCATTAATATATACAATTGATGGTTGATAACTTTGGGTTTCGAAGTCAAGATCCTTGACAATATCATGGATTAGAATTTCAGAAAACATAGTTACATTTGCCCAGGATGCCTGAGGAGTTCTCAAAAGAAATGTTTTGTATTTGATTTCTTTGTTTTGTCCGAATAAAGGCCAATCGAAAAATCCTTTGCCATATTTATCTTTAGCACGCAATTTTATTGATTTCTGCGAATAGCCGCGGGTACCGCCACCATGAATACGTATTCCGGCGTTTTGATAATAACTAGAATCCCGATTCAATAGAAAATATTCTATATGCGCTTCACGCTCCCAATCATTGCCGCGGCCGAAATAGTTGCCTGACCAATATGGATTGCTTGGGATGAACAGCCTGCCCGGAACAAACAACCCTCTGTCATAGCTAAATAAACCCAGACTATCAGTTATCAACGAAATAACAGGTAAGGAATATTTCTCCATTATTGTCGAATCTACAAAAAAAGTAAAGGAATGAATTCGGCTGGTTGGCTGCCCGTTATTAAAAGACCTGAACCTTAAAACTGTTGCTTTTGATACAAGTTTTGTTGGCTTTTTCCACTTTCTAGAATCATAAGTAGAATCTGTAGGAGTTGTTGGAATTGCACTATAGACAGTCGGATCATTATATCGATAATCAATTCTTATGGGTTGCCTGTATAATGAAGAGCCGGTATTGGGAACGTCGCCGTTTAAAGTATAAAAAATGCTATCCGTTTTATTTTTTGATGTAATTGTTAAATCGAAAGGTATAGTATAGAAGCCGCGTCGATGGGAAGTTGCCAATTCATTTGAAATATTATTTGAGTAGCCGGGAGTTGAGAATTCGAATATTTTAAATTCGATCGAAGCATTAGGGCTTCGGCCAAAGGATTCATCAGGCCCAAGCTTTGGTATGTCAACGAAATCGATCAATGATCCGATATCGTCGTATAGCGATAATTCCTCGCCATCGGCAGACAATTTGAAATTCGTATGAATTTCATTCACTATAACACTGTCCTTGCCGGAAGCAAATACTATTAGGTACTGGCCAGGCTCAAGTGAAAGATCGGGAAGTTTATATTTTATCTCACCGGTTCGGTCAGTAATGCCGAAATTTAAGATATTAATTATTTCATCTGATTCATTATAAAACTCAATCCAATCAGGCGTGTCCCCTTCGAAGTCTGTAAAAACCGTTTCATTTTTCGACATCACTTCATTAATAATTAACCCATTGCAATAAATACTTAGGGCATTTGAAACCAGAAAAATAGTAATCAAATGAATTATATTAAGTTGAATAGTACCAAGTTTTAAATTCATAAAAATTATGATAGTTAGTTTGCTTAATAAATAGCGTATTTTCAATAAGTAAATATACAGATTCCTAAACTATTATTTTAATTCTATTTGTACCGAAATAACATATCAAAAATATTAATTTAATCCCACATTGTGGGTTTAATTCTCCGCTGCTTGCGGCGGGGTAGTTCATTGTAATGTACCATTTTATTAACAACAGGCCTATGATAATATTACACAGCACGCAGGAATCCGCCGTCGACCGGCAGGCTGACACCATTAATATAGCCGGCCAAATCACTGGCTAGAAAGCCAGCGGCATAAGCTATTTCTTCAGGTTTGCCGATACGCCCGGCCGGGATTTCCGAGCAGATATTATCCGTTATTTCTTCAGGCGTCACTCCCGCATCTTCAGCCCTTTTGTTCAATAGTGAATCCAGCCGCGATGTAGAAGTATAGCCCGGCAGCAGGTTGTTAACAGTTATCCCGAACGGCCCCAGCTCGCGCGAAAGCGTCTTGGCCCAGGCGGCCACCGCACCACGGATTGTATTTGATACACCCAGGCCGTCGATAGGCTGCTTCAGCCCAACCGAGATTATATTAATAATCCTGCCCCAGTTATTCGCCTTCATTCCGGGAGTTAGTGCCTGAACAAGTCTCTGTCCGGCCAGAAGATGAGCCTTAAACGCAAGCAGTAAATCTTCTTCGGTGGCTTCTAAGATCGGCCCGGGCGATGGGCCGCCCGAATTATTCACCAATATATCGACAGCCGCCGGCATTTTAGTTATTTGGCCAATCGCAAGTCCAAGATTATCGGCGCCCTGCAAGTCGCAAACAATGTATTTATGCCTTTGGCCCTGGTTAGTGGTGAGCAATTCCGCCACGCTGTCCAATTTCTCCTCGGACCGTGACAGCAGGATAATGCTGGCACCCATATCGGCGAAAACCATTGCTATAGCTTTGCCAATTCCGCCGCTGCTCCCGCATACGAGGGCTGTTCTGCCTTCCAAACTTAAATTCATGTGGTTTCCTGGTGATTAATTTGCGCTTTGAATATAACCCGGCTCTTTACCCGATAACATCTACCGGCAAACTTCGCGATTGAAATATTCCTTCAATCTCCTTGCGGGTTTCTTTGAAGAAACTAAACTTACGAGTTTGCCCATTCTTTTTTGTTAATGTTCCTTGCCAGACTTTCCTGCCGCCGTCCTGCAATACTATCTTATCGGCCTGCTCCCAGCTCACAAATGAGAGTATTCCGCTAATACCCATTCCGGGCGATCTGATTACTATCAACCCTTTATCATTATATAATAATGAAGATGGCGCCCCCATATACCAGAAAAATCTATAATTATATGCTACGAAAAACGGGAAAAACACTGCGTTGACTAATGCAATATTGAAGTCACCGTTTACATATTTAAGGCTAAGGACAGCAATTATTATAAGCTCGAAGGCCAAAATAATTTTCCATGCATGCCTGGAAAATCCGATTCTGTAATGCTCGGTAGATTCGAATCGGCGGCCTAATTTAGTATATACAAATAAATTTGAAAAAACCGATGCAAGCACATCAAGAGGAATAATAATAAATATAATAAAACTGAAAATATCGAAGAAAAGTTCAAACATCATCACTGATTACTTCATTATTAGATAAAAACGTAATCTAAATAGATAAAACGTAATTTACGCAGATTATTTGAATAGACAAAATATTGTCCCTTCCTGCATGCCTGGCAATTCTTGGATTCATCTCATTCACCAATTCCGATTTGGTAATGCAAATTTCCCGCAAATTTCTGTTTTGCATTGGATTAGTCAACATAATTAACGAAAGTTATTTTAACTCTAATTTCACAAATATAACATGCTTTTTGTGTATCGTTGCACTGGTGCCGTGTCATGCATACTTTGACGAATTATTTGTTGGCTGTCATTGCGGAGCTTGTTTCAGAATCCAGTATTCACGGACTATATGGCCATATTAAGATGGGTTCCGGATCAAGTCCGGAATGACATAGTATATTTGACACGACACTGGTAACCCTTGGATTACCGGATGAAAATAAATAACTATATCTAAATCCGATGAATATATATATCTAAATCCGATGAATATATATATCTAAATCCGATGAATATATATATCTAAATCCGATGAATATATATATCTAAATCCGATGAATATATATATCTAAATCCGATGAATATAT
>JAJRTW010000188.1 GCA_024278075.1 Bacteroidota bacterium | reverse complement strand
CGGACTTGATCCGGTATGACATACTTTAACAACAAATCTCGCTATTTTCAAAATGCATCCATAATTGCACAATATTGGGCTAAATGGAGCTTATTACTACGATTATCTCTAATTGTCTGCATTTTAACCGGACACTACTGAACGAAAATAATTCTGTGCAGATTTCATATTGTTGTTTCGTTTTGAAATCAACTTTATTGCTAATTATTTTGTAAAATCCATGTATAAACATCATTAATTCCATAAATTGCACGATCGAAAACTTCTGACTAACATTAAAATATGAGTGAAGCCGTACGCAGGATGTTCTCAGAAATATCCGGAAAATACGATCTGATGAATTCGGTTTTGTCCTTCGGGATTCATCATATTTGGAGAAAAAGGGCTGTTAGATTTACAGGCGCCTCCGAAGGGATGGCTGTTCTTGATTGTGCTGCCGGAACCGGCGATTTGGCTATTGAATTCAAAAAAGCAGTGGGCCGGGCGGGCAAAGTCATAGCAACGGATTTCTGCGAAGACATGATTGATATTGCCCGCCGGAAAGCCGAAAGGCTCAATCTCGGTATCGAATTCGACTTGGCCGATGTGATGAATCTTGCGTATGAAGATGACATTTTTGATATTTCGAGCATTTCATTCGGGATACGCAATGTTGACGATCCGGCGATTGGCATCTCTGAAATGGCACGTGTGGTAAAGCCGGGCGGGAAAGTAGTCGTGCTTGAATTTGGCCGGCCCAGTGGTATAATGAAAATATTTTACGGCGTTTATTCGAAATATATTATGCCGGCGATTGGCAAATTAATAGCAGGTAACAAGTTCGCCTACACCTATCTCCCCGAGACCGCCGCCGCTTTCCCCTGCGGAGATGAATTCATCGAACTAATGGCAGCAACTGGCCGGTTCGCCGAATGCAATTATATTAAGCTTAATTCCGGTATAGCGTTCATTTACGTCGGCACGGTGAAGTGAAATTAACCGGTTTTCTCTATTTACTCTTCTTTTCACTATCATCTTTAAATACTTCACCCATATTAAACCGAATCCCTGCAATAATTCCGGTTGATGAGAAATCTGCATTAAAATCATACATGGTATAAGAAAGCCCGGCTAAAAATGAAACCATCTTTGTATATTGATAAAACACTGACAAGGTGCCTCTTACCATAAGTTCAGTACCTGAGCCATCCCATGTTTCCATGCCGGCAGTAGTTTCAGTCCAACTCCAAAAGTATGGGCCAATATCAAAAACAAAGAATGGAACGAACATTCCCGGTGGGTATGGCTTGACATCTTGAATCGATCCTTCTTCGTAAGTTGCTATTGTTCCCCAGGTCGGGGCCGATGGGCCAAAATGAAAGCTGACACATGTATTTGTTTTACTCGAGGAAATCTCTACCTCCGTCCCCGGAACCTCATATGCAGGCTCGCCGCCCCAGGCATTCCTGCCAATCGACACTCCAACAGCCATGAAACGAAATATCTGATAACGGGCGTCAATACCAATATAATAGCCTGTGGATAGAGTTTCAGCATCATCACCACCCGGCATTAGCGGCCCAACCAGAAGGCCAACGCTTGTCCTATCAAGAAATTCACTGCTCTTTGCCTCGCAGAAAAATATAATAGAGAATAGGACTAAAAGAATTGCAATTTTTTTCATGGCCGTTCTCCTCAATATTTATTGAAAATGAGTAAGATCAATGAGATAATGTGATGTAAGTTCTACTAAAATAATAAATTATTTAACAATTACAAAATGTTCATTTTCTGGTAATGGTTTATCTGTTTAAGCCTCTCCTGTCCGGATGAAAACGGGTGCATATTTAACAATTTTCAGTACTGTCCGTCAATTAATGTTCCGTCAGTTGTTACAACTGACGAAAGATGACGGCTCATAAATTGCCAGTTGTAACAATTGGCAGAACAAAAATAATCAGAGGGCTTCTTTTTATATTCCTAATGCCGTCATCCCTCTTAATCTCCCTTCTAAGGGAGAACTTTTATTGTCATCCTGAGCGTAGCCGAAGGGCTTACCATGACTGGTAATAATACAATAAGAGCTAAATCCGAAATTGCATCCATAATTACACAATATAGGGCAGAATGGGGCTTATTACTACGATTATCACTGATTGGCTGCATTTAAACCGGATACTAATATATTTAATAATTATGATAAAACAGGATTGTTTGTTTGAGATTCACTGTGCGGATATTTATTTTACAGTATTATAATTAAGCGTCATTTACAACTGATGAATGACAACAGAATAAGAAAGCCGGCCCCCGACTACCGGCAGAACTGTGTGCAGAATAATAATTGCCGTGGCATCAGGACGCATGAAGCCCTGACGCCACGTGCCAGATATACTATCTGTTCTATGCTTTATTACCGGTTGTTCATTCCTTCAGGCCATCCGGCACATCCCCCGTAAGTGTCTTTAAGAATGCGACTATGTCGTCTATTTCTTTTTCAGTCAGAACTTTATTTAATTGACTTTTTCCCATTATAGATACCGCTTCTTTTAAACCCTGAACGCTTCCGTCATGGAAATAAGGATATGTCTCTGCAATATTTCTCAAGGAAGGAACCTTGAAAAAATACTTATCCGCATCTGAATTTGTAACATCTGACCTGCCATTATCGATTTTTTCGCTTTTCGTATAATCCCAGTAATCCCCGAACACCCCGAATTTTTGATACATATTCCCACCAAGAAGATTCCCGGTGTGGCATGCAATACACCCAACATCAATAAAGGTTTCAAGCCCTTTTATTTCACTATTGCTCAACGCCGATTCATCGCCGGCAAGATATTTGTCGAATACCGATGGAGTGATTAACTTCCTTTCGAAAGCACCAATCGCCTTTTTCAGGTTGTCATAAGTAATAGGGTTTTTATCTTCGGGGAAAGCCTTCAAAAACATACCCACATACTCCTTAACGCCGGACAATCTTTTTATTACAGCCTCCTCGCTCGGCATTGCCATTTCGACCGGATTCAATATCGGGCCTCCGGCCTGAGCCTCAACATCTGGCTCTCTGCCATCCCAAAACTGAACAAAATGCAGGGCCGCATTGAACGTAGTTGGTGAATTTCTGCCGCCCAATTCGCCGTCATTGCCCTCCGAGAATGCATTGTTATCCACACCGAAAGCATCCAGGCTGTGGCATGTATTACAGCTTTGGGTTGTATCCTTTGATAATATTTCATCGAAATACAGTTTTTTGCCAAGCGCTACTTTTTCGTCGTTCAATGGATTATCAGGATTCTCCGCAACCAACGGCAGCGTGCCGAATACGACATTTGCTTTTTGCTGCAACTCTGTGAGTCCGTCAGATTTTGACTGTGCTTCCTCTGATATATCCTTATGATCTTCTTTTCCTCCGCAACTCGTTATGGTTGCAAGAATAAATCCGCAAATAAGTAATTTCTTCATTTCATCTCCTCCAAATAAAATAATTTACTAATTTTGCAACACCATAGATGCACAAAATAATAAAAGTGTTTTTAATTTCACTGCATTATCCTTTGTTTTGCGTTTTTATAATTGAACATAATTTATCATTTTATTGATAGAAAACCGTATCCTAATATTTCTATTATTAAAACTAAAGAGCGATTTTATTATTTTCGCAGATCGAACACGGTATATATCACAAACAACCTGCAATCATTATAATTTAGTGAATAATTTATTATTTAATAGGAATGTAACATGACAAATTACAAGATAATATGGACGAAGATTGACGAGGCGCCTGCATTGGCGACTTACTGTTTACTCCCAATTGTTAAGGCGTTCACGAAGGGAACCGGCATTGCCGTTGAGACTAAGGACATCTCGCTGGCGGGCAGGATTATTGCAAACTTCCCGGACAATCTGAATGATGAGCAGAGAATTCCGGATTATCTGACCGAGCTGGGCGAGCTGGCCAAATCCCCCGTGGGCAATATTATCAAACTGCCCAATATCAGTGCTTCTATTCCACAGCTTCAAGCTGCTATCAAGGAACTTCAGGGAAAAGGATATGACATTCCCGACTACCCGGAAGAGCCGAAGAGTGATGCGGAAAAGGCCCTTCAGCAGAGATTTGCAAAAGTGCTTGGTTCGGCTGTGAATCCGGTGCTGCGCGAGGGCAACTCAGACCGCAGGCCGGCGGCGGCTGTGAAAAAATTCGCTCAGAAATTCCCGCATAAAATGATGAAACCCTGGCCGGAGTCTGGCTCCAAAGCCCGTGTGGCCCACATGAGCGAAAAGGATTTCTACGAAAGTGAAAAGTCCGCCACAATGGAAAAGGCATGTGATGTAAGAATAGAATTTGTGGATAATAACGGTAAAGCTGCCGTCATGAAAGAGCAGCTATCTCTTTTGGAAGGTGAAGTAATAGACACATCTGTGATGAATGTGAATGCCCTTCGGGATTTCTATGCCGCTCAAATTGAAGAGGCCAAAAAAGACGGAGTGCTGCTTTCGCTGCACCTAAAGGCAACGATGATGAAAGTCTCCGACCCCATAATGTTCGGGCATTGTGTTTCGGTTTACTATAGTGAGGCTCTCGACAAGCACGCAGATGTTCTTCGGGAGATTGGGGCGAATGTCAATAACGGGCTTGCAGATGTACTCGAAAAGTTAGACAGGCTGCCGGCTGATAAGAAAGCTGAGATTGAGGCCGATATTTCCGCAGTTTATGAAAACCGTCCAGCCCTTGCAATGGTCGATTCAAGAAAAGGCATCACCAACCTTCATGTTCCTAATAATATCATCGTTGATGCATCCATGCCAAATGTTATCCGTGATGGCGGCAGGATGTGGAACAATGATGACCGGCTGCAGGACTGCATTGCAATGGTTCCCGACCGCTGCTATGCAACGATATATGAGGAAATTCTTGAAGATGCAAAGAGAAATGGCCAGTTCGACCCCTCAACAATGGGCAGCGTGTCCAATGTGGGGCTGATGGCCCAGAAAGCCGAGGAATACGGTTCGCATGACAAAACTTTTGAAGCACCATCTATTGGCAGTTTCCGTGTAGTTGATTCTTCAGGTGTAACAATTCTTGAGCAGGCTGTGGAACCTGGTGATATATTCAGAATGTGCCAGGCAAAAGATGCTCCCATAAGAGACTGGGTAAAGTTAGCTGTCAACCGCGCAAGGGCCTCGGATTCACCGGCAATTTTCTGGCTGGACGAAAGAAGGGGGCACGATACCGAGATTATTAAGAAAGTAAATGAATACCTGCCCGAACATGATATTGCCGGCTTAGATATTCGCATTATGAGGCCTGTGGATGCTATGAAATTTTCGCTCGAAAGAATCCGCCGCGGAGAGGATACTATCTCAGTTACCGGCAATGTTCTACGTGACTACCTGACGGATCTTTTTCCGATTCTTGAGCTTGGCACCAGTGCAAGAATGCTGTCGATCGTTCCGCTGTTGAATGGCGGCGGCTTGTTCGAGACGGGTGCCGGCGGCTCGGCTCCCAAGCACGTTCAGCAGCTATTGAAGGAAGGCCACCTTAGGTGGGATTCGCTTGGTGAATATTGCGCCATCGTGCCATCTCTTGAGCTGATTGCCGAAAAATCCGGTAATGAAACGGCAACACTCCTTGCCGAAACCCTTGATGAGGCTATCGGAAAATATCTGGGAAATGCTAGATACCCTTCACGAAAGGTCAATGAAATTGATAACCGCGGAAGCTCTTTCTATCTTGCAATGTATTGGGCGCAAGCCATTGCCGCTCAAAACAAAAATACCGAGATGCAGGCTCGCTTTGCAAGGGCAGCCAAACTGATGCAGGAGAGCGAATCGCAAATCGTTGAGGAACTTCTCGCAGCGCAGGGCAGTGCTGTGGATATTGGCGGATACTTCATGCCGGATACGGAGATAGCTACCCACATTATGCGGCCAAGTGCAACATTGAACGCTATTATTGATGGAATGTAACTCACTCACTTGGCACACTTCGTGTGCTTTTATACTTCGTGTGCTTTTATACTTCGTGTGCTTTTATACTTCGTGTGCTTTTATACTTCGTGTGCTTTCAATCATGAGTATGAATTTAATATATTTTGAAATATAAGTGTCCGGTTTAAAAGCAGCCAATTAGTGATATTGGCAGTAATAAACTCTATTTCGGCCTATATTGTGCTTTTATGGATGCAATCATTAAATTATCAATTAACGTATAGCTACCAGTCACCCTGAGCGGAGTCGAAGGGCTCAGGATAAACTGCCGAAGGGCTCTGAATGACAGTCCATAGCAAACCGGTAAATATTCAGATTCCTCTTATTATTAACCGGACACTTGTGATATGATATAATAAAAAGGGAATACCATCACAATGCTGTTGTGTTTTGAGACAGCCCCATTAAATGGGATGTTGATTTAGCTACAGCTCTTCGATAACACCCCTTACAATCTCTATTCCTCGGTCAATTTCAGATTCGCTGATATTAAGCGGCGGCCGAAACCTTACCGAACTTGCCCCGCAAGGCAGGATAATCAATCTCTTGTCATAACATTTCCTGATGAATTCATCCCTTGTGCCGGCCTTTATGTCAAAAGCACAGAACAGCCCCATGCCGCGAACATTCGAAACACAGCCGGCAAATTCATCGGCTAATTCATACAGCCTGCGCATCAGCACTATTCCCATATCCCTGGCATTCTCCACCAATTTTTCCTCCTGAATAATTTCAAGGTAGCGGGTTGCACGTGCCATATCAACAAGGTTGCCGCCCCAGGTGGAATTAATCCTGCTCGACTTTGCGAACACATGATCCTCTACGTCGTCAATTCTGCCGGTTGACAAGATTCCACATACCTGCATCTTCTTACCAAACACCAAAATATCAGGCCTTACGCCAAGCTGCTGGTGAGCCCACATAGAGCCGGTCATCCCGACACCTGTTTGTATCTCATCAAAAATCAACAATGCTTCATTTCCATCGGCCAGCCTTCTTAATTCCTTTAAAAATTCAGGCCTGAAATGATTGTCGCCGCCTTCCCCCTGTATCGGTTCAATTATGATGGCGGCAATATCATCTTTGTTCTCGTCGAACGACTTGATAATATCGGCCACGGCGCTGTTTTCAGCCTCAATCACATTCTTCAGGTTATTGTCATCCACCGGAAAAGTCAATTTAGGGTTGTCTATCCTCGGCCAATCGAAATGCGGAAAAAATTCAACTTTATTAATATCGGTGTTGGTAAGCGACATCGTATAACCGCTTCTGCCATGGAACGCCTGCTTGAAATGAATTATTTTATGCCCCCTTTCGCTTTTATACCCTTTCTTCAGGTTCTGCCGCACTTTCCAGTCGAAAGCTGCCTTAAGTGCATTCTCCACAGCCAATGCCCCGCCTTCGATGAAAAAGGAATATTTAAAATATGAAGGCACGGCAATTTTGAAGAACGTTGTTACAAAAGTGGCCAAAGTGCTTGTATAAATATCCGAATTCGAAACTTTATTTAAGCTTATGCCGGCTATATATTCCTTAAAAGATTCATTCGCTATCTTAGGATGATTCATACCAATAGGCATGGAAGCAAAGCATGTAAAGAAATCGAGATACTTATTTCCGAACCTTTCATCATATAATTCGGCACCTGCACTTGAATTAATATCCAGTACCAGCGGCATTCCATCGGCAAGGATATATTTCCTTAGCTCATCGTGAACATCAGCCGGCTCTACAAAATATTTTGGCCTGTAATAGCCCTTAGTGATTTTTTTCATAGCTACTCCGAAGGTTTAGATTGATTTGTTTAAAAGTAAAATATTAGAATAATGATAGAACTTGTGGAAAGAACTATTCGGAGTAATACGAGCTGGAATAATTTATTATGGAAAGAAGGATATACCTGATGGCCAGGCAAGATATAAAAGCCCCGCCACGGATGGTTCCGCTTTCATTAAACGCTTTGTTGGCCGTTAGTGTCTTCGATCTCATAATATAAAGTCAGAATAAGTAAAAAAAAGAATATGTAAAATTAAGAAATATATTCGGTTTGGGAAATTATTAATGGTTAACTTTTCTCTAATTTATATTTCAACAACACTCCGGACATTTTTTTAATTCTGAATGGGGCGGAGCCACTTGTGGCGGAGCGTAGTGGAGAATCTATAAACGCTTAAAATGTATAGAGTTATAGATTCTTTGCGGGGTTTATCCTGAGTCAGGCCGATCGTGTCTATAGTTCGACTCCGCTCACTATGACACTAAAATAGTCACCCTGAGCCCTTCGCAAGTGCTTTATTTTTCAAGTCATTATAAAAATTGTCCGCAGTGTTGATTTAAAATAATCAGGGGCTGAAAAAATCCAACATGGCCCGAAAGCTGCTTCAAGCTAATCTGTTGATTATCATTATTTATTTATTTTGATTTTGATTAAAGATTTTATTATTTTTGTTCTTTAATTATATTATAGAAAACAAAATCTATTAATAATTCTGTTCGAATTACCCCCCACACATATTTTGTTTTTCATTGAAAGTGGTTTCATGAAAACGAAATTATCACATGGTATTATAGCTATCACTAATAAAATCATTTTAATTCTTAGCTTTATTTTTGTAAATTATAATGCTTTAATTAAGAAGAAAAAATTTTATATATTTAATATTATATTTTTGAGGGAATTGCAACATGGCTAAAACAAGCTTATCAAAAAAAACCATATCATACAAACTTGGTGCCCCGCACATTATTCTGTGGATTACACTGGTTCTCACAACCTTTGCATTTAGTCAATTTATGGTAATTCCCTGGAGCATTGCCGAATTCGTTGTACCTTTGTTCCAGCCCTCGGGCGAAAGATTAGAGAAATTAGGCTTTGTTAAGTTCGACGGCTTGGTATGGGCTTCCACTTCGCTGGAAAACCAAAGATTGATTCAAGGAAAAAAAGTCAAGGTAAAAAAAGACCTTATTAATAAGGAATATATCTTTGATTTTACATTTAAAGAACGCAATGCCGCCGAACACGGTTATGTAAAATCATCAGGCGAGTTCTATGCGAAATCCGAAATCCTTGGCGAACATGCAATTATCTTAGAGCCCTGGGTTGGGTTCTGGATACTGGCCCTGGTTTTGGGTATAGCATTTGCCACTCTTGTCACCATGATACTGCCTTCAAGCTTTGGATTTATGGCTGTATTGTTCGACCGGCAAATTGACAATACGAAAATAAAAATTCGACTTCAGACCGGATTTTCCGATTCTGTTGTTGAGATACTCACTTTGCCCGACGACAAATTGCAGGAGCGTGACCCCAATGAAGTTGAAAATGTGTTCAGGAAAGTATGGGACCGTACTTTTTCCGAGATTGAAGAAACATCGAATCAGAAAATTGCTTTCGAAGACCTATTTGATGACGATACTGAAATTGTTAGTTTCAGAAATGAGATTCTTTATAACAGAATCAAGGAATTCTTCTCCGATTTTGTTGTTAAAGAGATTGAGGATACCAAAGACGGCCTTCTGTGGCGCCGTAATCATCTTGCCATTGCCAAAGGCTTAAGATTATATATGGCTCATCACTTCACCGAGAAATACTCTAATAACGTTACCGGCATGGCTTATGGGGGTGCTGCATTCCTGATTGTTGCTGTTGGCGTTCGCGGCCTGAAATTTATCCCCGCCGCCAAACCTTCTTTTATTCTTTTGGCTATTTTCCTTGAGTTTACTATGCTTGCACTTCTTGCCGTTACTCTTTTCTATACCGAAGAGGAAGAAAGAATGGACAAAATGCTTAAGAAGATGGAAGACGCAAACCGCAGCCAGCTCGATATTCTGAAAGAACAGCAAAAAGATATTCATATTTTGTCTAATGCTCTTGTTGGCCAAACTGCCGACATCATTAAAACTCGTGTAGAAAATGTTATCACAGAATATATGTCTTCTGAAAACAATGTTGAAAGGGTTGTTGCTGAACAAATTGCCGATAAAATTCTTCTTGGAATTAAAGGTGATAAATAATTAGTTCCATTTTGGGGTGAAACTTTTTGGCCGTATAAGTGTTTATTACTTATACGGCTTTTTTTTTAACCGAACAAGGACAATTTATTGTTAAAGTTTTAGTCTACTTATTACATACATCTGTGCATATAAAGTAATTTAGTGAAGATATGAATTTTAACAAAATCCTTACGAATACTCTTTGTTTGATATATATATTAGCTGCAAGCTTTCAAATCCTATCGGCTTCTCAACCCAAATTCAATTTCAGAGATAACGGTTTAGATGTTTCTATTGATGCCATTGATATAAATATTATCCAATCCCCGTTCGATAGCAGCAAGGAAACAATAAGCTACGAAGGGCTTCAAGGGTATACTGCCATTTCTTTGGATAAAGACAATCCCGAACATTTATTGAGATTTGTTATTGCCGTGCCGGATTTGAATAAAGCAACAATTGCAGAGTTTGGCTTCGCTGAAAGCACTGTCAACAACAGCCGGATTATTCAATTCCTTACCACCGGTGCACGCCCGTCTGCTATAATTAAGCCTATTGGCCGCCGCCGCGGAATTCAAACGGTTGCCGTAGAGATTAATCCATTCGGTTATAATCCGGAATCTCAGCAGTATTTCGTAGCCGAAAACATCCAACTTAGAATTGATTTCAATCAACCGGTTCCTTCGGTATCATATCCTTTGTCAAGGCATGAGCGTACTTTTTTTGAAGATGTTGTCAATAAAACGCAGCTCGGCAGATTGCACAGCGCTGCTGTCAGAGTCATTCAAGGGGATTCACCTGCTTCATTTGAAGGCCAGTATTGGTACTCACCCGATGTCAAATATATAAAGATTGCAACTTCGAAAGATGCTATTACTAAGATTGGTTTTTCAGAAGTTCTTAATATCGCCCCCGAACTCAGCGGCAGGCAAAGTCAATATCTACACTTGTTATTCGAAGGTGAAGAGATGCCGTTTGCTATTCTTAATGATAACGGAATTATCGACATCAATGATGAGGCAATATTCTGGGGCCAGGTGGCCAAAGGCGACACAACATGGTTTAATACCTATAGCTCCAGTGCTGTTTATTACCTCTACTATGATGATACTATTCCGGGCAGGAGGCTCAATAAGCTGCCAGCGATTGCGAGCAATAAAGCAGAATTGCAATCAGTGCGAATAAGCCGGCACATTGAAGTTGACAAAGTTTATGACCATGGCATGTTCCCCACCTCTTCGGAGACTACGCCAATGGAAGGTTTCTATTGGCAAAGAGTTGTTCCGGGCGATGCAGGCAAAATGGGGCCAATGAACAGATTCGATTATGACTTTTTTGCCGACCCCGGCCCCGGCGATATTCTAAAAATGGCCGTATATATGAATCTTCAGAACACAGCCTATTATATTCCCGAATATCATTTGGATATTCAAGTCAATGGAGTAATAAAAGATTCGAAAAAGTTTCAGGGCGTGACTTATAATTCTGTGAAAGCAGATTTAAAAGAAATTGATATATTCAGCGGGCGAAATAATCTCGTTGTCAATTCTTATAAAACAGGCGAAACCGAAATAAGCATTGCCGGCATTGAATATGTTGCGATGGAAGGCAATGTCAGGCCATCGGCTTTCGGTGGTGAACTTGATTTTTTTGTGGACAATCAAGCCAATGATTCTTATGTGAAAGCCTTTGGCTTTTCCGATGATGTTTATGTTGTAGATTTGGTGAATGATTATTATTTGGTTCCCGAGCTTAATCCGGGAACAACAGTTCGGGCTGGGTGCAGTTCCCCGGGCGAGGCTTTTTCAGTTATTATGATTAACGACTCGTCATTTGCATTCGCAGAAGCCGGAATTCATTTCGTCGTGCTTTCGGGCGAAAGCTATTCTGATTATCGTACCGGGTCGTTTACGGATTATGGCGACGCCGAAGATTTCCTCGATGATTTGCAGGCCGGAGATATTCTTATAGCAAGCAATAACTTAGAAGCTCAATTTCCCGAATCGTTGAGAATTATTTTCAGAAGCTACGGCAGCAAAATTGCTGATCTTCTCCAACCGGGCGAGGCCTTCGTATTTGCTGCCAAGATAGGAAATACTAAAGCCGCCGTATTCGAAGGCCGAACGAAATCGGGGAATGCTAATCTCTCGGGCTTTATCGGGCATTCCGGCGGGCGGTCTTTCAGCTTTGAATTGGATATTGAAAAAAGCAAGGCATACCACTTTGTAATAAATGATTTGCAAGCCGTCCGTCCGGCGGTTGTTTCTTCCCAAAAATCATCCGACCTGAGAAACACGGCAAACCAGGCGGATGCTATTTATATATCCTACAGGGATTTTGTCGATGCCGCCCGGATACTTGCAGATTTCCGCTCGGAGCGCCAGGGGTTGAACGTTACGGTTGTTGATGTGGAGAATATCTATAAAGAGTTTTATAACGGAATTGAAAGCCCACACGCAATCAAGGAATTCTTAAGATATACCCTTAACAGCTGGCAGCAGCCGGGCCCGGTGTATATTGGAATATTCGGTGATGCAAGCTGGGATTCGCGAAAGGTAATGGACGTATCGATTTCTGATACTTATGTGCCTGCCTATGGTGTGCCGGTTAGCGATTATTGGTATGCCCTGATGGACAATAGCGTTAATTCAATGCCGGAAATGAAGGTCGGGCGGATTTCGGCTAAAACATCGAAACAGGCAATGGATTACGTGGAAAAAGCAATCGAATATGACCAACTGCCCGTGCGGCCCTGGATGAAAAGATTCCTTTATCTGACCGGCGGGAACACAGATTCGCAGCGCGATAATTTCTTTGATTATAATTTTAATTATAGCGAACATGTTATGAATAAATCTTTCTGCGGCGATACTACTTCGGTCAGAAAATTAGACGATGCAGCAAGCGGAGAATCAGAAGCCGGGGACATCAGGGCGAAAATCAATCAGGGCGCTCTGTGGACAAATTTTCTTGGCCATGCCAGCAGCGGCCTTTTCGATATGGACGGATGGAGAGTGTCAAGGCTTAATAATAATAAACGCTACGGAATACTATCGACCCTGTCATGCAACACCAGCGATTTTGGTACGCCTGAGAAACTGTCGAGCAGAAACGAAACCTATATTCTGGAGCCAGATGTGGGTTATGTAGCTACTCTCGGCTCATCCGGAACCGGCAATGTGCTCGTTGATGTTATTTTGTTCTTGAAAATGTTGGAATCCATAACGCAACCGGACATAGGGTACAGAAATATTAGCGATATTCTTCAATTTGCCAAAGACCTTATATTCAGAGACCGGCCAAGCGGTTATCGGGACGAGGCGCTTCATCAGTTCACTCTGCTTGGCGACCCGCTTCTAAATATAAGAGTAAACAACAGAACTGATCTATTCATTAACGAACAGGAAATAGCTTTAACAAATGAATACGGTTCGAATATAATCACCGAGTCGGATACATTAGTCACCATATCGGGAGCAATTTACAATAACGGGTTCAATTCCGATAGCACAGGAGATATTTTACTAATCCGCAGCTATTCGGGTGCTATTGATTCGGCTTGGTATCAATATTCGGATTTCTGCTTTTCCGAGCATTTTAGTTTTAATATTGATATAGCCGACCTTCCGGGCGAGCATAAACTATCAGTAATTGTTGACCCCAACAATAAAATTGATGATGCCGACAGGTCTAATAATATCTATTCAACATCTTTGATAGTCCTCAAACGCGGCCTGCAGCCCCTTGACCCGTTGGCATACTGGAATGTCTCGCCAAAGCCCGAATTCAGAGTTGTCAATCCTTTAAGCAGCACAGCAGAATTCAAGTATGAATTTATGCTGACAGAAAATATAGACACATTGAGCACCCTTATTGCAAAGTCTGAGGAATCGGAAATTGAGACTAACGAATCCTATATTGAATGGACCCCGGGGATAACTTTAACCGCCGGCAAGGGATACTGGCTTCAGGCAAGGCTTGTCAATATTACCAGCGGAGGATTGATAAGCAAATGGCTGCAAATACCATTCTATGTTTCCAACGATTATATTGATGAAGAAGTTGAATGGAAGCAAACCACGGAAGAACATCTTTCGGACAACAAGTATGAGAATTTGATATTATCCGGCGGCTCGAATCCGGAAATTCATCTGAAATCCAAAGATTTAATTGCTAAGATAGTAAGTGTTAACGGCAGCTTTTATACGATACCCAATGATCATCCTGATTTTAGGCAAAGGTGGCTGAGAATGGAAATTAATGATGCCGTTTATTTTGATGACTACGGATTTAGGGGTTTTAATTTAGTTGTAATTTCAAGAAGAGCAGACAGCGTTCCGGTGAGAACACGTAGCTATGATACATGGAATGATACTTCAAGCAGCACAGAACTGGTTCGATTCCTAAGAGATTCGGTTGGCGACGATGACTATGTTTTGATAGGCACTTGCGACCAGTCATTCAGAGTGCCATATCATTTGACTCCTCCGGACAGTATCGGCTATATCGACACATTAAGAGCCGTTCTTCGGGAATTTGGCTCTGCAGAAGCCTCCAAGCTCGACAGCAGCTGGTCGTTTGCAATGATTGGCTATAGGGGCGCAGCCCCCGGGTCTGTGCCCGAGATGGCAGCATTATGGGATACTGCTGCGGTGAACGGGACAATCACTCGGAGCGCGATGTCGGGCAGATTGATTTCAACTGTTGCAGGCCCTGCAAAAAGCTGGAAAAACTTATCTATTGATGCACAAGGGATTGATGAGTTTTCGAGCATGAGCGAACAGATTAAAGGAATTGACGCTGCTTCAGGCAATATTGACGATTTATTAGAAGTATTCGGGCAATCCGAAGTTGATTTATCATTTATTGATGCAACAAAATATCCTTTTCTGTTTGCAGAAGCTATAATTTCCAGGGACTCTCCGGATTCGGACCCGTATTATGCCGGAGGTTTTAATTTCGATTTCGAGCCGGCGCCCGAATTGGCGATTTTAACATCGGAAACCGGAATTGGAAAAGACGGCCAGCTGCGCGGATATTTTGCCAGTGTGCATACCACAATAAGAAATATTTCCAAAAGAACAAAATCTCAGCAATCCGATGTTGTTTATGAGATTGTATTGGACGGCAATGTGATATTTGATACTGTTGCCATCCCTCCTATTGGCCATGACTAAGCCTATTTTCTCGAACATGATATTGACACAAAATTCTTAAGCATAAAAAACGATATCTCGCTGCTAATCGATCCGTACAGAAAGCGAAACGAGCTGTATACGTTTAACAACTCTGCCGATTTAACGCTAAGAGTTAGAAATGACTCACTGAAACCTTATGCAGTATTAAAAGCAGACGGCGAAGTGGTGAAAAACCTCGACTACGTAGCCGTAAGGCCGTTAATCGAAGTTAAATTCTACGACAACTCGCCTCTTCCGATTGGCGGCCTCGATGAAATAGAGATCAGGATTAACAGCGAAATTCAAACCGAAAGCAATACCGAAAACTTTACTTTTACTCCGATTGACGACGGAACGGAATTGAAAGCAATTATATCTTTTGTCCCCGATTCCCTGGATATTGGATCCGGCAGTATCTCCGGGAACAGAACTACGGGGGACAATCTTTTTAAAATTGCGTCGGTGGATGCCGGCAACAACCGCGATACTGTCAAAATCTATGCTAATGTATCTTTAAACGGATTCATCAGAAATCATATTGCTTATCCAAACCCGTTCGAGACGGATATTAAAATTGCATTCGATTATATCGGGCCCGACGGAAATGGCACATTTAAGATATTTATTTATAACACTACGGGCCGGCTGGTAAGGACTCTGTCGGCCAAGCCAAATGTTGGGAAGAACGAGCTTGTTTGGGACGGGCGGGACAGTTATAACACCAGCCTGCCGATGGGTTTCTACCGCTACCTTATTTTCCTGGAGGGGGGAAGCTATGTGGAACCGGCTGCGGGGGCCTGCATTCTGGCCAGATAGGATTAGAGCAGCCGCCAAAGAATCATAAATGAGGATGAGAAATTCTGCGGGCCGGCCAGCAATGATAAGACATCGCCGGTGGAGACATATACGTCAATAAAACCTAAGCTATAGCCAGTTCCCAGCGACCACCGGACTAATCCGGCCTGGTCGTAATTTATTCCTGTTAGCACTATCGGATATTCTTTATCCGGCACCCAATGAATACCTGCGGAGTATCTGCTTAAATTAAAATCGGAAGCAAATCGGATTAAACTTGTGTTTATATCAAAGGCAACTGTCATATCGCCCGGTATGAAACCGGCCATCTCGCTCACTTTTAACGATATGCCAAGCCTTAATGCAGCCGGAGCGTAGGTTCGAAATGAAGCGACTTGCTCCGAATTCGAATTCATTGAGTTTCCCAATGAGTCCAGTTGGTTGCCCTTAACAATATCATCAAGTTCAACATTGGCAGATGATGAGTGCTTCTCCGCATTTGTGCTCCAGCTAAGAAATCCCAGGTCTGTGGCGGATAATGAAAGTACGAATTTATTATCAAGAACTGCGGCCACACCCAAATCCAGGCCTAAGCCCCAGGCCGCCGGCGATGGAAAATACATAAAGTCGGGGTTGGTTCTTCCGGGGTCGAACAGGCTTTGAAGAAAGAATTCATTGGAATATGAAGTAGCGGATTCGGAACGGAATTTGCCCGATATTTTATTGTCTGCGGCAGTTGTCAGATGCGAGTTCTCGATAATAATATCTGTGTAAGCAAATCCTTGGTAGTATTTGGCCGATCCGCCGGCATATATTCTATTCGACGCATTGTCCTTATCTCTGTAAATCTCTTTAGAGATCGATATGGCATAGTTCCGCACCCACCAAGCCTGCATCCTGAAATCATCAAAGGAATAGGTCCGGCCCGGCTCGTTGCCGTATAGTATCAAATCGACAAGCTCTGCGGGCATATTCAGCCTTGCCGAAAAATAATCATTCACCGAAAATCCGAAGGCATACTCGCTGCCCTTTGCCTTCCACAGCAGCGATACGGGGTTGAGATTGGATTGGATATGCAGCCGCCCGCCGCCCTCGAATGCCGCATTAATATTACGCTTGTCCAATCCGGTTAGCACGCGCGGGCTGCCGGGCTCGGTGTCAAAATAGTAGTTTATATCACTTAGCGATAGCGTGTTGGACGATGATTGGGCCGACATGGCAGGCAATAATATTTGGAGGCTATGGGCAGTGTCGGCATTGGCCAACAGGGCAGGGTTCTTGCCGATTGATAGTATTCCGGACAAAGTATTCCCGGTATTGCCAAGGCCAAGGCTCTTCGAATCGCTAACTCCAAAAGAGCCGGCCTGGGCAATTAGCGTATATGATGAGATTACGAAAGAAAGCAGTATGATTAATATTCGATTCATTTTCTGATTATTTAGGGTTCCCTCAAAAAGTAGTCAGGAAAAAGATATTCATGCTTCTGCTTTAAGGAGAATAACAACCCCCTTAATCCCCCTTTTTTAAGGGGGAATTTAATTGGCTATTCCCCCTTAATAAAGGGGGAAGTGAGCAAAGCGAGCAGGGGTTGTCCTACAATCTGCAAGACATAAGGGCATAATAAATCCATTTCCTTGCACTTTCTAATTGAATAGTTTTCATAATTACTATAACAATAAACAGTTAGTACTTTTTGAGGGCAATCTATTTAGATAGTTTCATTGAGAAATCCCATATCTGATTCCACAGTAAACCTTTATGCCTACCCTATATTCCGGCCGCATTATTATTTCATATTGAGTATCAACTGTCAAGAATTTCCAATCAAATAAGATATGGCCGGTTTCGGAAAGCTGCTGAATTTCCGTTGAATTTAGCTTTATTATATGCTCTGTCATAACGGGCGACGGTACCGAATTTGAAGTCAATATCTTCGCTCCGGGAACCTCGAACTCCTTATCAAAATAATGATTAAATGAGCTATCGGCAAAAGTAGCTGACAGCCGGCTGCTTAGAGGAATCCGGTTATCGAACTCGAATTTTATCTCAGCAGATTTCGCATTTCGGATTTCATCCCTGTACTCCGTGCTAATTTCGAACAATAAAGTATCTGCAAATGAAACAGTATCCAGCTTGATTGCGCCCAGGGCCGAAAAATGAAAGGATAACCTGATGGAATCCAGCATTGTGGCAATTGCAGATTTCATATTTGGATTGAACAAAGCACCGGTCGAAATTGAAACCGAATCCGGCAGGAAGCTCAAAAATTCCGAGATATTACTGTTATCGGAAGTAAAAACGTTAACGAATTTTCCATCTTTCACCTCAATTTCTCTTATATAATCGCCCGATTGTTTCAGTTCGATTACGCCGCCGCCGCTTCTTATTCCGTTTATCCTGAGATTCTGCAAAATCACATCGAAGATATCTTCGTGCTCGGATAAATATTCGCCCTTAAGAGTGAAACGGGCATTGCCGAGGATCACTTTATCCCTGAACTTCCGTACATCTTCGGTGAGCGGCAATTCGAATGCGCCGGCCATGGTATTAACTGCTGTTTCGGGCAATACACCTTCCACATAGCGCAGCCGGGTTCCTTTAATCTCCACTTCAATGGCAACGGTATCCGGGGGGAAATCGCCGGATGCCTCGACAAAGAACCTGATTTTATCATTATTTTCGCTGTCGGGATTGCCATAGGAGAAATGTGCGAGGTCTTTTTCAAATTCAAATATAGCGTTTGGTTCGGCGGAGCCCTGAATAATCAAGCTATTGCTATTGCTGCTCAGAAGCTCCGGGAAGGTTAGCTTAAAATTCAGAACCTGATTCGAAAAGTTTGTTATTGATGCTGCCATAGTGCCGGATTCGATGTATGCACTGTCGATACGGGCGCCATTGTTCAATGTCAGCATAGCCTCGGCCCTGCCCCCGGCCAACGGAGTATTAGTTTTAGAATAACTCCCGTCCAATTGGTCTTCGAGAAACTCTTCTATCGAGAATGACCTAAAAGTGGTATCGCTATTGAAGCTATAGGCCAATCCGCCCTTCAGCGAATCAAAGCCTATGTGTTTATCGCTTTTGATAATCTCCTCTAATTTATACTCTTGATGGGTGATGGGGATATTCAGGTCAACATCCCATTCGGGCAGAGTGAAATTATCAGGCAATTCGTAGCAGGAATAAACTGTTAGCGATAGTAAAAGAATCAATGTTATTTTATATGTTTTGGCCATGCTAAATCTCTTTATTTTCACTTCCCTTGCAACAATCGAACCAATCTTATTTATAATTTCGATATATTATTGGCCGGATACAATAGGTTGAACTACTTATATTATTCTCAAAAAGTACTAACAGTCTATTATCAACACTTCGGACATATTTTATAATAACTTGAAAAATAAAGCACTTACGAAATGTCATTCTGATCCCTTCGACTGTCTATCCTGAGCGAAGTCGAAGGACTCAGGGTGGCTATTTTAGTGTCATAGTGAGCGGAGTCGAACTATAGACACAAGCGGCCCGGCTCAGGATAAACTGCCGAAGGACTCAGGGTGGCTATT
>JAJRTW010000187.1 GCA_024278075.1 Bacteroidota bacterium | reverse complement strand
TGTGAAAACACAATTATTATGCCATCCTGAATTTATTTCAGGATCCAAATACCGCGTGAATACTGGCTTATAGATTCTGAAACAAGTTCAGAATGACAGCCTCCAGACCATTTTCACACAGTCTCGGAATTTGGGAATGAGATAAGCTTATCAATGAATACATGCATTAGAAATATTTTCCCGATAATAAATAACAAGTATATATGGATGTAATCACCCGGGTCAGAAGCCTGCCGCGAAGATTCTGGCTGCTCAATATCATGCAAATGATCGAAAGGCTGGCCTATTGGTGCGTGCTTGTCCAGATGCCGGTTTATATTGCCCAGAAGGATGAAGCAGGCGGCCTCCACTGGGACCATGCTACGAAAGGGATAATCTTCTTTTGGTGGGCTTTGTTTCAGAACCTTACGCCGGTTTTCTCCGGAGGTTTCGCTGATAAATACGGCTTCAAAAGAGTGCTGAGTATTTCATTCGTGATAGTGCTGATTGGTTATTTTGTGATGGGCAGCCAAAGGGACATTATCTTATTCACCGCCGGCACGATTATCCTCGGGATTGGCTCGGGGATATTCAAGCCATCGATGCAGGGAGCGATTGCCTCTAACCTATCAGAAGAGAATTCATCTGTGGGCTGGGGTGTGCATTTCATGTTGATAAACGCCGCCGTATTCCTCGGCCCGCCTTTGTCGGTAATGTTAAAAGATATATCATGGGAGGCGATATTCATTGGCAGCGGAGTAGTTTTCTCTTTTAATTTCATTGCCCTGTATTTTATGACTTTCCCTAAACCGGAAGAAACCGCAATAGTGCAGGATAAAGTACTCCGGCATATATTCAGGGGGCTGGCCCAGCCGCAAATCGCCTGGTTTGTGCTGATTATGTCGGGGTTTATTCTAATCTATATGCAATTCTACGAGACCCTGCCAAATTTCATTTTGGACTGGTCGGACACTTCGAAAATAGCCGATGCTCTGTCTTTGCCGGCGGCTTTGCTAAAAGATACTCCCCGCGGAACTATGATTAGGTTCGAATATATATACAATATTAATACGGGCCTGACATTTTTGGGGATTGTCATAATTGCGTGGCTATTCTCGAAAAGAAGCAAATTATTAGTACTAATGATTGGCGTGAGTGTTGCCACCGCCGGGTTGTTTCTAAGCGGGTATTCGATGTCGGGTTGTTATTTGATTGGCGGAGTGATGATATATTCGCTGGGCGAGATGATAACAAATCCTAAAATAACAGATTACATAGGCGGGCTGGCCCCGAAATCGGACAAGGGCCTTTATATGAGCTATATCAGCATTTCCTTTGCAATCGGCTTGGCCGGCGGCGGATTATTGGGCGGATATTTATATGAAGTCATGGGCGAGAAATCCGGCTTTGCTATTAAATATATTAGAGATAATTTCGGCATCGAAGGCGTTGCCCATGTTGACGCTATGGCAAAACTCCGGGAGCTGACGGGGCTGGATGCTGCCGGGGCCACCGAATTGCTGTGGAATACATATAGCCCTTCGGATGTATGGCTGCCGTTTCTTTTCATTGGAATTGCTACCGTTATCGGACTGTTGGTTTATTCACGCTCAACAAAATAAGGTTCAGTTTCTTTCGTTGCAAAAAGATAGATTTAAAAAGATTTAAATGTTGATATATCCATATAGATATAAATCTGAATTGATGCTGTTATAGTCACTGTTTTATAGTTGTGATTTATTACTAATTAATATGATAGAATACGATGAGCCTAATAGAAAAATTAGAAAAATTGAATGAGTCTGAATCTGCCGACCAAATAAATTGGGAGAAAAAAAAAGGTGGAGTGGCTGGCAGAGATTGACAGAACTCTAAATGAGACAAAATTCTGGTTCAAACCTTATATCGAATCAGGAATTTTTCGAATCGTAGAGAAGGAAATATTCATTACAGAAGAGTACTTGGGAGCATATAGGACTAAGCAATTGGAATATGAATTCGGTACTTTTCGGCTTGTGTTTGAACCCATGGGAAGAAATATTTTCGGGGCATCAGGAAGGATTGACGTTTATTTAAGAGGTAATAAAGTTGACAAGTATATGATTGTTTTATTGGAAACCGAAGAAGGGATTCGTAAATGGTTTCTTTCACCTTTCAAGGATAAATCTATTAGAATAGAGTTTAACAAAGCAAATATGGAGAAGTTAATAGAGGATTGGATTGACCAAAACACCAATTAACCATTATGTCAGAAAAACTTGAATTAGCTCTTTCTAATTATAGAGTTGTAAGCTCCATCACAAATAAAGCAAAGACACTCACTCTATCGAATAAAAAATATATCTCGGAATTCAAATTGCCTTTGCCGGGCAAGAAATCCACTAACGATATAAATGAGATTAATAAGTATTTTGATAGCTTGAATGACACTATTTTAGAACATTCCTATTTAGAACTTTTTGCGAGTTTTGAAGCAATACTTATAAAAAAAATAAAACTTGCATCTGGTGAGATGACAAAAAATATAGAGGACAATTATTACAATCTCTTACCTTTCGTTTCATATGGGGACAGGTTCGTTAAAAATATAGATGATTTTAGCAGTCTAAATAAGATACTAAATTTGTTAGAAAACAAGATATCGAAATCTTTGTTCTTAAAATTCAAAACCCTTGTAAAATATAGGGATAGATTAGCTCACGGTAAAAGTTTTCATGAAGGAGTGGTTCTCGACAGTATCGAAGATACTCATAAAATAATGGCACAAATACTAGAAGAAATAGGGTAGAAAGGAAAAAAATACTCAATTATATATCTCAATTATAATACTCATATTCGAACTTATATTGCTTCAATATTTCACCTTCGGAGTTTCTGATATATTCGAAAGTTATCTTGCCCAAATCATTGTAATCATAAGTTTGAATGTAATCAATCACACCATCGGAATTAAATGTAAATCGATTAATCTGGCTATTATTCTGATCGTATATAATGCTATCCCTGGCTAAATAAGAGCCGTCTTCGGCAGGATTGACAATTCTTTCGGAAACCAGGCCATTATCGGCATAATTATATTGGAACTCCGTTTCCTTTAAGGAGCTGTCTGAGTCGCTTATCTCAACTTTTTTCGTAAGGTTACCTTTATTGTCATAGGCATAGGTAACTCTACTGCAAGTGCTGCCATCGACAGCACAAATCTTTTTCTCCGATATATTGCCATTACTATCAAAGATGTAAGAGCTAAGCTCGGTTGATATAATAATTCCATCTTTGCCAAAAACAACCTTCTCCTCTTGGCTCTCATTACTAATATATGTGAAATCAGAGCTTGAAAGGAGTTCGCCGGTTTCGTAATATGTTATTAAACTTATCAGATTGCCTCTGCGGCTGAATTCCTTATAGTTTACAAGCTGGTTCATAACGGAATTATCTTCCAATACAAGCCTTTTCGACTCTGATTTAATAGTATTGGCAGAATCAGTATTATCAGGCCCGTTCAGCGCTTCGCAACCTTGCAGAAGCAGCATTACCGATACCAAAGCAAATAATGTAGCAGTATGTGGCCTATTGCACAGCAATTATATTCTTTTCCTTTTTAACATTATATTCATTAATATAACTAATTTCTAACTTCAAAGCAATCATAAATATCAAGTTGTTGGCAAATCGAATTGTTGTTTTGGCTGCACTTAATGATTGGCAGCGGCAATTCCGGAGTCAGAATTTGGTAACGAGACAGGCTTTTGAATGAACACAATACACAATAATTCGCAATGATAAATGACAATTACTTTTTTATTAATAATGAAAAATTCATAAATTGTAAATTGTATAATCTTATCATAATAATTTATCGGATAGATTAAGTTAGATAATAATTGGGAATTATCTTGAAATTTAGAACAACTCAGGAGTAAATAGATGTCTGATTTCAAATTAAGCGGAACGATTACTGCTCTTGTCACTCCATTTAACGAGGATTTGTCAATTGATTTCGAAGCGTATGAAAAGCTGATCGAATTCCAAATTGACGGCGGTATCGATGGAATATTAGTATTTGGCTCTACGGGCGAAGGGGCCACATTATCATCATCAGAAAAAATATCGCTGCTTGTTAAAGCCGTAGAGATTTCAAACGGGCGTGTCCCGATTATTGCCGGTACGGGTTCAAACAATACTCGTGCAACTATTGACCTTACACTGGTGGCCAAAGAATACGGTGCTGCTGCGGCCTTGATAGTGGCGCCATATTACAATAAGCCAAGCCAGGAGGGATTGTATCACCACTTTCTTGCAGTATCGGAGAATGTTGACTTGCCGCAGATAATCTATAATATCCCCGGGCGTACCGGTGTAAATATCGAACCGGAAACGCAGCTGAAGATTGCAGAGGATTGCGATAATGTTATCGCCACCAAGGAGGCCTCCGGCAATTTGGAACAGATGATGGAGGTGATGAAATATGCACCCGACGGCTTTGCTTTGTTTTCCGGAGATGATTCTATTGCCGTTCCGGTGGTGGCTATGGGCGGCGAAGGAGTTATTTCTGTGCTGTCCAATTATATGCCAAAGCAATTCAGCCAAACGATTAATTTGGCTTTGCAGGGCGAGCTTGGCCAGGCACGCCTGATGCACTACGACCTGTTCGACCTTATGCAGCTTAATTTCATCGAAACCAACCCGGTGCCGGTTAAAGCTATATTAAGCCTTATGGGCTATATTCAAAATATTTGCAGGATGCCATTGCTGCCAATCATTCCGGAAAACTTCGAACTATTGAAGAACTTCCTGGCTACCTCCGGCTTGGTTGAGGCCGAATCGGAATAATAATAGTGTTTATTTTTAAGATCGTGAAGAATCCCATTAAACAATACGCTATTTATCATTGCAGCTAAACCTCCGTTTAGTTACATTAACATGATAAATAGCCACGAGTTTGCAATGAACTATAACTCGTGATATATATTATTTTGTTAACTCTTATCTAAATTAATGCCAGCAAAGTCTGTTATCGATCAAAGAAACACTTATAAATTACTCGAAAAACTTACATCGGGTAATTATAAATCCGAATTAGCCCTGCTAAAATCGTTAATAAGGGATATTATTAATCATACTGATTTCGATATTCAGGGCGGTAGGATATGGAAAATTGACCGCGAAAAGCGAGCCTATGAACTAAGATACCAATATGGCAATGTAAATAAAATTCCGAAGCGATATTCCGTACCAATAGCCAAACATCAGGTCTTTACCGACCTTACACGCCATAGAACGATAGTCAACTACGAGACCGAGCAAATATTGATTGAAAAGGGGATTACTCTATATTCTCTGGCAGGAGTCGGCAAGCTGGCCAGAATCGACGGCGGCAGATATTATCGATATGCTTTGGGGTTCAATGCCGAATCAATATCGGATTCATTCCGGGAGACTTTGTCCGTAATCAGCAGGGCTGCTTCGGTTGCAATTAGAAATATGACCACTAAGGCCACGCAGCAGAAAATCAAGAAAGATATAATAAAAGCATCTGAAATTCAAAGGAACTTGCTGCCGGACCATTATATTGAGTTTGAAGATTATAAAATATTCGGAACTTGTATTCCGGACAGCGCCGTCGGAGGGGATTATTTCGATTATATAAAAGGTTCGACCAATGAGGATGAGAGGCTTGGCATCATCATTAGCGATGCAGCCAGCAAAGGCCTGCCGGCGGCCATTCAGGCCCTTTTCGTTTCCGGGGCAATCAGAATGGGCGCAGGCTTTTCATCCAGAATCACTCTGCTCTTGTCGAGGCTGAATGACTTAATCTTCCGGACATTCCCATACGAACGATTTGTTACTCTGTTCTACTGCGAGCTGACCTTATCCTCGAACAGGCTCGTCCTATATGCCAACGCCGGGCATTGCTCGCCCATCCACTACCGCCCCGAAACGGGCAGATTCTTAGCATTGGAGCCGACAGGCGGATTGCTTGGAATCATGGAAGGCCAAAAATTCGGACTGGAAAACGTAAGAATGCACCCGGGCGATATTCTTGTGCTGTATACCGATGGAATTAACGAAGCCCTCGACAGCAAAGGCAACCTCTACGGCGAGGAAAGGATAAGGCAAATGATAATGAAGAATAAAAGTAAATCTTCCGAGCAGATAGCCCTCCATATCCTGGACGACGTCTATAAATTTTCTAAGGATTCGAATTATTCTGACGACAAAACTTTGGTGATTATCAAAAGAGATATGGCTTGATTTAGGATTCTGAATTTGGGATATTCGATTTCTAATATATACCGTTGGCATAATATTGTTGGATAGCCATATATATAGAATATCCATAGAAATATAATCCAATGCAAAACAATTGGCATTTTTGATCTTCACATGATTACGATGACTTGTCATATTATGCTGCATTTCGAGTTCAGCAACTTTCAACCAACCCTATCGGCCAGCAACTAACAGCTTGCGGATATCTATCAACTATCGACTATCGACTATCAACTATCGACTGAGCAAAAACTTCCCGACAGCAAAGTCATTGCCCGAAGATATGGAAATGAAGAAAGCCCGGGAACCAACCGGACTGTGAATTTGAATTGCAGCGGAATGAACCGAATTATAGCCGAAATAATCAATCGCGGCGATAGTCCTTCCGAGCGGGTCGAACATCCGGATGTTGAAATTCCCACTGCTTTTCGAGCGCCACTTCACATTAATACTGCTACTGCCGGCAATCTGAGATATGCCAGCAATTTCAATACCCGAATCAGTGTCCCTGTCCATGATTTCAATATCGGTTGTAATATGTTCGGACTTATACATTCCCTGGCCAAATGTGCCGGCATAGACAATTACGCCCTTATTGGTTGGAGCCAGGCCGGGAATCGATACTGTTCTTACGTCGGCATCATCGGGCAGGCCGCCTTCTTTCTTTTCCCACCAGTGCCCCGCATTGCCACTAACATAAACACCGCCCTTGCCACATGCAGCCGCCAAATAATTCGGATTAGAGGGGTGGGCTGCAATATCATACACTTTGTTGTCGATTGCATTAATGATACGCCATGTTCTGCCCGAATCCAGGCTTTGGTATATGCCCCTGCCAACAGAGTTGTCATCGGTGGCCACGCTGTCGGCGCCGCAATATACTATTGCAGGGTTAATGCCAGAGGGCTGAATGCAGTGAATACGCAAGCCATCCAAACCCAAGCTGTCCTGCATCCAGGTCTCGCCATTGTCAAACGAACGGAAAACATGGCCGGTGAAATTATCATCAGAAGCGGCAATAATAATATTTGGGTCTACGCCCGATATTTGAATATCCCTTGAAGAAATGTTTACGGATTCGTCTGCCTTGCATGTAGCAAATGCGTCGTCTGAAGTTCTTATTCCATTGCCCGTGTTAACACAAGCACCGTAAAATTTGTCATCGGTGGTCGTTGCAGCGAGTTTCATTATTTGAAAACTTCCGTCACATTTGGAATAATCCGTATCCCAGGTTTCGCCGGCGTCTGAAGAAAAAGCCACACTCCCCCTGCCCATATTCACATAAGATGCATACCAGGTTTCTGGCTTGTCAAGTGCCTGAATGATGTCGAGTACCATTAACTTCTCCAGCTTAATATCTCCGAAAGATTTCCCGCCGTCGCGGCTAATCAATAAACCATAGCTTTCAATATTCCAGAAAGCAATATCAGCTTCGTCCAAGTCCATTGGTATCGAATCGCTTGCTACAGCCATTACATCAGGATTGGCCTTGTCGAAAAATATTCTGTTCACATAAGGATTGACGCCATCGACTTTTTCCCACACTTGTGAATATGATTCCGGAGAAGAGCAAATTAAAAAACACAAGAGGAGTATAGCTAATGTAGCTTTTTGGCCGGCAGATGCTGAAAAATGATTCATCATGTTTTCCGTAAAGAGTTAGAACTTATTTAGATAATATTATTATTTATCGTAAATTAGAGTTATCCTTCTGTTTATAAATTACAAAATTCCAAATGCGCCCCCAAGAATTAATTGACCTGATTTCCGAAGGTGAATCGACCACCCTGGAATTCAAGCGCCAGGCAACTACTCCAACGAAAATAGCGAAGGAGATTTCCGCATTTGCCAATACTAAAGGCGGATATTTGCTTGTCGGCATAGACGACGACGGAACAATTGTGGGTGTGAAAAGCGAAAAATCCGAAGTGGATTTAATCGAATCTGCTTGTGAATTCAACATCACCCCACCTATAGAACCCGAGATCGAAATCGTAAATGTGCATAATTCCGAAATAGTTGTTGCTTATATTCACCAAAGTAAGACGAAGCCTCACTCAATGGTATCGGACGACAATCCGAAAGCGAAAGGAAAGAAAAGGGCCTACATACGGGTTGGGGAGAAATCAGTAATATCAAGCCCGGAGATGTATCGCCTGATGGGCTATCAGAATCCCGATTCCCAGCCGGTTAGGCTTATTCTTGGTGATAAGGAACAGCGGCTGCTGGCCTATCTTGAGAAATACGAGCGTATCACAATTAATGAATTCTCCAGGCTGGTAAATATTTCGCGCCGGCGGGCCGAACGCCTGATGATAAGGCTTGTCCGGGCGGGTGTGGTGCAAATCCACAACGATGCTAACTATGACTATTTTTCTTTGGCCTAATCCTTTTTTCTTATAATTCCAGCTTGTTGGCAAATCATCCTTCCCAAACCGGAGCTATAGCAAGAAGGCAGCCGCCTTGGACAGGTTGAATAATATACCAAACTCCGGAGCAGCACGAAAAAACCATCACATAGTAAACCCCTTTACAACAATATATGACGAACCAATATATCGCTTCCCTTTCGCCCTTTTGCGCGAAGGTGGCGGAGCGTCGGCATCGGTCAATTTCCTTGCATGAGTTGTTATTCGCACCGGCCGGATTCCCTGCTCTATGAAGTATGACCTCAACGCTTCCGCCCTGCCGGCAGTTAGGCCCGCATTGAAATCCTGGTCATCGTCATGATCGGGGAAACATACAATTTCGAACTTCACAGTGCGGTTTTCCTTCAAAGCCATAGTCATATTATCAAGAATAAAGTCACTGCCGACCCTTAATTTGGATTTATTTAATTCGAATGGCGGAATCTTAATTAACAATTTCAGCCCAATCTGCAATGGCTTAACAAGAAAATCCTTCGAGAATTCGGCATACTTTTCTGTTTTCGGCAGCTCGAACGGCACAGTTTCCCTGAAATATGCATCATCCTTGAATTTCATAGAATAGATTTTGCCGGCTTTTAGGCCGGTTATATAATAATATCCCGTATTCGAATTGCTGTTTGCCCTGGATACTTTCTTCCCGTTTTCATCGTAAACCAGCATTTTGATTCCAACCGGCTTGCCGCTATGCTCGTCAATGATTTTGCCGGTTAATGATACAATACTTTGCGAAAACTGGGCATCTACTACCGAAACGAAAGCCGTGAACAATATCATTATCAGGATAAGTTCTTTTTTAGCCATAGTAATTTCCTGTTGAATTAAATGTCCATTCCGGATTGTCCGGGGGGATTCATATTATGTTAGGTGTTACACCCGGCTATATATCTCACCCGGTACTAAGCAAGTTTTAACTAAAGGAAGGACGAATTCCTGAATATCCGGAGATTTGTAATTTGTAATTTGTAATCTGTAATCTGTAATTTGTAATCTGTAATTTGTAATAATTATTATTGAATTAACGAAATAGCACCAATACTATTTGCCAAATATTACTCTTTTTGAGCGATAAAGCCCGAAAATTTCCGGCCTTTAATCCTGAGTTCTTGTACCTGTCTGATATTATTAGGCTTAGGCCGATTGCAAAGCGATAATCTACAACTTGTAATTGAGGGCCGTGCGGCAACTGCTATCCGATTCACCTTCCATCAAGCCCCAACCCAGCTGTGCGATATAAAGCCGTAACTTAAGGATAGGGCTTGGCAGCGAGAAGCAAGCCGGGGCCGCAAAGCCCATAAGTTTTATTATTGCCTAAAAAAGATTAAATTTGTAATTGGTTAATTTTAAATTTCAAGAATTGTAATTCCAAGTGCGCCATCTCATAAACAATTGATAACTATTTTTTTGTAGTTCATTCAATGTATGTGTAGTGGCAGGTTCGTAACCTGCCTGAATTTATGTTCTGCCAGTTA
>JAJRTW010000186.1 GCA_024278075.1 Bacteroidota bacterium | reverse complement strand
AGGTTTAGAACCTGCCCCTACGGTTTTAATAGTATTTGTCGTTGGCAACATATCGGATAACATAACGTTGTTTTCGAGTATAAATTAAGAACGTCCCTTATTTTTAACCGGACACTACTGACTCAAATATTCTAAAAAAGAGATGAAGCTTCATAGTAAAAAGGCCCGAAATGTTCGGGTTAGATCCGAATTCATTCAGGCTCATATAGCAAGATATAATTCCGAAAGCAGGGATTATGACTTTCTGGCTTTGCTCCGCTCGGGCCGGAATCCGGTTTATCCGAATGTCTGGCAGGTGGTGACCGGCAAGATAGAATCCGGCGAAACGGCAGCTGAAACCGCCCGCCGCGAAGTTCGCGAGGAGACAAACCTAAAGCCCGGGAAAATGTGGACTCTCCCTTATGTTTCAACTTTCTATAATGCGAAAAGAGATGTAATATTTTCGTCGCCTGTCTTCGGATTGTTAGTTGATTATAACGATGAAGTGATTCTCTCGCCGGAGCATACGGATTTCCGGTGGCTTGGCCTGAATGATTGCATAGACAAGGTGCTGCTGCCATCGCATAAGGAAGGCACGGAAATATTCAATAGGTTTGTTCTGTCCGGCGGGCATTCCGCTAACTTCGAGATTAACTTATAAGGCTGTTGTTTTAAAGCTATATCGATAACAATAAATTATGAATCAATCAATAGCGATAGTATTACTCACGTATAACAGATTGGAATTGCTGAAGGAAGTGCTTGCGGCATTGAAAGCCCAAACCCTGCGGCCACGGGAAATTATCGTTGTAAATAATTCCAGCACCGACGGCAGCGGCGATTGGCTTGCCACTCAAAGCGGCATAACTGTTATAACCCAACCGAATGTTGGCAGTTCGGGCGGGCAGTATACAGGCATCCGGGCGGCCTATGATTCCGGCTGCAACTGGATATGGACAATGGACGACGATGTTGTCCCCGAGCCTGACTGCCTCGGGAAGCTAATGGAAAATATTGGCCCGCAAAACGTGCATGCCCCGCTACGGTATAATCCCGACGGCACACCGTTCCTTAATGATACGATTAGCTTTAATCTAACCAACCCTTTCAAAAGCATTTGGAACGATATTCTTTCGGAAAAAGACCTGCGGAAGGAATATATTGATGCGGTTGGCATCACATTCGAAGGGCCGCTGTTCCACCGCCGCCTGGTCGAAAAAATAGGGCTGCCCGAAAAGAAATTCTTTATCTATGGCGACGATACGGATTATTTCATCAGGGCTGAAAAGGCTGGCTTTAAGATCAGGATTGTAACAAGGGCGCGCTCGAACCGCAAATTGCCTTATGTCGACCCGAATAAAGATTTCTCCTGGAAGCATTACTATATTATCAGGAACATTATTGCCATCGATGTGCTTAATGCGAGTGTGGCAGTCAGGTTTGTCCGGCCCTTCGGCTATTTCGTAAAGTGGTTGGCAAGGTGTAGGAATTTATCCGATATAAAAACTACCGCTAAAGCGTTTATTGATGGTTACTTCTATAAATCTGAAAATTAAGCTGAATTTCGACGCTTCGTTCTTATATGTCCGGCCGGTTGTTACAACAGGCGTGGGAAGAAACTTCAAATCCATCTGCCGGGGGGGCAAGCCCGGGCTGAATCAACATTATCCTCAGGGACGGTTTGGAACCGCCCCCGCTGTGCGTGCAAATTTGTTGGATGTATGGAATTAACAGGAGTGCATAGAACAGCCAATGGGCTAATTGTGCATTTTATTCCGGACTGTCTTCAGGAACTGCTCGGATACTTTCAGTTCGCGGGCAATTTGCTTGAAGGTTTTCTCCGGGTTCTGCTTAACGTATTTCCATACGAAGCTGTCCAGGCGTGACAGTTTTGGGATATAGAAACTCATTCCGCCGAAGTTTCTAAGCAATGATTGAACGGTTTCGATGCCACAGGCATTGGACATCATCTGCAGGTCGTCGGTCAGTTCGTCGAAGTGAATTTGCGTGTATACGTCCATTTGGAAATCCTTTTGTTAGTGTAAATAAAATTATATGGTTCATCAGTAAATATCATTCAAGTATTCGTCATCTTCATTGCGGAAATCTTCCACGAAACGGTCGAAATCCTCCAGCAGTCTTTTTTCGGTTTCGGACTGGTTGTGTATATTGTCGACAAAATCATTGATCATAAACTCGAGAGCCGACATGGTTTCGCTGTTTGCATTACTCACGGAGTTCAGCTCTGTGAATATTCTCTTAAAAACAAGATTTAGCTTTGCTTTTGCTTCTTCGCTGCTGTTTGGGTTAAGATAGCGAATGATTTTATGGATGCAAACAGAATTGGAAAAGGATTGTTCGCCGCAATTAAAGCATATATCGCCGGGTGGTATTTTCTTCTTCGATGTCATTATCATTCCTCCTCGATTCTTTTGTTGAAATTAATTTAGAAATTAATTTGGATATATTATGTGATTGTATTATATTGAATTATGTAATAACTACACAAATATAATAGATATTACGATTCAAATATATGTAAATATTACACATAAAACAAGTAAAATATACATTATAGAAAAAATATTCTATGGATTTAAATAATGAAATAGGTAAGCGCATTAGAAATATAAGGCTTGTTTTTAACGAAGGCGGCAAACTTACTGCCAACCAGTTTGGCTTTCTTCTGAAAGAATCCGGAGATAAGATAAGAAATTATGAATTGGGGAGAACTCCGATTTCGCCGAGGGTACTCTATTCGCTGTATAAGCGCGGCATAAACCCGATATATATCATAAGCGGGGAAGGCTCGATGTTCGCCGATACGAAGGCCGGCAGGGAATTCGCCGGCAGGCTTAGCGAACATACCGGGGGCAAGGCCGGAGCGAAAGTATTAGAGTTGGCGGATGGTTCCGCCGATGGTGGAGGCAGCAAGTTCACGCCGCCGGTTTATAAGGTGGCTGCCGGAAGGATTAATAAAAAGAATAAGAAAAAGTGAAGAATACGGCTTATAATTCGAAACTTATAATTCGAAACTTATAATTCAAAATAAAGTATGGAAGATATTAATAATAAAGTGCGAAACCTTACCGACGGCCAGCTGTACGAAACGGCAAAGAAATATATTATTCAGGAGAATTCCGGGCTGCTTCATAATAAGGATAAGTGCGATATGGTTTATGCCGAATGCGAAAGGCGCGGCATACCTGCCTTTGGCCACGCACTTGAGGATGCCTTAGTGATAATCAATTCGGCCGGTGTGGTAAGCCGCGGGCTTGGGATAGCCAATGTCCGAAGATTGGAGCTTATGCCGGATTCGGAAGCGGCGGAACTGATTCGGGAATTCGAAGAAGGCACCGATGGCACAGGTGATAAAGCCAGATTAACGGAATTTTCTGATATTAATAAACCGAACCTGGTGATATGCGACGTATCCGGCCAATCGATGAAGGGGGCAAGAATAGAAAGTGGCGACAGGCTGCTTGTCGATATTAGCATCGATCAGGCCGATGGCGATATTATTGTCGCTTCGGTCGACGGAGAAATGTATGTGAAAAGGTTTAGGCGTATGGATAATGAGATTGTACTGGCCTCGGAGAACAAAGAGTTTGAGCCTGTGAAGATTACCGGCGATATGGAATTCAATGTTTACGGCGTGGTGAAACATGTGATAATGAACTTGTGATGAAAATATTAGAAATAGATATAACTTTTGACAAGCCATACTTTTATGACATTCCGCCCCAAGTAAAAACATCTGATGAGCTGGCGAGGCTCTTGCTGTATGAGGCAAACGGGCAAAGTGTGCCCATGAATAAATACAGCGCCAGTGAAATCAGCCGTTGCGCCAGGCAATTGATTATGAACGGCCACCTGAGGGGTACGGTATTCGGATTTGAAGAATGTGCATGGTCGAGGATTACTCACAAGGGGAAAATATTTCTCAGCCACCTCGAATCGGCAAATATGACAGCAATAGAATTGCAGCAATAGATTATAAATAAGATTTTTATTTATTTATTTATTTGATTTTCATACCAAATTGTTTAAATTATAATGACACATAAGCTAAGTTTTGCTAAAGTTGTACGAGCAAGGCAATTGAGCTTATTTTTTAACTTAGCTTTTTTAACTTAGCTTTTTTAACTTAGCAATATTGTGGATAATAATATTGCGGATAATAATATTGTGGATATAAATACAGTGTGACATAAATTTTGTTCTTGAGGAGTCTATGAATAAACCTTTTATATTGGTAGTTGATGACAATAAGATAACCACGAAACTTCTTCGTCGGTATCTTGAAGCTAATAATTATGAAGCCACCGAGGCCTACGACGGCGTTGAATGCCTTGAGAAAGTTCAAGACCGCTACCCCGACGCTATTGTCCTTGATGTAATGATGCCAAGGATGGACGGCTACGAGACCGTTAAAAGACTAAAGGATAATGACGAAACCAAACACATTCCGGTTGTTATCGTAACGGCATTGAATGATGTTGCCAACCAGTTGAAATCCATTGAAGCCGGTGCGGATGATTTCCTTAGCAAACGAATCGAGGAGAAGCTTTTAATTGCTAAGGTAAGGCTCCTGTCGACTTTGAACATCGAGCAGAAGAAATCAACAGGCTATGCTAATATCCTTGATAAATTAGTTAACGGCTCGATTAAGAGCGGCGAAGTTCCGGAATTGCTTGCCGCCGCCGGACTTAAATAATTTACATATCAATTAATTACATACATACTTGCGTAGTATATTAATTCATTTCGAATCTTTATGGATTTGGAATGAATTTTTTTTTGTATTAGTTTGAATATGGATATTTCATTTATTATTAGAGACTTCTGAAAAATAGGGGAATTGTCATTTTAGCTCCAATTTGCAAATAGAATAAATAGTGCGCCATCTCATAAATGATTGATAACTATTTTTTATAGTTCAATCGATGTATGTGTAGTGGCAGGTTCGCAACCTGCCTGAATTTATGTTCTGCCAGTTGTTACACTAGTGTAGCTATTCATAAAAAGGCTTAGTATATTCATCTCATTCCCAAATCGGAGATGCTGTGTGAAAATAAGAATAATTATTTTTAAATTCATCAATTGCTCATCAGGAAAACCCCCGGTTACTT
>JAJRTW010000011.1 GCA_024278075.1 Bacteroidota bacterium | reverse complement strand
TAAAATCATAACTTTTTGTTCAGCGGTAAAGCGTGGATTGTTGGCCATAATAACTCCAAAATATATTTCTACAATATAATAAATTTATCATTAGCCGGTTTGTCTTATTCCATATGAGGCTTTACAGAAAATAATGGCCCATAGATTTCCCTTTTTTAAGGGGGAAGTGAACGAAGCGAGCAGTGGGTGTATCCTACAATCTGCAAGGCATAAGAGCATAATAAATAAATTTCAATGCACTTTTTTGTTGAACATCTATGATAACTACTATAACAATAAATAGTTAATACATTTTGAGGGTAATCTACATAAATCTATAGGTGTAATTAAATTGGCTTATCTGAAGCTATGTAATATCAGGCCGGCTTCATTTATTATATCCTGACGGTAATACTTAATCCGGACTTTGTCGCCCGGCTTCAGTTCACTGACAATACTGCTTAAAGCCTCAATACTATTAATCTTTTGATTGTCGATCTCAAAAATGATGTCGTCAACCTCGAGGCCGGCTTTCTCGGCAGCGCCATAAGGCATAATCCTCCGGATCAATACACCAGGTTTGTCTTTGATGTCGGATTCGAAAGCCATAATATTCATTGATGCGGGTTTGACCTCAATTTCATCCAACTCATCCAATTCTGCTTTGCCAAGTACGACTTTATACTCGTATTCCTTGCTGCCTCTCCAAATTGTTACCGTTACGGTATCGCCCGGGCGCTTAATTGCCATTTCGTCTTGCAGCATACTGGATTCGCTAATCACTTCGCCATCAATTGTCAGAATTACGTCCTCCTCCAATAGGCCAGTACTGAAAGCAGGCGATAAGGTATCCACACCATCAATAATTATTCCGGTCATATCGGCGAGCTTCTTCTCAACTTTATCCTTTTCTTCAACTTCTCTTATATTTATCCCAAAATAAGCCCTGTCAATAACACGGTCCTCCAAAAGGTCTTCCATAACGGACTTCACAAGGTTTGATTGAATGGCAAACCCATAGCCGACGCTATATCCGGTTTTGCTGTAGATAGCAGTGTTAATGCCCACAAGGTTGCCATATAGGTCGAACAAACCGCCGCCGCTATTGCCAGGATTTATTGGCGCATCGGTCTGAAGATAATTGCGAATTCTAAATTCTTTGTCATATTCAGAAGTATATCCCCTTCCTTTTGCACTAATAATCCCGGATGTAATCGTTTTGTCCAATCCCATGGGACTGCCAACGGCAAGCACCCATTGGCCAACTTCAACTTCATCGCTATTGGCGAATTCCACGGCCGGCAGGCCATCAATATAAATTCTCAATAGCGCCAAATCTGTTGTCGGGTCTTTTCCCGCAATATCGGCATAGTAGATCTCACCACTCGGCAATGTAACTTTGATGCTGTCTTCATCGGATTCGTCAACCACATGGAAATTTGTTATTATATACCCGTCTTCTCTAACAATCACACCCGATCCGATTGCATGGGACTTATATTCATCGGCATCTAACTTCTTTCCTTTCCTTTTCCAGTATTCAGCCCAGAATTCGATTCTTTTATTTAACTTATCAAGCGGCACATCAATACTTACCGATGTCGGTTGAACTTTCTTATTGACATCAATAAATATATTATTCAATGATTTTATTAAATCTGCATTGCCAATTGATTTCTCTGTATTTTTACTATTCACAGTATTTTTACTATTCACAGTATTTTTACTATTCACAGTATTTTTACTATTCACAGTATCGGCCTGGGCATTACCGATTGTGCCACTACAGAGCAAAGTGACGAACATTGCCCAAATAGATATTCTCATAGGAAACTACTTTAAAATTAAGAATTATATTTTATTAGATTTCTTGCCATCACCACGAATTGGCAAAGGAGCGAACGAATCCTGCCAATACTCTGGCTCAAATAATAACTTCACAGCCTTCGGAGCGGCTTTGATGTATGTCTCATCGCCATTATGAATGATGGCTTTATGAACAAGCTTTGTGTACGGCTCGGCAGAGATGTTGAAAAAGTGAGCATTCTCAACAATTCCGTAATAAGAGTTATTCCACAGCCTTGCCCCATCTTTGACGGCGAATAATGCCGCATTCGGAATATATAGGAATCCATCATAAATAGTAACATGGGTTGTAATTAGACTTGAAGTTATTTCTTTCCCGGAATATTCAGGCCATTTGTCCAATCCGGAATAATAAACGACAAAAGCAGCATCATAATTCTTGCTTTTCGCATCTTTTATACATTGATCCAAACTAACAGTGCCGCTATGGCCAAGGCCCAAAACATCTCTTGCAACATATCCCATGGCGGTTAGTTTCTTTGCAATCTGTATGGCAAGCTCAGAGCTTGGCCCCGAATTAGAAGTATCCGGATTGAAAGCAGACCCCAATGTAACATCTTCGGGATAGTATTTCTTGTCCAAACTAACGTCTTCTTTGGAAATTCCCTTTGTACCAAATCCCGGCTTATAAATATTTGTGAGAAAACCGTCAAATCCCCTTGAGCCGCCTTTTGCGTCTTTGGCAGCGCCATCGGAGAAAACATAAACCCCGATCTTCTTAATATCTCGTTCCTTGAAATCTTTTGCCAGTGCTGAATTGAAGTATTTGCCTTTGTACCAAGTCCGGAATCCCTGCAATCCACAACCATTAAAAACTATAGCTGAAATAAAAATATATAAGCTCAATTGAAATAACCTTTTCATTTTATTACCTTCATTTTTGGAATAAATTTAGTGATATTGACAAGTTAATATCCACTTTAAGCAGAAAATAGCTCTCAGAACGAGAATTATTATTTATAATTATTGGCGGGTACAATACAGACATATTGGGATATGTTACAAATTGTCCATTTACAAAAATAATAGCAGAGAAGTGATCAAAAGGGAGCCTTATCCCGCCCTTAATGCCACCGGAGCTATATAAGTGATCTTCATTAGCGGAAATGATTCCGGCTACTAAATCGTAACCATAGTAAAAGCTTACGCCATCATCAAACCCTGAGTTAGAAGTGATGCCCAATCCATAAATTACTGAACTAACGTTATTATTCTTATTATCTGAACGATCAATGTAATCGGGGCCGGAGCCAATTTCCAGATAAACCCCTCTATAAACATCCTGCCCTATCGACCGGGCCATAATATTGACTACGCTGCCATAATCAATTTGCTTATAACTTAGTTGCCATGACTCATAATAAAATCCTACTCCAAACCTCAAGATATCCGGGGCATAATTTTTTTCGCCGTATACTTCACTAACTTCAATATAATAGGCTGGTTTATTCAGACTTAATATTAAGCCAAATGGAATACTCACATCGGAGGTGGGCCATTTTACCGGATTAGCTGTCAGCTTCTTTATATCCGAATCATCGCCGGCAGCTTCGGTATTCGGCGTGAGTAATAATAATAAAATAAAAGGAATTAATAGTAAGGATTGAGTTTTTTTCAATATAATCTCCAATTTATTAAAACAACTAACTGCTTATTCCAACACTCCGGACATATTTTATAATGACTTGAAAAATAAAGCATTTACGAAATGTCATTCTGATCCCTTCGGCAGTCTATCCTGAGCGAAGTCGAAGGACTCAGGGTGACTATTTTAGTGTCATAGTGAGCGGAGTCGAACTATAGACACGATCGGTCTGGCTCAGGATAAACTCCGCGAAGAATCTATAACTCTATACATTTTAAGTGTTTTTAGATTCTTCACTACTCTCCGCCACAAGTGGCCCGGCTCCATTCAGAATGACATAAATGTCCGATCTGTTGCTTATTCAGAGGTTTCTGTTAATCTAAATTAAATCACAAGTGTCCGGTTATAATGCAGCCAATTTGTGATAATCGAAATAACAAGCTCCTTTTTGGCCTATATTGTGCTATAGTGGATGCAATTTTGAAATTAGCAAAAATAATATCTAAACGTGTCATTCCAGACTTGTTGAGCCCAGTGAAATCCTGCTATCGGGAATCCGGAATCCATTTTGATACATCCAAATAGCCTGTGAATACTGGATTCTGAAACGAGTTCTGCAATGACAAGTCATAATATTCAGGTACATATTTTGAGCGGTTCTCTTTTTTTACCGGACACTACTGATATTAAATTTTATATTCGCATATTGAAGTTAAATTAAAAATAACGATTGATTTGCATTATAACAAATACTATTCTATAATTTTAACACATACTATAATAAATTTCTACGGTACAGCCCTCCGGCATCAAAAAAAGTCTAACTGGTATGTACACTTATTTATAACTGTCATCAGCAGAGGCCGGTAAGAATCGAACTATTCCATATAAATGCCGGTCTTCTTTGTACTGCTTATCCTTTGGGAACTTGTCGTCAAAAGCAGGGTCGGAGGATCGGTGTAAATGGCTTATTTGGCAGTATGAAAGATACATGGCGGGAGAAAGATAGGGCGCGATAATAGATATTAATATTGAGCTAAAACCTCGAATTCCCTACAACTCCGAAGGGCTATCAGCCTGCGGCAATGTAAATGTGAAGGTCGAGCCTTTGCCGGGCTGGCTTTCCACACTTAATTTACCGCCGTTTTTTTCTACAAAATCCTTTGATATAATAAGGCCCAACCCGGTGCCGCGTTCGTGCGAGGTGCCAAGTGTTGTATGATGGACATCAATCCTGAACAGCTTCTCCTGGTCCTTCATGCTGATTCCGATTCCGGTATCAATCACAGACAGCTCCACGAACCTCCCCTTTTTCTTGCAATCAAAACTGATTCTACCACCCTTGGGTGTGAATTTAACAGCATTAAATACAAGATTTCGCATAACGGTTTGAATCATATTGCGGTCGGCATAGGCAAATACATTATTGCTGTTTTGCCCTGCCAAATCGATTTGTTTTTTATCGGCGAGTTCCTTGCAGAATCCAAAACTCTTTTCCAATAATCCGCCCACTTCGATAACTTCCGGTTCATATTCTATCCTTCCGCTTTGCGAGCGTGCCCAGGTAAGTAAATTTTCTAAAAGGTCTTTTAGCCTGTACGATGAATCATTTAATTTCCGGATATGCTTTTCTACTTTATCTAACCTGCCTTTCTCGAAATTAGCCCTGAGCAGTTCAGTTGAAGTCAGCAGAACCTGCAAGGGATTCTTAAGGTCATGGCCGATAATGGAGAAGAACCTGTCTTTGGCCGCATTTGATTGCCTTAGCCTTTTCTCAATTTTTATTCTTCCTTCCATTTCAGTTCGCAATTCATCTAAAGCATCTTTGTATTGTTCGGTTCTGCTCAATACTTTTTCTTCAAGTTCAACATTTAATTTCACTAATTCATCTTCAATTTGCTTTTGCTGGATTGACATAGCAAACAGATGAGCAAGTTCTTTCATGGCTTTCAAATGATCGTCATTAAAGTCCGCCGCTGAGTTGGCAAGCGTTATCTGGCCTAATATTCTATCTCCGATTATAGCCGGGACGGTTAGGAAATTGGTAATTGGGACGTGGCCGCCGGGCAGCTTCCGGGATTTGGCATGGGCCGGCGAGGAATTGGAGTAAAGCCCCTTTTTGGTCTTCAGCGAATGCCCCCCAAAAGCTCCCTGCCGGCCGTCTTCGCCGATTGGAAAATATTTTCTTTTGCCGGCACCCTTTACCAAACATTGATTGCCGGACATAATTGTGAGTGTACGGCAATCATTCTCTTCGGTGATGTGATCAAATATCGACACGTAGCCATGCTTGCTTTTCGTTATTTTCTGAGCTCCTTCCACAATCAATCCGGCTATGTTTTCCAATTTGACTTCAGGGTCAATTAAAGCTTCTGCGGTCTGAGCCATAATTCTATTCACTTCCAATTCCCATTGCAGGTGGTGCCTGATTTGCTTTCTTTCGGTTATATCCCTGGCAATTGATATAACAGTTGGCACGCCGTTCAACTCGAACAGGTGCGAATTAATTTCAACCGGTATCTCCCGCCCGTCCTTTGTTAAGTGAACAGATTCAACCTCGGCATGCCTGTCAACAAACAATGCTTCCAAATACCTTCCGGCTATGTCGGGATCATCCTTTGAGATTGTTAGAGGTGATTTGGTTAACAATTCTTCTTTCGTATAGCCGAGCCTTTCGCAAGCCATATCGTTGACTTCTATAAAATTAATTGCCATACTGCCATCAGCCGGCTGGTGCACAAATATAGCATCATTACCGCTGTTGAAAATCCTCCTGAATTTTTCTTCACTTTCCCTGAGCATTGCCAATGTTTTGCTCTGCTTTTCTAAAGCATAAGAAATGATTTCGGCAAAGACCATCAGGAGAATGATAAATATTAACCGTATATATAATTCAGGATTTGGAATGTCAAAAATGAGCAGATCCATAAAGGATTCATCGAAGAAGAAGAGTGAATCAACCGCAGCGTCAATTCCCCAAAATAACAAACCGAAGAACAAAGAGAACCCAAATACCTTGTATCTTGCTTTCATGCCTGTCATCCTTTGAGTTGGGAAATCATTTAAACAGTTGATTCACATCAATAATAATGGTTAATGACAAAATTATGATATATGTTAATTCTGATTATGTCATAAATACATATACAATATATAAATTAATGGCTTCATTCACAAATATATAATGAATTTCTGCTATAATACTATCGATTGTGCTGTTATCCTGAGCGAAGCTGGAAGAGTTCTGAGTGGAACACATTGATACTAAGATTATATATATACAGATTTATTCGGTTTGTAATGTTATTAACTAAAATATATTATCAACTAAACAGTTATTGAATTTACACTAAACAATTAATATATATTCACTCGATAATCTATTGCTCAAACCTAAAATAATAAATTCCATGACATAACAAGAGATTATTTTTTATAATAATATTGGAGGAGTAAGAATGAAGTATCTATCATATATCAGCATATTTATTGCGGTCTTATTTATAGGCAGGCCTAATCTTTATGCCGGCGAGCCCATCGGTGGTGTTAACATTAGCATTGATCAAATTCCCGGCGGAAAGACTTTCAAGACTAAAACAAACAGTAAGGGTGAATTCTCATTCAAGAACCTGCCTGATGGCAATTATTTATTAACAGTATCTTATAAAGGACAATCTGCCGTTGTTGGAAAAAAGGGTAGCGAAAAGATTGTTGTTTTTGGTGGCAGTAATAAATCTTCAGGTTTGCCCACCGGTAAGCGTCAGCACAAACCCGTAACGATTACAAAGGAATTAGACAAGTCGTCGCCCTTGTTAGCCAAAGCATTATGTGCGGGCTATAACAGCTCGCGGTCGAACAAAACCCGCAAAAAGGCAGATCACACAATACTACAAGATCCAACAGAGCAATGGCAGCGGAAGGCTATAACAGCTCCCGTTCTAATAAAAGTTCAAGCAGCAAAAGCGGTACTACAGGTGGTGGCCTAAGTGATGGTGAAGAGGACATGGGTTCTCCGAGATTGGTTGTCAATGTTGACGGCGATAGAGTTTATGGCCACGTAACAGTATTGAAATGAAGCAGTGTTTAATCGTTTTTCTATCCATATTGTGTATTAATTTTCTACCTGCCTTTGGCCAGGATGATGTAGAAATTGAAGAGGAAGAAAGCGGAACGGAGGCATACGAAACGGAGGTTGACTTTCGTTTATCTTCGTCTTTCGGCATGACTTTTCAAAGCCTCAGCCAGTCTGAGCAAGAAGAAATTGAGGAGCTGCAATGGTTGTTCAATATTCAATCCTCCCTGAATGTTGATGGAGAAAACGGTGATTTTGCCGCAAACCTGTTTTTCCAATTCGGCCAATTCCACTCGAAAGGAGAATTCCCGGTGATTTCGCAGGATTACCTATTAGTTTCTCTAATGCCGTCTTTCAGTCTTATCAAAGCAATCAATCTACAATTGTTCCTGGAGATCACTGCACAGACATCAGTAGCCGAGGGCGAAATAGATGGATACCGGAGTAAATTCCTCGATCCTTTGTTTCTATATGAAACATTATTTTTAGGCCAGAAATTTCACGCAGAATCAGAGAGCGGCGGGTCTGTTTTTGATATAATATATGGCTTGGGCTATGCCGTCCAACAGACTTTCACGCAGGATTTCGTATTGCAGGAGAATCGCGGCTTTGAAATTGGCCCGGACAATCCTTTGTCGAATGTGCAGGAGCAAATGGTTCTCGAATCAGGATATAGTGCAGTATTTAAAATATCGTATGATGCCGAACTTGCCGAAGATCTTTCATTCTACAGCAATCTTAATTACGTTGCATTCACCAAAGACGCCTTTTTCGACGACATAAAAAATTCAACGGTTAGCGGTATCATAACAGCCGGGCTTCAATACAGCTATTTTTCATTGGATTACAACTCAATTCTGTTCTACGATAAGAACTTTTCCAAAAGGCGGCAATTGGACCAAACCCTTGTCTTTGGATTGAAATTCGATTTATAAAGGACTGCGAAGCGTGTCCACCAGTACTTTCCCAGTCATTTGCTCGGGGACTTCCAATCCCAGGATAGTGAGCAGTGTCGGTGCAACATCTGCAAGTACACCGCCGGCGATTTTCGTATAGTCGTCATCGATCAATATGCAAGGCACGGGGTTGAGCGAGTGGGCAGTATTGGGCGAGCCGTCGGGATTAACTGTATATTCGGCGTTGCCGTGGTCGGCAATTATCATTACGGAATATCCGTTCGAGCGAGCAGATTCCACCACTTCGCCAACGCAAGAATCAACTATCTCGGCTGCTTTGACTATCGCATCATAAACACCCGTATGGCCTACCATGTCGCCGTTTGCAAAGTTCGCGCAGATGAAATCAATGTCGCCTTTGCCCAGCTCTTCGACGACTGCATCTTTGACGAGCGAGGCGCTCATTTCCGGCTGCAGGTCGTAGGTGGCGACTTTCGGCGAAGGGATCAATATTCTCTTTTCATTTTCAAATTTTTCTTCACGGCCCCCGGAAAAGAAAAATGTTACATGTGCATATTTTTCTGTTTCTGCTATTCTCAGTTGTTTTTTACCTGATTTTGATAAATACTCACCTATGGTCATCTCAACATTATCTTTGTCGTAGATAACCCTGACGCCTTTAAAAGAGTCATCATATCGTGCCATAGTAAGATAATAAAGCGGGATCGTGTGCATCCCGAATTCCGGTAAATTCCTTTGGGTTAGGGCAATTGTAATTTGACGCAGGCGGTCGGTTCTGAAATTGAAGCAAATTACAACATCGTCTTCGTTGATTCGGGCTGTAGGATTGCCGTTAGCATCAACGATTACTGTTGGCTCGACGAATTCGTCGGATATGCCACTCTCATAGGATCCCTGCACAGCCCGTTCGGGGTCGGATGTTTTCGTCCCAACGCCGTTGACAATTGCGTCATATCCTCGCTTAATCCTTTCCCAGCGGTTATCGCGGTCCATCGTATAATACCTGCCACAAATAGTTGCTATTTTCCCGGCCGAGCTTTTAAGGTGGCCAGACAGGTTTTGAATAAAGCCGCGTCCGCTGTGCGGGTCACAATCCCGTCCGTCCAATAGCGCATGTATATATACTTTCTCAAGTCCGTGGCCTCTGGCTATATCGCATAATTTATATAGATGCGAATCGCATGAATGCACTCCGCCGTCTGACAACAGGCCAATGAAATGAACGCTTTTATTGTTCTCTTTGGCATATTTAAACGCTCCGGACAGAACCGGGTTGAGGGATATGGAGTTGTCTTTTACCGCTTTATTTATTCTCACAAGGTCTTGATAGACAGTGCGCCCGGCACCAATAATTAGATGGCCGACTTCGGAATTGCCCATCTGGCCGTGTGGCAGGCCCACGTTTTCGCCGGAGGTTAATAGCCGGCTTGTGGGATAGTTTGCCTTCAGCTTATCTATGGCCGGTGTGGCGGCTGCAAAAATCGCATCGGATTTATCTTCCTTGCCGATTCCCCATCCGTCTAAAATAATGAGGATTGCTTTTTTATTTCTGTTCATTGATAATATTAAATTGAAGTTTAATTAGATTGCCCTCAAAAAGTACTAACTGTTTATTATTATAGTAATTACGAAAACTATTCAATTAGAAAGTGCAAGGAAATGGATTTATTATGCCCTTATGCCTTGCAGATTGTAGGACAACCCCCTGCTCGCTTTGCTCACTTCCCCC
>JAJRTW010000010.1 GCA_024278075.1 Bacteroidota bacterium | reverse complement strand
AATGGAATTATTATACTCTATGCCTTACTGATTGCAGGACAACCCCCTGCTCGCCTGGCTCACTTCCTCCTTTTTTAAGGGGGAATAGTTGATCATATTCCCCCTTAAAAAAGGGGGATTTAGGGGGTTGTTATTCTCCTTAAATCATAAGCACTAAAATCTTTTTCTCCTACTCCTTTTTGAGGAAACCTTAATTAATTATCCTTAATTGCTTCTTTTACGAAATCCAATTTATTACATCGCTGCAACATAATAAAATAAAATCGAAAAAAAGATTCTCCCTTCGAAGGGAGATTAAGAGAGATGATAAGAATATCTTCTATCTCTAATGCAAAATTCGGGTTCACACTAATCACACCTACGGCAGGTTCTTAATCAGAAACGTCGTATCCCTAATGACAGAAGCGGAGCCAAACACGCCATAGCCGCCATCGATGCTGCCCGTTAGCTCGCTGTATTCCTGCAAAGCCATATACTGGAGGAACCATTTGAAGAAGTTATAGTCGGGACTATAAACGGCTATCTGCTGCTTTCCATACCATTTGAAAGAATTCCAGACGACCGATGTCCTCGTGTTCGGGATAAAATGCCATTGCGAAAGCTCGCGATAGAAGTCGTTGCTCCAAAACGGCCTTTCAATTCTACGGTTCTTCTCCTCGGTCGGCGGTTCGAGATACTTCCCATATTCGAGAGTGTCGAGCGGTGTAATGCTTAGAAAGAAATAGGGGTTTGCTTCAATTTTTTGCCAGACAATCGAATCTGTGGCCGGCAGCTTCAGGCTGTCCAATGGATATTGAAGCGGTTTTTTCACCGGGCTGACCCAGGTGAATTCGGCCGGTGTTTCGGTTTCGCCTGTCATTATTGTTCCGTCCGGAAGAGTCACCTCAAGCCCGTAAGTCGTTTTGGATTTGATAAGATAAGTTTCATCATCGTAGTAATATCCTGCTTCGCCGGTTTGATCAATTATCAAGAAAAATTCGCGGCCATCGCCCCTTAAAATTACTTCGGCATTGCGCACAAGGCTTTTGGCAAAATCGAATGAATCCAGCGGAGGCTGCGATTTCGACACAACTATGTCCCGAATCGGATCGCCGACTATCAATACGGCATCGACAAAATTTTGGGGAATATAAACCGTTGGCACCGGGTCTTGGCAAGAGGCGGCAGCAATCCCCAATAATATTACTGACAGCATTGATATTTTCATTTTAAATTTACGCATGATCGAACCCTCAGAATTTGATTTCGTAAGACAGAGTCGGAATAATCGGCAGCAGTCGAACGTCTTCCACAACAGTAGTCGCCCCCCTTGTGTTATAATATCTGAACCAAATATCCCGCCGGTTATAGATATTATAAATGTCAAGTATCAGCCTTGAATCCAGACCGAATGATTCGAAGGCATAACTTGCATAGACATTTAGCTGATGGCTGGGCGGCAGCCGCAGGCCGTATCGCTGTGATGGAAAAATATTGATTTTGCCGCGATTCTGGAATGGCATCGCCGTTCTTTGAATCGATGTCGCCCCCGTATAGGACTGCCCAGTCTGGAATACGAATACCGCACCGAAGTTCCAGGTGTCATCGAGTTCATATTGCGCCACGGCTTTGAAGTCGTGAGTCCTGTCATATTTCGGGTGGAATTCTTCGCCGCGGTTCACACTGTCGAATTTGGCATAGATGAATCCCAGGGCATAGCCCAACCAGCCGGTGAAGCGTCCGATGTTTTTTTGCAGGAACACTTCCACCCCGTAGGCATTCGCATCTCCGATATAGAACATATCAGCAGTGTTGTCGCCCTCTACGGCTGTTCGTATCAGCTCGTTGACGCCCCAGAACTTTTTATAGTAAACATCGAAATTCAGGTCGATGCCGTCATCCACTTTAGATTCAATGCTAAGGATATAATGGTCGGACCGGCTTTCCGGTACGGTTTGGTCGGTTGCTATCCAGGTGTCGAAGAAAGTGAAGTCGGGGAGAGTGGCCAGCCGCAGGCTTTGGTGGTAGATGCCCCAGGCCAGTTTCACCGCTATGTCCTCTTGAAGCTGATACCTTATTGCCAGCCGCGGGTCGAGGGAGAAATACTGGCTCAATGTCCAGTAATTAGCCCTTATTCCGGCCTGAATCGAGGTGAGGTCGTCAAACATATAATTGACTTGTGAATAAACGCTGTGGTTATAGTCTATGATATTCAGATTGAGCACACCACCGCTGGAAGTGTCAACGTCCTGCTGCTGGCGGTCGCCGGTAAAATCCTGAACATATTCGAATGAAAAGCGAATCGATTCGAAGCCGAATTTCGTTGTCAATTTCTCGCTGTTGAACCATTCCAAGGAGCTTTTCAACGTAAAGTCTGTTATCGAATTGTCTATCAAAAACTCATAGCCCGACATATCGCCGAGGAAATTGTTGAAATAGTAGCTGGAGCTGAAATTTACGGTTGAAAAAAGATTGTCGGCAAAAATATGCGTCCATTTGATTGCGCCAAGCCTGTTGCCAATGTCCAGGCCGAGGCTCATGCCATAGGTGGACATATCAAGATTGTCGGCACTATTGAAAAAGCTAAGGAACATCTTGTCGTTATCGCCGAAGTCCTGCGTCACTTTTGCATTAATGTCATAGAAACTAAAATCCGGGAAAGGCGTTTTTGGGTCTTCTTCCATCAGCCCTTTCAGCAATTCGAAATAAGTCCTTCGGCCGCCCACATAGAAAGAGCCATTGCCCAACGGGCCTTCCACGCCAATATGAGACGATATGAAGCCAATCTTGCCAATGCCTTCGAATTCTTCGCGGTTGCCGTTTTTCTGTGTCAGGTTCAATACCGCCGAGAGCCGGTTGCCGTATTCAGCCGGGAAGCCGCCCTTTATCAGGTCAACATCCTTAATGGCGTCGGAATTAAATGTGGATATGAATCCGAATAAATGCGATGGATTATAGACCGCCGTGCCGTCGAGCAGCACAAGGTTCTGGTCCGGCGAGCCGCCGCGGATATACAGGCCGCTGGAGATTTGCGACGAGGTCAGCACTCCCGGCAGATATTGAAGCGAGCGGAACACATCGGATTCGCCGCCGATACGGATTTCCTTTATCTGCTTCATGGGAACATTAACCCGGCTGATGGAGATTTGCCTTTTGTCCGCCTCGCGTTCGGCCTCTACCGATACGCCTCCGGTCATTATTGATGAAACCGTCATTTCGAAAGTTCGGCGGATATTTTTGTTGCTCTTGAACGTGAGCTTCTGCTCGAGCCTTGCATAGCCAATCGAGGAAATAACAACGGCAAACTCGCCTTCGGGAATATTGCCGATTGAAAAGTATCCGCTCCTGTTGGTGTAGGCCCCAAGTTTAGTATCCTTTATAAAGACGGTAGCGCCGATGAGTGTTTCCTTTGACTGCTTATCGATAATATAGCCGCTAAGGCTTAAGCCGTCATCTGGCGGAGTGGCCGATAGTAGCTGTGCCTGTGATTGGAATAAAATTGAAATAATAATAATGTAGAGTAATTTCTTTGCTTGGCTAAAATTCCAAAGATTACTTTTCATAAAAAAAATAAAAAAATATGGAGAAATACAATTTTCAACTCTAAATACGATTGTTGCTTCAAAATGTTTCTAATATTTACATTCATAACTGTGCGGTTAAAAATGGGAGCTTAGCTGAATATCTTCTGTTTGTAGGGGCGAACTATGGACTGTCATTCTGCAGCCCTTCGGCATTCTATCCTGAGCGAAGTCGAAGGGCTCAGGATAAACTATATCGAAGAATCCAGCGTTTATGGCTAAAGCCGAGCTGTTAGTCCCCATTATCTTTTACCAAGAGTTAAAACTCGTGGCTATTTATCATTTGTAAATATCCATAGCTTGCAATCTGTATCTAATTCAGCACAATAATAGGCAAAAAAGGTGCTTATTACAGCGATTATCACTAATTGGCTGTATTTTATCCAGACACTTGCAGCTTAATATATTTAATTTTAGAATTATCTTCGGTATGTAAAATTTTTCTTGCTACATTCCGTTACAAGTCTTTGAAGATTTCATTTGGCCTGCAAGCGGCACTCTATCTAAATATCAGCATATTGCGGACACTAATTTATATGGAAACATTTATGAAACTACGGAAGCCGGGAATATTTCTTTCATCGTTTATTGCAATATTCATCGTATTATTTATTGGCAGCACTATGCTGAGTTATGGCAAATCAAAAAGTGGTGCCATAATATTATTAAAAGGTTCGATTTCGGAGGAATCCACCGACCAGCCTATTGGGACTAAAATGTTCTTCACAAATTCCAAAGGCAAGAGAACGAAAACTAAGTCAAATTCACATGATGGGACTTATCAGCAGCCACTTGCTTCCGGCGAAACTTATAAATTATTAATCCCCGGATATATAGTTAATCCTGAGAAGGATGAATTCGAGATTCCAAGCCATAAGAAATATAAGGAAATCGAACGTAACTTCACGGCCATTAAACTTGACTCCGGAGTGGTCTTGTTTAAATTCCAGGCTTTTGAGAAGAATGATACTAACCTGATTGTTGAGAATTTATCGGCAATTGAAGACTTAAAGACAATAATAAGGCACAATGGCAATGTATCGGTAAATGTTATCGTTTCAACTGTTGACTCTTACTTTAAGTCAAAAAAAGTGAAGGAATATTTTTACAAGAAAAAACGAAAAAGATATAGATGGAAGAAAATCACCACCGAACAACAGCTGACAACATTGCTTGCAGGCAGGATTTCCGAATTGACTAAATACGTAGAACAAATTAAAATACGTAAGAGTAACATTAACTATTTGGAAGATTTACAAATTATCAAGCCTCCGAAGAAGAAGAAAAAGAAGAGAAGAAGGAAGAAGTCTAAGAAGAAGGAAATTGAAGCACCCAAACCAGAACTGCCAAATGTTACTATAGTAATATCAAGAGTAAGGAGAATGTGACCGGCCGGACGGTTCAATGGCTGCGCGGTTCACGGAAGGAAATAGACGGCAGCATTTCTCTACATCACGACCCGGCATTGTTCGAATAATTTCTCTAAAATAATTTAAACCTTTATTAGATTCCTTACGTCAAAATATATAGGGAAGCAATATTCCTGTTGCTTTTTGAGATATATATTAATATTTTATATGAAACATATTTATATGAAACAAATCTTCCGTGGCTTCGTAGATTTAATAAGGAGGAACTTATCATGAAAAAGACTATACAAATATCGATCGCAGCTGTACTGCTCTCTACGGCTCTGCTTAGCTGCTCGTCGACCGGCGGCACAACAGAGAACAACTATTACGGATATAACAATATACCGAAAGATAGAGTTGCCGGCGAAAATCGCTATTCTGCTAAAGTAGAATCGGAAGAGAATTGGCAGAATCCACTGGCAGAAAACGAGGGTGCCGAAGTTGAATCTTCTGGCGGTGAAGGGCAGGTATATCAGGAAGTAAACAATTATTATGCTACTCCAAATTATGTGCCGGTGATAGTGCCGTGGTGGAATGATTATTATGGGTGGTCATCTTATCCGGGATTCTGGGGAGGGTTCAACATGGGTATTGGCTTCGGGCCGTTTGTTGGCTTTGGATGGTTTTCTCCGTGGTATAATTTCCATCCTTTTTATGGGTTCGGCTGGAACAACAATTTCCATCACGGGTATAACGGCTGGTATAATCAACCATATTATTCATATAATAATAATTCGCATTCAAGAAGGTCATATCGCAATTTCGGGTCGCGCCGTGGCGAACATACCTACGGCAGAAACCGGTCGAGCAGAAGCGATTTCGCCAGCTATCGAAATACTTCCGGTTCCGGAGTTCGCCGCTCAAGGCCGGGATCGCACTCGGCAGTTAACCGCAGTTCACGGTCCGGTTCGAACAGCGTTAGGGGCATATCCTCCACCAGGTCTTCCAGGGGAAGTTATGTCAATGCCCCATCACGGGCAGTTTCGACCGAAAGAGTATCGGCAAGAGGAGCAACTTCGAGCAGAACAAGCAGGTCTGCGGTAACGGGAGCCGAAAGAAGCAGGTCGTCAGGCTCTAATAACCGGAATGCTATATATTCCAGGTCAGGATCGCGAAAAGCATCATCTGACAACTCGGGAATAGTTAATCGTTCCGGCGGTTCGAGATCTTCTTCCGGTGTCAGGCCGTCGCGAAGCAGCTCGGGCAATTCATCTAAATCAGTAAGGTCAGGTTCGAAATCAAACCGCTCTTCTTCCGGTGTCAGGTCGTCGCGAAGCAGCTCGGGCAATTCATCTAAATCAGTAAGGTCAGGTTCGAAATCAAACCGCTCTTCTTCCGGTGTCAGGTCGTCGCGAAGCAAATCAAACCGCTCTTCTTCCGGTGTCAGGTCGTCGCGAAGCAAATCAAGCGGCTCTTCGGTCAGGTCAAGTTCAAGCTCGCCGTCCAGGTCGTCAGGCTCTTCGGTCAGGTCAAGTTCCGGAGGGTCCAGGTCGTCAGGCAGATCGTCCGGCGGATCAAGGTCATCAGGTTCTTCAAGAAGATCAAGGTAATCTCAAAATGAAAATTAACAGCTTATTAATATTATCGCTGGCCATCATATCAACGTCAGCGTCGGAGGCTCAATTTGTCGAAGATGCACTAAGGCTTACAACCTCCAACGCAGTAATCACTCCGCGAGTGGCAGGGCTTGGCATTTCCTATCTCGGGCTTGCCGATGACATTGGGGCACTGTATTTTAACCCGGCGGGAATGGTTAATATTAAGAGAGCCGAGGTGTCGGTAGGGTTGGGATTTACAAGGAATAATTCCGAAACGGACTATCTGAACAACGTTACTGATTTCACATCGAGCAGTGGTTATATTAGCAACATAGGTGTAATTGCCCCATTTAATACCAGCAGCAAAGGAGCGGCAATAGGAATCGGGTATTTCCTTGAAAATGATTATGACTATAACCTGGAATACTCCGCCTTTAACACTCAATCCACATATATAGCAGACGAAGCTGCTTATGGCCCCTATAATCTTAAAAGCAACTGGGCAGCCTTCTTAGGCCTTGCCGATAATAATTTAAAGACTGATTTGCTGAACTCTCTGTCGCAATTATCGTTTGTTCAGCAAAGCGGCGGAATGCACAATATTGTTGGCGGGGCAGCATTCAATCTCAATAATAATATTTCGGTTGGTTTCTCTATTTCGGGTAAATTCGGAACCTATGAATATTTAAGAAATTATGAGGAAGTTGACGACAGGAATATATACAACGGCGGTTCCAATATTGATTTTCGCAGGCTGGATGTTGAAGAAAATTTGAGTCAGGATATATCCGGAATCACCGGTGCAGTTGGCCTTCAGGGCCGAGTGGGGAATTATATGAGATTTGGCATTACTATTAAAATGCCGACATTCTACGAAATCAATGAAGTGTTCAGCCAAAGATTTGATGCAACATTCGACAATGGCGACTATTCCTACATTACCTTTGGTGGCGAGGACGGCGGCGTTGGCCAGAATTCTTATAGCGTAACGACTCCGTTTGTCTATGGCGGCGGGTTTTCCGTCCATTGGAACGGTATTGTCTTTGCGGCCGGAGCAGAATATATCGATGTAACGCAATTGGAATTCAGCGATGCCTTGTCGAAAGTAATCGCCCTTAACCGGCAAATAGCCAAAGATTTAACCGGCCAGGTTAAATGGGGCGTTGGCTTTGAATATGACATCCCAACTATTCCGGTGGTCGTGCGCTCCGGCTTCACACAAACTTCTTCGCCCTATTCAGTGAGTATAGACAATGCCGGCCTTACGGAACTGTCTTTTGGCGGCGGCGTTTATATAGGAAAGAATGTCCGGCTGGATGCAGTTGTGCGTTTGTCTGATGTTTCGGAGCAATATACGAACTACGGCAGCCCGGACACTCCCGACACCTACGCATTTTATACTCTGAGAAAAAGCCCAACAAGTTTTGCACTGGGAGTTACATACAGGTATTAATCCAACAGATATTAATCCAACAGATATTAATCCAACAGATATTAATCCAACAGATATTAATCCAACAGATATTAATCCAACAGATATTGACCCGAAAATTACGAGCCTTTTTACATTTTTCTGCATAAATTCATTAGATTCCTTTTCTTTGCCGGCGAAATACCGTAAATTTGGGAAAACAAGGATTTCGGGTCAGGATTGTCAGAAAAGAAAAAATATCTCTATGGAATAATGACAGGGGCTTTGCTGGCTGTCTCCTTTCCGCCGTCTTATTTCCCATTATTGGCCTTCATTGGCTTCATACCGCTCTTATACGTACTTATTCAGCCGGAAGAAACGCGCCACCCATTTCGATTGCTATATTTAACTTTTTTTATTTTCCACGGCGGCACCAATTGGTGGATCAGCAGCTGGAGGGCAGAGACAGACCCATATCTGATGATTTCAGGAATAGCCGTCTGGATTGCCCACCCTTTCTTCTTTTTCATTCCGATTGCAGTGTTCAATTCGCTAAGGAAGAAATTGGGCAATTCCACAGCTCTGTGGCTCTTTCCTTTCATCTGGACAGCCGCCGAATGGGTACACAGCCTGTCGGAGCTGTCCTATCCGTGGCAGTCTATCGGATACTCCCAGATTCCGAATCTTACCTGGCTGCAATTTGTGGACATCACGGGCGTTTGGGGTGCAAGCTTCCTTATAGCATTGGCAAACGTCATAATCCTTAAACTGATATTGCACTACAAAGCTTCGGACGGCGGCCGGTTCATCAAAGACAAAGTGTCTATCCCATTATTTATTTCATTGGTTATAATATTCCTATTGCCGTATATATATGGGGTTGTACGAATCAGTGAATTTGGACATAACCATCTAATAAGAAATAATAAATCTTTGAACATCGGCCTGATTCAGCCGAATATTAACCCGTGGGCCAAATGGCAGCAAAGCCCAATTGGCCAAATTAGGATACATCAGAGAATTCAGGATTCTCTTAAAAAGGCTGTTAAAAAGCTGGATTTATGCCTCTGGAGCGAAACAACTATTCTGTATTTGGGCCAGAATGTGAATTTCGGCCATGATTTCAAATTCCTGCAACAATGGGTGGACACTAACGGGACATCGCTGTTAACCGGTTTCGCAGACTATAGGCTGTATGATTCCAAAGCGGCGGCAACGGTTTCTTCGAAGGCCTGGGCCTTGGATTCGACTAAATATTATGATTCGTTTAATTCTGCTATCATGTTAAATTCGTTCGATTCGCCCAATCAATTGCAGATATATCACAAAATGAAATTGACACCGTTTGCCGAGCGGATACCCCATCTCGAGATATTCGGTTTTTTGGGTTCTTTTTTGCAATGGGGCGTCGGTATATCCGCATGGGGCATAGGCACAGAGCAGAAGAACCTCATATATATTTCGGGCAAAGATTCAGTCCGAATAGCGCCAATCATTTGCATAGAATCCATTTATCCCGGGTTTGTGAGTAATTTCACAGACTTGGGCGCTGGCATATTGACTGTTATCACAAACGACGCATGGTATGATTTCACCACAGGGCCGGAGCAGCATTTCCAGATAGCAGCCATGCGTGCAATCGAGAATAAGAGATACCTGGCCAGGTGTGCCAATACGGGAGTGACCGGCTTTATATCTCCGACGGGGGAATCATTTTTAAGGCTGCCGCAATACGAGAGCTTAGGGATTGCAGCCACGATTCCAATACTCCAGGGCAAAACCATATATGTGAAATATGGCGATTGGCTGCCGATTGGCTGTTTTGTTCTAATAATCCTTGCTTATGTAACTTTCTTTATTAATCGCAGAGGCGCAGGAAAAAGGGAATATCCGTCCACAAGCTAAAGCACGTGGCTATTGAATTGGCAATAGTAATTAGGTTAAACTCAAAAAGTATCAACTAATCATAATTAGATTACCCTCAAAAAGTATTAAATACTTATTGGTATTGTAATTACAATAGATATTCAACTACAAAAGTGCAAGGAAATAGATTTATTACGCTCGAAAACTTTGCAGAAAGTATGACAACCCCCTGCTCGCTTTGCTCACTTCCCCCTTAATAAAGGGGGATTAAGGGGGTTGTTTTTTCAACTATTTCCCCCTTAATAAAGGGGGATTAAGGGGGTTGTTTTTTTCCTTAATATTGCAAACGTACTAATAATTATATCTCAGTCAACTTTTTGAGGAAACCCAAATTAGTAAACACCGGTTGTTTGATTGCTCAGTGGTTGACGCTTATCTTCTTTGAAATGCAGAAAGAAGGGGTTTGCATCAGAATAGCTTATCCACTTCTCTTTTGGCTTTTGGCAGTGAAAAAACAATCACCTTATTATCGGCTTGAATTTGAGTCAGCCCTGTTGGAATTTCCAATTCGTTTTCATTATTTATCACAGCGCCAACAATAGCATTGTTAGGGAAATTAATATCCCTGAGCGGTTTCTTAACAATTCGGGAACTCGGTTTTGCTATATATTCGGTAACTTCGGCATCCACGCCCGTTATCTCCGCATAAAAGGCAACTTCCTGCCTTCTGATGAACTTTAGAATCGAATTAACAGTAATCTTTTCCTTGCTAACAACCGCATCCATCCCGATGGAAGGAGTTAGAGGTATATATTCGCTTTTTCGAAGCAGGGTAATAGTGCGGGGAACTTTCAAATGCTTCGCCACCAGGCTGGTAATAATATTAGTTTCGTCATCGCCGGTAACAGCAATGAATTCATCCATATCGGGCAAGCCTTCGAAGGCCAGCAAGTCAATATCGGAACCGTCCCCTTTAATCACAAGGCTATGCTTAAGTTCATCGGCAAGCGCTTCGGATTTTTCTTCATCGCTTTCCAATATCTTGATATTGACATCCTTTTCCAGGTATTTGGCAATAAACCTGCCTATCTGGCCACCGCCGATAATCATAATATTTTCAAGTTTTTTGTCTGATTTCCCAAAAAATTCGAGGGCTTCGGCAAGCTCATCCTTCGAACTGATAATGAATATTTGGTCGCCTTTGATTAACAGGTCCTGCCCGCGGGGAATAATAGTGAACTGGCCTCTTTTGATAGCCACAATTCTCAGATTCAAACTGCTGAGTTTGCTGCCAAGCTCGATTAGCGGAGTATTCAGGACCTGTGCATTTTGGTCGAGCCGCAGCCCGACAAGCTGAAATTTGCCATCCTCGAATTCTATAACATCCGTCGCATTTGATTGCCTGACAAGCCTTAGGATCACATTTGCCGTCTGCCTTTCGGGCTGAACTACATAGTCGGCAGAGAAATCGGTTCCGTAGAGGGCGAAATCCCTGGACCTATACTCCGGATTACGCACCCGTGCTATTGTTGTGGCCACACCAAATGTCTTTGCAATGGCGCATGACAATAAATTCGCTTCGTCATTATTGGTCAGTGCTGCCAGAATATCGGCATTTGCAATATCGGCTTCCATAAGCTTTTTTTGGCTGGACCCATACCCTTCGATAACACGTGCATCTACATGCTCTTTGGCATAATTCGCCCTTTCCGGGTCGGATTCTATCATCGAAATGTTATAGTTGTCCCGGGACAGCCTTTTGGCCAGCTGAAAACCAATGCTGCCGGCGCCGATTATTATTATGTTCGGATTAGTCATTTTGCTATTATCATCAATATAATCATCAATATAATCATCAATATAATTGTTAATATAAAAAAGTCCGAAAAACAAAGATATTACTTTTTTATTACTTAGCAATACCTGCCGGCAATAATGACCGCCATTCTGAATATACTTCTTGGTGGCTATGGCTTGCCGTTCCATATTTCACGGCCTTCCGCCCGGATGTCCAAGCTATGATCCATTCCTCATAATAATATGGGATTAGCCCCTTAGCGGCAATGGCAATTTGTCTGTTATTCCGGAAGCCAGCAAGAGCAATTGTTTTTGAAATGATTATATGATAGAATCAGTCCAATTTGAACTTGTCACTTTTTGTACTTATTCATGTCACCTTTTGTACTTAAACTTGTCACTTTTTGTACTACAACTAATAGAAAATATTGTTATTTATTATCTCAATTTCGAATGAAATTATAGCATATTAGAGCTGTTATTTAAGCTATGCACGGCAGCGGATGCCGATAAGAAAGAAATTATTGCCTGCGGGGAATCGCATAAGAGGTTTTCGGCGAAGCAATTGCGAATCGCCGTATCGTTAGTATTCATACAACTATTGGGGGATTGCTGCAACCGGCCAGAATCAACCTCCAATATTAATCAATCAATAATCGAGTTGATGTTCGCAAAAGATAATGGAAACAGAATTAGAGAGATATTGGCTGAAATACCAGTAATTGCGAATCAAAAAAAACCTTGTAATAATGCTTCATTAGCGATAAATTGTATGAAGCAAAAGACTAACATCTGATTAGTAATATTCTTTTGCGAGTATTTCTCATTAGGCATTATTCAATTTTTTGATCCGGATTGCAGTGAAGAATTAGGGAATTCCGGAATTTATTAATATTGTCACCCCCACATTTAAAATATGAATCGAAATAAGTATTTGAATTTCTCCAATATTTTATATTATTAATTTAAACAAGAAATTTTTTTGCGTAGTAAGTGAGGTATAGATATGTCAAGAGGTGGTGGAGCCGGTAAGGTTTATTTTGTGTTGTATTTAGCAGTTGTTCTTGAGTTGCTTATCATTATTGTAGAGCGCGATGAAGCCGAGGAAAGCTTGCTGAAGAAGCAAAAGGAAACGATGCGGATTGTTGAGAGCATTCTCTCGCAGCTTCAATCCGGATCGGGTACTGAGGGAATTAATACACGTCCGCAGGACGAAATTACGATTCCCCCTCCAGGCGTTGATATTAAGGAAGTTCTTGGCGCCGAGATTAAATCGTTCCGTAAGTATTTCGTTGAAGTTGGCGTTACCGATGTGAGTGCGGCGATTAAACGAAAGGAGGAAGAATCCGAAAAAGAGCACATCCAGCGTCTGAAGACTCTTGTTACCCTGGCCAATGTTGCCGAAATTGAGTATGAGATTTTCTATAATTCAAGCGAAGACCCGAACAAGGCGCCTCCGTTTCTTAGCGATACTGAAATCAGCAAGCGCAAACTTGATTTCTCTAAATTTACACCCGGAGAAGTTATTGTTAATGATCTTGGAGATGAGTGGGAATTCCTTGCTTTAAGGAAATTGAATCTTGACAGGGATGCAACTTTTGACGGGCTGGACCTTGATAATATTTCGGCCGATGCCATGCATCCGGTTTATCCTCGCGATCAGGAAGTGAGAATAGGTGATGATTACAGGCCTGCGGAAGTATCCGAGGACAGTCTGTTTTATTACTCCGATATTGCCAGCCATGTTGCCAGTGGCGGCGCCGCCCCGAGCGGCATGCAGAAGCGATCATTTGTGGTCAATTTCCAGCCTCCTTCAATAGCCGGATGGTATAAACTGCGGTTTACTTCCAGAACTAACAGGATACTTGGGGTAAGAGCTGATGTCGACAGAAAGCATATTGATGAAAATTCTACTGTTAATATCGGCACTGTCCAGCTAACAGTTAAAGCTCTGATGAAAGTTCGCAAGACTTTGGAATCAACATTAGAGAAATACCAGTTGCCAGCGGCGGAAGTGCTGCTTGAGAATGATGGCCTTGAAAAATTTGATAGCCAATTAAATGAGGTTATTAAGATAATATTAGTTGAGGATAACGCAATAGAGTTGAAAGGGAAGATGGAACTGTATAGCTACATAGCCAAGCTCCTTACCCCGGGCCAGTCTGTTAACTTCAAGCAGAACCGTGGCTCGATAGAATTTGACATTCGTGTAATCACACCGAATCCGCCAACGGCCAACCCGGTTATTATTGTTAATAACGATATTCACCGTTTCGACGCCATCGAACCTATGTTCCGCGTATCTATCAGCCCGTACAGGCAGGGCGCAAACCAGATAACCGGATTCGTTTATAACGAGTCCGACGTTGCCGCGGGCGAGCCTGTTGCCCAGATTTCATTCGAGCCGGTAACCGAGGAAGAACCACCGGCCGGCGGCAGCAGGGCTTATTATGGGAGAGTAAATCAAAAGCTGACTCCCGGGCCAAATGGCAACCCGAGAAGATATGCCTTGAAATTAACCCATGCACTTTCGGGCAAAACCGGTGATACATCATCTGTGTTAACCATTTATCCAACCATTGTAGAAGCAAACATACAGGACTTGGCCAATAGGTTCGATGCACTGGCCGCCTATGGCAATTATATGAACTTTAACTATATTCCACCGTCGGGCAATAAGATACTGTCGGACCAGTTCTGCTTTAAGTTCAAAACGGATACAGACCCGCAGGACCGCGGCTGCCAGCGCGGATATTCAGCCAAGAATACCGACAAACTGTTCTTTGACGCAAATGCTTCCAAAGCTTCTTTGGAAATAGTTTGGAAAGACCCGATTACAGGTGTAGAGGTGCCGATATTCCCGCTTAAGGAAGTTAGCATTAAACAATCTTCTCCGAAAATTCTCGTAAATAATGCAACTTCGAGCATTGGCGGAGCCGAAGACAGGCTGAAAATACGGGTTACTAATATTAAAATCAGCCATCCGAACGTCGGGGTGGAAAACGATCCAAACCGGCAGGCTAATATTGACCTGAGCGTTGAATTGAAAAAAGTAAGAGTAACACAAAACTATAGAGCATCCGGGAAACCAAAAGTTACAATCAAAGATAATATAGTAACCGTTGAATTCGACCTGGTTGGCGAACCCGATGAGGACGCTTGGGCCAAAGGCAGCGTGGACCTGAAGCTGACAGCAATTGCAACTAATCCAATCAATAAGAAACAATCGCGGCCGACTAAGAAAACCTACTCAATAAAGATAAGAAAGAAATTCGATGAAGCCCCAATTTATAACGATAATGAGTGATAAGCCGCACGTGATTTATCGCATCAGAATTAAACGGGAAATAAATAAGTAAATAAAATAATCTTGTTAACAGAAAATAGTAAATAAATCCGGGGAATAGACAAAATGAGAAACAAAATAGTATTAATATTAGCTCTTGTTTTGGCCATCAGCGTATTTGATTTGAATACTGCAAATGCCCAAGACAAGCGTCCGAATGATGATGTAGCTAATATTCTACAGAAGTTTAAGAACTACCGTTTCGGAGCTGTCAGTATTTATGAAATTAATGACATGGACGAAATAAAGGAATACAGAAAATCAAAATCAACCGAAGGCGACGAAACAACAGAGAAAGAAGGGGCCGCATGCGTTGATGAACTTGATGAGAGGGTTAAGAAGTTCGTTTCCGATGGTGTTGACGCAGAAGACAACCTCGATGATATTATCGGCGATATTATTAATGCAGGCGATCCTTTGCCGGCCCGGGAACTATTACAATGCGCTTATGATTATTTTGTGAAAATTGCCACCGGAGCAAGCGAGGAATTAGTTCTTAGAGTCTATCTGGTAACCACTCAGCCAAAGCAAATTGGCGGCATCCCGGATAACATAATCGGCATGATAGTATCGGAAAAGCCATTCGAGGAAATGACAGCCGCATTGAAAACCAACCTTGAACTTACCGGGCTTGAGGATATATATTCCTATTCTTTTATGAAAGATGAATTAATAGATGAGGTTAAATTCGGCCACAGGACATTGTATGACCTGGCCTATTCCTACTTCATACAGGGCAACGTCCGAAATAAAACAATGGAAGCTCGCGGGATCGGAACCGATATTAGATTCTTCTCCGAAAGGGCAGGCAATACCTCATCCCTGATTAGCGGCGATGTAATCTCTTCGCGTGAAGTGCAGACATTCAAGCGGGTATCGGCCGGACAGCCTTTTAATTATTACGACAAAACCAACGAGGTGTTGGTAAGTCCGGATAAAATCAGCTGGACAAGCTACAAAAGCCGCTACCTGCGCGACCGTTCGGGCAGGTTCAGAAAAGATTCTCTCGGCAACTACATCCTGGACAAAAGGCGCGCTGCCAACAGCTACTTGCCAGAGTTCGGCGTGGAATTAAAATACGGAATAGAAGAAATCAATTACCCTTCATTCTGGAGCGAACGCCTTACCCTAAGTGCATTATGGAAACAAGTTAAAATGGGCATAATCCTTCCGACTTCCGGTTGGGCGGCAATGTCGAAAGATGTATTCGACCAGGACCGCAGGCTAACGCACGGCGGAATCGGCCTTGCCGGAGAATTTGACTTCCCGTTCATGGTTATACCAAACAGCGGAGTATTCCACCTTGGGTTTGGCGTAGTATTCGGCGACGCCCAGCAAAGCCCGTATAAAAACAGATTGCTCGATCCGGACAACTATATTACCAATGAAAACGACAGGGATTATTTAATCAGGTCGAACGGCCAACTGCATTATACCTTCGGCGTTAGTGTTGACGAGGATTATCTGGTCCGATTCGGCATTGGCGGCACATTCTATACCGTGGAGAAATGGTATAATTTCCTCGAAGAGGGCGAAGCAGAAAGCCAAATAGTATATAAGGAATTAGAAAGCGAAACCGTTGGCGGGATTTCCGGCAGGATAGAATTCATGGCCCAAAACAACGCAACCCCTTATGGCGCATCTATTCAATACTTTGACGAGGCGCTAAGGATTGGCGCGTGGTTGCAGATTCCGGTTATCGACAATACTTTGTCGCTGCGGCTGGATTTCAATGGCTATATGGTAGCATTCAAGGAAGACCCTCGTGAATGGGAAGCAAACAGCGTGTTTATTCCAATGGCCCGATTTATCTTTTTATTCTAAACCTGTGGGGTTTTATAGTTTATGTTGGTAATATTAAATCTGTAGATAATATTAAATCTGTAGATAATATTAAATCTGTAGATAATATTAAATCTGTAGATAATATTAAAAATAATAATAAATTTTAAATAATAATAAATAAGTTGGTATGAAAAAGATTCTAATAAAAATTCTATTAAGCTTGTGCATAGCTACAATGATCGTGCCTGCACAAGTAAAGTCACAGGAATCGGCATTTATTGATTCGTTAAGCACTATTGACAAGGAATTGAGAAGATATTTCCCTCGCTGGAAGGTTTGCGAACCGGATATCCAATTCCAGATTTTCCAGGCATTTTCGCTTATAGGTTTTGACAGGAAAAATCTTGATATGCAGAATATTGAAGTCCTTGCGGCACCGAAAGGGCCAAGGGATAAATCCTATGATATCCTGCTAATCAGCTGCGGCGAAGAATCGATGAATACGGTAATGATTGATGAGCAGATTAACACCATTGCCGATTATCTATCCGGGAAAAAATCTTATAACCGCAAAAGTGCAAGAGATAAATCCAAGAGATATAAAAGGACTTATTGCTATATTGAAATTCCGCCAGAAATTCCGATAAGCGCCGCTCATGCCGAAGCCATCCAGAATTACTTCGAACCAACCGATGTAACCCAAGCAATCACTCTTTCACTTTTCGACCAGTCGTTGAAAATTGGTGAAACCGGCTTTTGGATTAAATCTATTATCGGCACCGATCCCACGGGCTATCAATTCTGGTCGGCAGGCGAGGCAAAAATAGTATTGAAGCGGCCTCTTTATATTAACAATGATTCCAAAACAACAAAGCAAATACCTTATTTGATTAATGCCTACCTGGGCGGAGGCTATAGGCTTACAAGCGGCCTGAACCAGGGCAGTTCCATGTTTGGCTGGGTTCCCAAAAGAACTTTGAACACGGGGCCGGGCGGCAAATTTATCGGCGGCCTCGATCTGCACATGCCTTTCCACCCCCAGGCAGGTGTTCATCTTAACGTCGAGCTGCCTTTGGAAACTCTCGACCAGCGGGCAATTGAAATGAATTCCTGGGGTTCATACCAAACCAGGCGAATTGGTTTCACTCGGGAGCACAAATATTTTGGCAATCCTGATGTAACCTTAGATAGAATCGTACCCGTTTTAAGGGCAACCGGCCAGGTTACTTTATTCTACAACTTATGGCTGAATGCAGACAGGCCAGAGAACTTCTTCCGTTTCGACCTTGGCATCAACTATACCGATGTGCAGGAGTACGGGCTATATACGGTATTGGACAGCAATGGCCTCAATCCGGTGGAGCATATCGACCGTCAGAATATTGCTGGAATAGGATTATACCATCCTTTCGAGTTCCAGGACTGGATATATGCAAAAGTTGATTATCGCAGCCAAGCCGCCTATCCGTTCAGCATCAGCTTCCAATACTCCAACCAAATACTATTGGCAAGGGCATATATGCCGATTCTTGGCAACTGGCTGCTCCTCGAGGGCAAATACTCCACACCGCTAAGAGACGCCCGGCCTTTTGAAATTGAAAATTTCTTTATGATTTCGCCCGTACTGCGGCTAACCATTTAGAATAAACTATTTATTAGCAATACCCTCCTGCGCGCGAATATATAACTGTTGGAGGGTATTTTTTTTAAGCGTAATTTACATTTATTCTTTTCATCAAATTCGTATTTGCAGCATAGGATTAGAGAGGAATGAAAAATTTTCGGCTTCTTACTCATTATTCCCTTTTATTAATATTAATTCTTCCGGCAATTAATGCTTTTTCTCAAGGCAGCTGGGAGGATTCGGTGCTTAAATCCCGCAGATTGTTGCAACAGGCCCGTGTGAAATCCTCTGAGAAGGAAATTCAAGTCACTATCCGCAATGTTGATATATCCAATTATCCCGAAATTAAAATTATAGTGGAGGCTTTCAATATATACGGCGAACCGCTCGATACATTGCGGGCATATAACCTGACCGTCCTCGAAAACGGAATAGAGAAAAAAGTAATATCAGTCGATAAAATATCCGTCAAAGAGCGTGTGCCGGTCGACTTCATATTTGTCATAGACCAAACCGGCTCGATGCAATCTCATATAAACGCCGTTAGGAAAAAGATCTCGGGATTCGCCTCATTTTTGCTGCAACGCGGAATCGACTACAACCTCGGGTTAGTGCTGTTTTCGGATTATATCGAAAAAACACACCAACCCACTCAGGATGTTCACAAATTCCTGAAATGGCTCTCAAGAGTTAAGGCCAAAGGCGGCGGCGACTCGCAGGAAAATGCCCTAAAGGCCATGGAAAGGGCAACGAAAATGAAATTCCGCCCGTCTGCCAACCGTGTAATCGTACTAATCACAGATGCACCCTATCACCAGGCAGGCGAAAATGGCAGGGGAAAAACCAACCATACAACACAATCGATTATTAAGCTTCTGAACGACAATGAAATGCGGGTTTTTAGCATTGTGCCGCTTCGGCTTGAGAACTATAAGCTGATCTCCTACGGCACACGCGGGAATGTATATGATATCGACTATCCTTTCTCAGCTATTTTGGATAACTTCTCTACTCAGCTAACCAATCTTTATGCCTTAAAATACAGAACAGACAAACCTGCTATCCCGGATTCCATCGATATAGCCCTGATTAATGAAAAGAAGCAAGAGCTTACGCGCAAGACTATCCCAATCGTCGAGCTTGGCAGAAAACTAATTATCGAGAATATGCTCTATGCAACGGCCAGCTCGAATCTGCCCTCCAAAGTGCCGGAGCTTGAAGTGATGACCGAATTTATGAAGAACAAACCAAATGTGGTAATCATGGTTGAAGGGCATACCGATGCTGTTGGCAGTCACAGAATTAATGATAGATTGTCTCTTCAAAGGGCAGAAAGTGTGAAGCAATACTTATTAAAGAATAAAATTTCAGCCCATAGAATCAAAACAAAAGGCCTTGGCGAAAGAAAACCGATCGCCTCCAACCGTACCAATTTCGGACGGAAACTCAACCGCCGCACCGAAATAATAATTATTGCGAAATAGCTTCCAACATGTGAATTGAACTGAATTCAAAAAAAGCCCCTTCCATACATAATGAAAAGAGCTTATTCATATCTAATCAGAAAAACGTGCGATTATTTCGCCAGCGAAACACTTCTGCGTTCACGAATAACCGTAACTTTTATCTGTCCCGGGTATTCCATTTCGGCCTCAATCCTTGCGGCAATTTCATCGGCCATTTGATCTGAATTCGGATCGTCCACTTTATCCGGCTCAACAATCACCCGCACTTCGCGGCCCGCCTGAATAGCAAATGTCTTGGCAACACCGTCGAATCCCTGGGCGAGCGATTCCAGCTTTTCGAGCCTTTTAACGTAATTCTCAAGCGATTCCCGTCGCGCCCCCGGCCTTGCACCGCTGATGCTGTCGGCAGCCTGAACAAGGACGGCAATAGGCGATTCCATCTCAATATCTTCGTGGTGAGCGCCGATGGCATTGCATATTATTCTATGCTCTTTGAATTTCTTTGCCAGCTCGTAACCAACCAGTGCGTGAGGTCCTTCGGTTTCCTTATCAACGCATTTGCCAATGTCGTGGAGCAAAGCCGCCCTTTTGGCCAGCTTTGTGTCAAGGCCAAGCTCGGTTGACATTATCCCACACAGATATGCCACTTCAACAGAGTGGTTTAGCAGGTTCTGGCCATAACTTGAGCGGAATTTCATCTTGCCAATCAATCTTACCAGCTTATTGTTCATGTTATGAATGCCAAGCTCCATGATAGTGTTCTCGCCTATGGTTAGAATTTCTTCTTCGAGTTCCACCTTAGTTTTGCTCACAATCTCTTCGATCCTGGCCGGATGAATGCGCCCGTCCAACATTAATCTTTCGAGCGATTTTTTGGCCACTTCCCTTCTGAATGGGTCGAAGCCCGAAATCACAACGGCTTCCGGCGTATCGTCAATGATAAGGTCGATTCCTGTGGCAGCCTCGAAAGCCCTGATGTTGCGGCCTTCGCGGCCAATAATGCGGCCTTTCATTTCATCGCTGTCCAGATTCACAACCGAAACGGTGGTTTCCACGCTATGGTCGGAAGCAGTTCTCTGAATTGCCTGAACAATAATATTTTGTGATTCCCTGGTTGCTTTAGCTTTGGTCTCTTCCTTGATTTGCTGAATCTTAACTGCTGCCAAAGCCTTGGCGTCCTGCACAAAACTCTCAAGGAGTTGCTTTTTAGCCTCTTCCCTTGAAATACCCGCAACCACCTCTAATTTTTGGGTTTGTTCCTCATATAGCTTTTCGATATCTTTCGTTCTGTTATCGAGTTTCTCTTTCCTTCCATTCAACTCACCTTCAAATAAATGAAGTGAGTTTTCTTTCTTTTGTATTATATTGAGTTTGGATTCAATCCCTTCCTCGCGGGATTTTATTTGCCTTTCCATCGCCAGGACTTTGTCTTTTCGGGATTGAGTATCGGACTCGAACTCCTTTTTCTTTCTATACCATTCTTCCTTTACTTCGAACAGCTTTTCTTTCTTAATGGCTTTCCCTTCTTTCTCGGCATCCTGAATAATATGCTTGGCGCCAAGCTCTGCCTCGGCAAGCCTTGCGTCCGACAGTTTCTTGCCAAAAAAGTATGCTAAAATAAAACCTAATAAGAGTCCGACTCCGCTCGAAATAACAATTGTAATTTCATTCATTCTATTTATCTCCTAATCATTCCCAGTCTTAACAATCATCTTTCACAACTTGTGGGATTAATAGTTGAGAAAGTTTTACATTTACATGGATCATCTCATCAAATGCTATCAAATAGCTTTCATCTCAAAATAAATTACGTATATACAAAAAACGCCGCATTACGCCTATCGAATGCTTTAAAGCATTTCACGAGAGTAAAGAACCCTCATTGACACAGTGGGTAACATCCCGATTATCTCTAGTATCCACCGGCCCCAAGTGTTATATAATACAATTAAGTTATATTAGCACTCAAAACTATTGCCATAGACAATTAATGCCAAAGGCAATTGTGGCCCGCTATTAATAACCGGAGGCTATTTCCCATTTTCGTTTACTAACGATTCTTTTTCGTGTGTGACAACGATAGAATAATGCGGCTATGATTTTTTTCTGGCTTCAAAGAACAATATAACATCAATTGGGGATAAATAAATTATCGGAAACTATTAGCCGGTTTCAAAATATATATGTATTTATTATCAGGCTTAATTACATCATTAAACACCGGCCAAAGCAGCTGAGCCAGGGGTTTTATATTCGTATGGTTTTAGTTAAATAATCAGACATCTTTGCCAGTTCATCAATAATAAAATGCTTGTCTATTATATAATCTCGGCTAAGTTTGTTTTTTTCCTCGGCTATATTTAACGCTGCCAATATCGTTAAAGTAGACGATGACAATTCGCCCTGTCTGGATTTAAATTCTAATAATTGATTGTCAACATCTATTGCCGAATTTCTGATTAATTCCTCGTCGTCCCCGACCAATTTAAATTTCCGTCCATCGATAATTACATTAATTGATTTCGCCATAATTAATTTTAATCGTTGTCATCTATTAAAATAAAACATATTCTTGAATTCTTCTATGAATCATCCGTTAACATTTAAATTACATTTAAAATTTCCATATTGCAACTTTATTTTAAGATTATTAGCCCTGGCTATTTACAAAACTTTCGGATGCCCCAGCGCAATTGGTGCCAGTGGGCTGCTCGGCGCTCAATTCCAAGCCAAATATTCGCCGCGATGGCCTCCCCTGCCCCAGTATTTCCGGACATAACCAAATCTTGCTAAACAGGCACGAAATATTTGGGATCAGTTGCTTTTCGCCACTTTTCTCTCCAGATTGACAACTAATTCGTCAATGAATTCTGCTAATTCAAGCCTCTCGAGTTTATCGCTTTCACTATTGTTGGCAATTTCATTCAGCTGTTCTTCCAAAATATTAATCTGTTCATATCGCTTTTTAACAATGCCTTCCAAATCATCTTTCATTACTTTCAATTCTTTAAGCTCGGCTTCAATTTCGGCTTTAGATTCGCTTAATTGATGAAGCCTGCCGGAGAGTTCCGTCCTGGATTTATTTTCCGATGACATCGAATCTGCGTACTGCCGAAGCCGCTTCAGGTTGTCATCCTTCTGTGCTATTGCCTCCGACTGCAATGCTATCAATCTGCCCTTTTCCACAAGCCGCATCCTTGATTCTTTCGCCAGGTTTTCTTTCAATAGAATTTCATTTTTCGCTTTGATGAGTTCGGATTCCAGGTTTTTGATTTTGTTGTTTAAATTTTCATTTTGCAAAGCTATTTCATTTTTCTCGTATAATTTTTCCTTCAAAAGTAGTATCTCTTCATCCTTTGATTTTATTTCGTCCAATATTTCTTCAGTTCCCCGAACATTCTCGCCGGCAAGTTGCTCGCTTAACAAGGCCTGGTTTCGAACCGATAGAATTTCAGATTCCATTGCCTCGAGTTTTTGCCGAAGCACATCGCTTGAATGCTCCATTTCAGTAATTCTATCCCGATAGATTTGGTTTTCCTCCTGCAGGATATTACTTTGTTTCTCAAATTCCCCGGCCTTTAAGGACAATTGCCTTGTAGTGGTTTAGCTGGCAACTTTCAAGGCATTTAACCTCTGAATTTTTTGAGTCAATTCGGAGATTTTATTATCCCGGCCCTCGGCGGCATCGAATTGATTTTCCTTAATTTCGGATTCTAAATTGGCAATCACTTCATCTCTATGATTCAATTCAGTTTGCATGGAATCTATCTTTTGCTTATATCCCGACACATCTGTTTGGTATCGATTCTCCAATTCGGTATTTTCGACAATCATATTTTCAATTTGTTGCCGGAATTGTTCCTCCGGTTCTTTCGTTTCCGCTTCCGGCTTCTCGCGGCTATGAACATTCAACAACTGGCTTTCGAGCGAAGCTATTTTCTCCTTTAGATTGTCAATATCCTCGTCTTTCGAATGCAATTCATGATTCTTTCTGGCAATTTCTTTTTGAGCAAACTCCTTGTTTGTTCTTAATTCTTCCAGTTCGCCGATTGTTTTATCGATTATTTCTTTTTTTCGCAGTATAGATTCGTACTTGCCTTTGTAGTCCGATAATTCATTTTCCAATGATGATATCAGCAGAAGGTTTTCCGCATTCTTTTGGCGAACTTCCTCTAATTCCTTTTCGTAAAGCACCGTTTGAGCTGTTACTTCCGACGATGCATCCTGAGTGCCGGCTATTGCTTTTTCCAATTTCCCGCACTGTTCGGATAGCGATATGTTCTCCAAGTGCAATTTGTCAATTTTGTCTACGGTTTGTCTTATAATTTCCCACAAATCCGATATGGCAGCTTTTACATCATTACTTGGATGTTCGGATTTTTCATTCTTAATGTCTGAGGAAGAAATGTCACTCATGATTAATTATGTTATTATTTGATAAAATGAATACCGTTTCAGGAGCGCATTTATAATAATAAATTATTAGTTGTCACGCAAATTACAATCGAATTTTTTTTCAATCGCTTCAATGATCCTCTTTATTGGCTTCTCCACATCTTCGTCCGCCAGGGTTCTGTCGCGGGCTGAAAACATTAGATTGAAAGCAATGCTTTTTTTATTCCCGCCAATTGATTTCCCGGAATATGCATCAAATATGCTAACTTCCTTCAAATATTTTCCACCCAATTGGATGATTTCATTCCTTACTTTTCCGGCCTGTACACTTTGGTCAAATACGAAACCGAGGTCGCGCGAAATCCCCGGGAAAGCCGAAACCTTTGAATATCTCCTCTCCCATACCGGTGCCTGATATATCGGAGTTAGATTAATATTCAGCACAAAAACCGGAATGCCGACATTGAATTTCTCTATCAGGGGTTTGCCTATCTCGCCAATCCTGCCAATTTCATATTTGCCGAGAAAAACAGACATAGCATTGTTGCCAAAAGAATTATCATCCCCCGGGGAGCTTTTCAATTTCAAGCCGTCCAGCCTCAATACCGAGGCCATTTCCTCGTATATCCCTTTGATGTCGTAGAAATCGCTGTCAGCATCTTTTGCCGACCATTGCTTCGGCTGGCTTTTGCCGGTAATGCCGATAATCAATTCTTCTTGCTCGTGAATTCCTTCTGTTAAATCACTATTGGCGTCATATTTCTTGCTGAATGTTTTGCCTATTTCATAGAGCCGCAGGTCATGGCTGCCATGCCGCCGGTTTCGCTCGATAGTACGGAGCATAGCGGGAATCAGCGATGGCCTCATTATCGATAATTCCTCGCCGAGGGGGTTAGAAATCCTCACCGGACCGTCGGTGTAAATAGCCGCCGAGTCCGGGTCCAGCATATTCTGGGTCAGTATCTCCCTATAGCCGCGGTTGATCAGGAAATCCCGGATTCGCCCTCTGAGTTCCGGCACCCGGAGATGAGCAGGAATTGGCTTTGCACCAAAATCAACGCGTGAGGAATAATCCGGCAATAAATTATTATAATTATTTAGTCGCACAATTTCCTCTATCAGGTCAATCTCGGCAGTAATGTCTACCCTGTAGGCCGGCACCTCGATTAATAATTCATCATCGGATTGGCTCAATATTTTCATATTAAGGCTCACGAGCATTTGCTTCATCTTAGCATTTTCAATGTCAAGGCCGATAATCTCCCTAACCCGCCGGTAGCGGAATTTGCAGGTGGCATTTGCATTTTCTTCCGGGTAGCAATCGACTATTCCCTTTTCCACGGAGCCGCCCGTTAATTCGGCTATCAGCCCGGCTGCCCTATCGTTGGCGTAGACTACGTTGTCAATATCGACACCCCTTTCAAAGCGGTAAGACGAATCGGATTGAATGCCAAGTTTCTTGGAAGTTCTGCGGATTGACGACGGATTGAAATAAGCTGACTCAATTAATATATCTTTTGTGTCGAGCGTAATTTCGGAATTTTCGCCACCCATTACTCCGCCTATGGCAACAGGCTTCTCGGCATCGCAGATCATCAGCATTCGGCCGTCCAACAGCCGCTGCTTGCCGTCGAGCGTAGTAAATTTATCGCCCTTATTGGCTGGTTTGACAATAATCGTATTGCCAGCAATGGTGTCGAGGCCAAAGGCATGGAGAGGCTGGCCGGTCTCCATCAGAACAAGGTTTGTAGCGTCCACCACAGCATTAATCGGCCGTAATCCGAGCATCATCAGCCTGCTCTTCAGCCATTCCGGAGATTCGCCTATAGTTGCATCCCGGACCACCCGCGCCGTATATCGAGGGCATTTTTCCTTATCTTCTATTATTACTTTTATACTGGCATTGACATCACCGCCGGTTTCATTTAGATTCAATGCAGGCTTTTTTGCTTTGGTATTCATATAGGCGGCTACATCGCGGGCGATGCCATAGTGGCTCAGGCAATCGGCTCTGTTTGGTGTCAGGCTGACGTCAAAGATAATATCGTCGAGCCTTAAGTATTCATCCAGCCGCAGGCCGGCCGTCGTATCTTCAGGCAATACCCATATTCCGCCTGCATCGTCGCCAACTTCGAGCTCAATCTCGCTGCATATCATGCCATCGGACTCGATTCCGCGTATTTTCCTGCGGCCCAGCTCAAAACCGCCATTCGGCACAATTGCGCCCGACATCCCCAGCACTACCATTTGCCCCCGGGCCACATTAGGCCCGCCGCAAACCACCGTGGTTTTGCCCGCACCGTAGTCCACCTCGCAAACCGAGAGCTTGTCAGCATCGGGGTGCTTTTCGCAAGTCAGCACTTTACCCGTATAGAAGCCTTTATACTTCTTTTTATAATCAATCACACCTTCCACTTCGATTCCAAGCATCGTAAGAATATCATCCAATTCCTCCGTGCTATAATCAAAATCAACAAATTCCTTTAGCCAGTTATACGATAACAACATAGTATCAGATTATTCAAAAGTGTTACAATATCTATTATGTTGGGCATCAGGACGGAAAGTCCTGACGCCACACTGAAAAATATTCAATTATCCGTCGTGCAATTTAATGAAATTTTGTATATAATTATTATATAGAAACAACTATATATATAAACTAAAACAGCCCGGCGAAATTACACAATGGTTGCTTCAGCCGGGCCGTATAAAATTATCTGTTTCCTGCCTTATTTGACTGGGAAATAAATATGCGTTTCAATTTCTTCCGGCTTCACCGCATACGGATCATTTATATAAACTTCCCATGAAAATCCATTGACCTCCAGAGCATTATCTTTGATATATT
>JAJRTW010000185.1 GCA_024278075.1 Bacteroidota bacterium | reverse complement strand
GATTTAGAGGGTTTTTGCATTATTACCTTCAGCATTATTACCTTCAGCATTATTACCTTCAGCATTATTACCTTCAGCATTATTACCTTCAGCATTATTACCTTCAGCATTATTACCTTCAGCATTATTACCTTCAGCATTGTTCGCTTCGGCAGCTTTTCTGGCGGCGGCTTCGGCCTTTGCCTTTGCAGCGGCAGCTTTTTTAATCGCCTGCTCTTCGGCGAATTTTGCTGCCATCTCCCTTTTTTCGATTACCTGTTCTTCGGGCATCAGGCTAAATTTGTATAAGAGGTCGTCGCGGTTAGAGGTCGAATATTCGAACTCTTGAGTCATAATAACCGCTTCGGTCGGGCATACTTCAGTGCATAAATTGCAAAAACAGCATTTGGCAAAATCAATATCGTATTGCAAAACCCACAGCCCGCGTTTCTTGCCGGATGCCAGCGGCGGGGCTTCGTCGCCCGGAACTACCCTGCATGTTTCTAAAGTAATGCAATTCACCGGGCAGGCACGCACGCAGCCATTGCAGCCATTGCAATCGTCATATTTCAGCAGAAGCCTGTTACGTGCATTTAGTGCCAAATCGCCCGATTTGATCGGATGATATTTCTCCGGATACTGATTCGTCACATTTTTGGTGAAAAGATGCTCAATCGTTATCTTCAGGCCAATCGCTATCGTCGACAGGCCTAACCATATATTATTAAAGTATTTATACATATCTTACTCCGGAACTCCCCGCAGCCGGGCAGCCTTTCCCTAATATTAGTCTGAATATTATCTGAGCATACTCCAGAAACTTATCACTAAAAAACATACGAACGACATCGGCAGCAGCACCTTCCAGCCCACATACATTAACTGGTCGACCCGCAGCCGCGGCAGTGTCCAGCGCAGCCATATCTGGAAGAACACAAAGAACATCGACTTCGATATAAACCAGAAAGACTGCCAAAGCGGGCCATTGAGGAAGTCGCCAAAGGGTGAGTTCCAGCCGCCAAAGAATAATATCGCTATCAATGCAGACACCACAAACATATTGGCGTATTCCGACATAAAGAACATCGCGAATTTCATCCCGCTGTATTCTGTGTGATAGCCCGCCACAATTTCCGATTCGCCTTCGGGAATATCGAAGGGCGTTCGGTTGGTTTCGGCCAGCGCAGCCGTTAAATAGATTAGGAATAATGCAACGGTGAATGGCATCACCAGCACTTGCATCCACGAGCCGGCCCCGCCGAACAAAAACCAGTTCCAGAACCAGCCCGATTGCGCATGGATTAATTCCTGCATATCGAGGGTTCCGGCAAGGGCGGCTATGGTTAGCAATGCCACGCCGGCCGGCACTTCATAACTAATAATCTGGGCCACAGAGCGCATGGCACCTAATAATGAATATTTATTATTCGAGGCCCAACCGCCCATCACAATTCCGAGAATGGCAAACGAGCCAACGGCAAAAATAAAGAACAATCCCACGTTTATACCCGATGGTATGAAAACCGAGCTGAACGGTATTACTGCAAATGCGGCATAAGCTCCGATGAACATGAGGAACGGCGCCATATTGAACAGCGTTTTGTCGGCCGCCGCCGGGGTGATGTCTTCTTTCTGGAGTAATTTTAATATCTCGGCAAATGGCTGTAATATCCCCCAGGGGCCGGTGCGCATCGGGCCAAGCCTTTCCTGAATAAATGAAGCTATCTTCATCTCGCCCAAAATAGCCACAATGGCAAAAGGCAAAACAAACAGCAATGGCAGGGTACAAATGATAAGTATCCCTATCCAGTTGTTGCCGATTAGTTCATAAACAAAATTTTGTTCCATTTGAAATATATATTCATATAGTTAATTAATTTAATAATTATCTGTCAATTCTAACTGGCCGCAAGTCACAAGCCGCAAGCACTATAAATTGTCATTGCGGAACTTGTTTCAGAATCCATTTATTATCTGTCAATTGCCGCAAGCACTATAAATTGTCATTGCGGAACTTGTTTCAGAATCCATTTATTATCTGTCAATTGCCGCAAGCACTATAAGTTGTCATTGCGGAACTTGTTTCAGAATCTATAAGCCAGTATTCATGCGATATTTAGATCCTGAAATAAATTCAGGATGACATATTTATGTGTTTTTACACAGTCTCTCCGATTCGGGGATGCAGTTTTCCCGCAATTTTCTCATTCCCAAATTCCGATTTGGATATGCAGATTTCCACAATACCACTGTTCCGTCAGTTGTTACACCTAACGAGGCCAGATTCTCTTATCAACCCCTACCTGTCCACTTCGCCCAGAACAATATCGATACTGCCAAGAATTAATATAAGGTCGGCCATCATATAGCCCTTCGATATTTCCGGTATTACGCTAAGGTTCACAAAACTCGTACCCCTGGCTTTTACCCGCCACGGAATAGCAGTGCCGTCGGATATGATATAGAAGCCGAGTTCGCCCTTGGGATTCTCCGCCCTGCAGTAAATTTCGTTGGCTTTCGGCCTGATTTTCTTCGGAATAGTTTCAAGCACATCCCCTTCCATCGACATCTGTGCGACTGCCTGTTCGACAATCCGGCAGCTCTCCTCCATTTCGTACATCCGAACAACGTTTCTGTCCCAGCAATCGCCAACGGTGCCGACTTCGCCTTTGCCAACCGGGATGTTGAAATCGAAGCGGTCGTAAATTGAGTATGGCTCGGCTTTGCGAAGGTCGAAATCCAGGCCCGAACCCCGCAGCATCGGCCCGCTGACTCCGTAATTAATTGCTACATCGGCCGGAAGGATGCCTACATTCGCAGTCCTTTCGACGAAAATTTTATTATATATCAGCAAATCCATTACTTCCTTGTTCGTATTCCGCACCTGCTTGACAATACTCAGGCAATCCTCTTTAAATGTGGGAGGCACATCACCCGACAGCCCGCCTATTCGGAAGTAATTATACAGGAGCCGCCCGCCGGAAGCTGCCTCGAACAGTGTTATAATCATTTCGCGGTCGCGGAACAGGAAAAGAAATGGAGTGAAGGCGCCGGCATCGATGCCAAAAGTGGCAACTGCTATCTGGTGATTAGCAATCCGGTTCAGCTCGGCAAAAATCACACGGATATATTCCACTTTCTCCGGCACAGTAATATCCAGCAGCTTCTCCATGCCCATCACATAAGGCCATTCGCTGTTCATCGACGAGATATAGTCCAGCCGGTCGATATATGGAATAAGCTGTAAATATGTCATCTTCTCCGCATACTTCTCGAAGCAGCGATGGAGATAGCCGATATGGGGGATTACATCGGTTACGATCTCGCCCTCAAGCTCTACTTCGAGCCTTAGCACGCCGTGAGTCGATGGATGCTGAGGCCCGACATTCATCCTCATCCTGTCGGTTGGCACACCTTCGTAACCCAATTCGATAGTTTTTCTTTCTGCCACTATCAGAACCTGTCTTTTAGTTAATAGTCGTTAGTGTAGCAATTCATCAATAGATTAGTCGATATAAAACGTGAAAGAAATCCCGATAATCAATTAACAAATATAATATACTATCTTAGTGAATCAATATATTATATATCGTACATTTGTAGGGGACGGTTCCAAACCGTCCCAAATAATCACATTGTGCTGTCATGGTAGGTTTAGAACCTGCCCCTACGATCTTTCTCATACCCAAATCGGAATTTGGGAATGAGATTAAATATTTCTGACAATTATGAATTGAAAATTCCCTTAATACGGTATTCTAACTCCGTGATATTCCTCCTGCCCCTGATAATCTTTTCTTAGCGGGAAGCCTTCCCAATCGTAGGGATTAAGGATTCTAATCATATTATGATGCCCTTCGAATTCGATACCTAACAGGTCGAAAGCCTCGCGCTCGTGCCAATCGGCGCATTTCCAAACTCTTTCTACGGTTGGCAATTTCGGATTCTCTTCCGCCAGGCCGGTTTTAATTACCACCCGATGCTTTAGCGATACCGAATAAAGATGATATACCACTGCGAATGAATTATCCTTATTCTGAACGCCGCTAAGGCTGGACATATAATCGAATTTCATTTCGGCGCTGTCCCTAAGATAGAGGCAGATGTCGACTATCCTTTCGGGATTCACCGATATGAACAAATCGCCCGGGGCCGCGCCGCCGGTGTCAATTATTTCGGCGCCGAATTCCGCCTGAAGTCTGTCGAATATTTCCAGAGTTTCCATAATGCAAATCAAATGTGTAAATATAATAATTATATATAAAGATATAAATCTATACGGCTTTTATATCCTTAGCTTCGTCTTCGGCCTTGATTTTATCTCTTTTCTTAAAGATTTCCTCTTTGCGAATCATACTTTGTAGCATAATCATACCTTCCAGCAGCGCTTCCGGCCTGGGCGGGCATCCCGGAACATAGACATCCACCGGTATGATGCGGTCGACACCCTTCAGGACGTGATAGCCATGCTCCCAATACGGCCCGCCGGCATTGGCACACGATCCCATCGACATCACATATTTCGGGTCGGGCATCTGCTCGTACAATCTCTTGACCCTTTCGGCCATTTTCATAGTCACCGTGCCGGAAACAATCATAAAATCAGATTGCCGCGGACTGGGCCTCGGGATAGTGCCGAACCTCATAAAGTCGAAATGCGAAGCGTTAACAGCCATGAACTCGATGGCGCAGCAGGCCAGCCCGAAGCTCATAAACCAGTCGGACTTCGCCCGCCCCCAGTTTAATATCTGTTCCATAGTCCCCAAAATAACACCTTCGGCATTATAGGGGTCGCCCAATCTATTTAATAGTCCCATTAAAAGGCTCCGAAAATTCAATTCGATAATACAAATTATTTACCGGACTTATATTACTTACCAGTATCCTCAGCCGCTCTGCCGGCAGTAATAACCAAATCCCTTAATTTAGGTATATAAGGCTTGGGCCTGTCCCATTCCAGGTCGCCCTTTGCCCACACATAAGCCAGCCCGGCAACCAATATCCCCACAAACACCAGCATCTCGATGAAAGCAAACCAGCCAAGCGACTTGAAAACCACAGCCCAGGGGAACAGAAAAACAATTTCGACTTCGAACAGCAGAAATATAAGCGCCACGGTATAGTACCTGAGGTTAAATTTAACCCAGGGGCCGCCGATAGGCTCTTCGCCGCATTCGTAGGTCGAAAGTTTTAGCGGATTGGGGTTGCTTGGCCTGATAATGGCAGAGGTGAATAAACCGAGAAGGACAAATACTGCTCCGATTATAAAGAAAATAAGGATAATTCCAAAATTTGAGAGCATGTTCTGCTATCCGTTATATATTTTAAAATTCGATTATAAAACTATGAAATTTTATAAGTTTATTTATTCTTGGCAAATCAAGCAAACCAAAGTTAAAAAATTGGATTGAAATAATTATATTAATTTATTTTAATGAACTTATCGGCAATAGTAATGAATACAGAGCAAAGGCTATACAGCTTGTGCTTGCGTTGGGTTACAGGCTTTTCTGCTATATAATAATAATTCCCGCTTCTCGTATTATGTGCACTCCGTGTTGTATCGGAAGTTAAGTTCAACGTATTAAACCATTGCTTTCGTTCCGAAGAATCCTCCGGCAAGGCCTTCCCAATAAGTATTAATCATTCGTTGTCCGCATAATTAATCAATAAATTGCAACTATATGCAATATTATTCGAGTTTGATTTTGTCAGAACAAAAAAAAGTAATAAATTTGTATTCTTTTGTATTTATGACATTTGTAAAAGCGTGGTAATTCCACATTCCAAAGGTGGCATAGCCGCATTTTAAGCAAGAATTAGGAGAGTAGTATGAGCACCCGACGTGTATATGAGATAACATTAATTGTGAACGCAGCTCTTGAGGATTCAGATATAGGAGCGGTGATTTCTAAGGTTACCGGCTATGTTGAGAACAATGGCGGCAGTGTAAAGGAAATTAACAAATGGGGTCGCAGACGTTTGGCCTATCCGATTAACAAGAAATTCAACGGCTTTTATATTCACGTTATTTTCAAGGCCTCTCCCGAGCTGATTCCTTTGATGGAAAGATTCCTGGTGCTTGAAGATACGATTCTTCGCCATCTTACACTTGAACTATCTGAAAAATTAATCGAATTACGCCAGCAAAAAGCTTTGGCCGGCGGCAGTGAAGCAACTGGTACGGCTCTGATTTCCGGCACTGATTCGGATAAGAAATCCGAGAGGTCGTCCAAATCTAATCATAAAGGAAATAAGGCCGCCCCGGCAGTTGAAGAAAAGGCCGCCCCGGCAGTTGAGGAAAAGGCAGAATCTGTTGAATAATTTTTTTGATTATTGTTTATTTCGAAAGATAACTGAAGATAATATAGAGGAATTGTCATGAAAGTCATACTCCGGCAGGACATTGAAAACCTTGGTTTAATGGGCGATATCGTTAATGTGAAGAACGGTTTCGCCAGGAATTACCTAATTCCAAGGGAATTGGCTTTTTTTGCTACCGATGGTGCAATGAAAAGACTGGAAGTTGAGAAGAAGCAGCATTATAAACGCCAGGCATTAGAAAAAGGCCAGGCTGAGGATGTTGCAGAAAAATTAGCCGAACTTCAGATAAGTATTTATATGAAAGTAGGCGAAGAAGGCAAGCTGTTTGGCTCTGTTACCACCCAACTGATTGCCCAGGAACTAAACCTAAGGGGATATGAAATTGATAAAAGAAATGTAATCATTGAGGATTCGATCAAATCTCTCGGTGTGTTTGACATTAAAGTAAAGCTTCATACCGAAGTTATGGCCAAATTGAAAGTATGGGTTATAGCCGAGGAAGAAGAATAAATCTCAATCTTATTTATTGATAATAAAAAAGCATGGCCGTTTATCAGTCATGCTTTTTTGCTTTTATACATGGTTTGCTGATAACCTGCTTCAGAAATATTGAAGCTCATAATAATAATCAAGCTCATAATAATTAGGTTAAACTCAAAAAGTATCAACTAATCATAATTAAGGTAGTTATAAAAGATATACAACAACAAAGTGCAAGGAATATAATTAATTATGCTCGAAAACCTTGCAGAAAGTATGACAACCCCCTGTTCGCCTGGCTCACTTCCCCCTTTTTTAAGGGGGAACCTAAGTTATTGTAATTTCAACTATTTCCCCCTTAATAAAGGGGGATTTAGGGGGTTGTTTTTTCCTTATTATTGCAAAAGCACTAAAAATTTTATCTCAGTCAACTTTTTGAGGGAACCCTAATTAACAGGGCGATAATTAGTGCTTACTCAAAAAGTTGACTTAATATGAAATTATCAGTATATTTACATAAATAACTTATATTACGCAACTTATGTATTAGGCGATCACTTCGGAACCGGTTTGTTGAATTGGACGGGTTCCCTCATCCCTAACCCATCTCCCAGTGGGAGAAGGGAATAAATCTATTTTAGTATTAAAGCGGATCTTACCTTTCTCACGTCACGAGAAAGGCCATTACCCCAATACTGTTCACTTATGGCTAATGTTGTGCCAACCCTACTTCATTACCTGTAGAGTAAACCCATGCCAGAGTGTGAAACAGGCATTCCCAAATCGGAATTTGGGAATGAGATGAATATGCTAAATCTTTTTACGAATAGCTACATTAGACACAATCCCATTATCCCCCTCCTTTTAGGAGGGGTTAGGGGAGGATAACCAATAGTATCATGGGCATCATTGACCCCGACATAAATGTTGTGGCTATTGACAAAGAGCATAGCAATATATATATTTAACCCCCCCTGCTACATATCCCATTATCCCCCTCCTTTTAGGAGGGGTTAGGGGAGGATAACTTGATAGATTATAATATTTACAAGCCGTTATTCCGTAGCTCTTTCAAGTTTTTTCAGAACTATAGCAACCATCACAACAGAGATCAAACACAATCCGACGAGCAGCAGGAAGAACTGCCACAATTCCCAATTCTGGTAGAACCGGCCGACGAAACCGGCAAAATAATTACCAACAGCGGTAGCAAAGAACCACCCGCCCATCATCAGGCCTTTCAATTTTGGCGGAGCTACTTTAGATACGAACGACAACCCCATGGGACTAATGAACAATTCGGCTATGGTCAATGTGAAGAATGTGCCAATCAACCAAAAAGGGCTTACCAAAGCGGCCGAAACACCGCCGTTCAAAGTATGCACGGCCGGCAGAAAATAAGAAGCTAAAATCATAACGGCATAGGCCAGGCCGGTAATGAACATACCTATGCCAATCTTGAGCGGCGAAGAAGGCTCTTTTCCGCGTTTGTTCAGCCAGGCGAACATGCCCACGAATAATGGCGTCATAAACACGATGAACATCGGATTGAACGCCTGGAACTTCTCGGGGTCCACAACATTTAATTCGCTAAATTCCGACAGCCTCCACCATATAGTTGCCACCGACGCCGCAAGTACGGCGATAGATATTTGCCTTGTCCTGGCCGTCGACTTTGGCTTCACCAAAAACACGGTGCAGAGAATCAATCCCAACACGGATAATAATCCGGGCAAATCAAATAATAAATACATCCAGCTGCCTACTTCCAAAGTAGTATACGTTTTTGCGAATAATGACAAAGCGGCGCCGTTTTGGTGGAAGGCCAGCCAGAAGAAAATCACGATAAAGAAAATTATTGCCAGGGCAATTATGCGGTCTTTCTCCTGCTTCTTGGTCAGCTGGAGGTCGCGCGTGGTGTCGACTTTATGTTTGGATTGGTAGTCGGCATCCTTATAATGCTTCTTGAACACCACAAAAATCAGGAAAGAAATCACCATACCAAGAGAAGCTACGCCAAATCCGGCATTATAAGCAATGGCTTCACTTACCCCGAGGTTGTCTAAGAAATAATTCTTAATTCCGCTGGCGGCAAATGGTGCGAAAAAGGCACCGATATTAATACCCATATAGAAAATACTGTAACCGGCATCCTTCAGTGAACCCTGGCTATGGGCATATAAATTACCTACCAGAACCGATATATTTGCCTTAAAGAGCCCGTTGCCAATTACAACTACTGCCAATGCTATATATACGACCATGGGCGAACTTGTGGGCATTGCCATCATGCCGTAACCTAAAATCATGGTCAGGGCGCCAATCATAATCGTTTTGCCGTAGCCCAGAATATTATCTGCCAGCCAGCCGCCCAACAGCGGAGTCAGGTAGACAAATGCGAGGAAATAGCCATAGACATTGGTTACTTCAGCCTCGCTCCAACCAAAGTTGGCCCCAAGGTAATATACGAATATTGCCAAAACGGTATAGTAGCCAAATCTCTCCCACATCTCTGTGAAAAATAAAACATAGAGTCCCTTCGGGTGTCCTTTAAACATAGATTGTCCTATATATGATTAATAAATTATAATAGTGTATTTATCGTTATTATAAAGTTAACCCGATTATTTCGGGCCTTTTATTCAAGAGCTTAGTATCTATCTGCCAATATAATGGATTAGAAAAATACGATGCTCATTTCGTTTGGCTCAATTTTGAATATTCTATAACATTTGTTATCCTTTGCCCGCCAGACATCTTTTATTTTTTATGAATAATGCGGGTTAATAATAGGCCTTATCCGGCTATGGCCCTTTGCCCGCAGATAATATCAAACACTCTGTATCGCATTTAGAATAAACAATAAGCCCTGTTTCTTTTATTTGCATCGATACGGAAAACAAGCTAAATTTTACTTTCGATTCGGGTTGGGGAAAAAGGAATCTAAAAAGCAAGTAGCAAAGATAAGAATATTATTTGGATTACGAAATATTTTGATTAGGATTTCATCAGTGGTGTCCGGTTATTTAAGCAGTAGATTTTTCAACTTATCCGAAATCACTACTTTTATGTTAAATATGAGAGAGGTTCTTAATTTATACTTGATTAATATGACCCGTCATCCTGAGCGGAGTAGAAGGATCCAGTGTTTATAGGTTATTAGCTATATTTAAGCAAACCCTTCGACTCCGCTCAGGGTGACGGGTAGTTATACGTTAATTGATAATTTCATGATTGCATCCATAATAGCACAATATAGGGCAAAATGGCGCTGAATGCTGCGATTATCACTAATTGGCCGCTTTTTAACCGGACACTTGAGTTGTGAAATACAAGTATTATGAATTTTTTTATTGGTTCAGAATTTTATATATTTATATATTTATTTATCTGAATAAATCAAAGTGAGAGGATACTTTTGAAAACTTTTTTACAAATAATAATTTTATTCTTTGCGTTCACATTGACTTGCAAGGCTCAATACCAAACCTTCGAAGACCTTGACTACGTCGGAGATAACCGGAACTATCATAAGCTGGATATAACCGTTCCGTCGGGCCTGTCCGAACCCGCTCCGCTGGCCATTTACATCCATGGCGGCGGCTGGCGAATAGGCAACAAGGGCGGGGGCGCTGGGTTTGCAGACGATCTGTTGCGCAAAGGCTTTATATTGGCGGATGTTAATTACAGGTTGAGCGGCGACAGTATTTTTCCGGCTCAAATCTTCGATTGCAAAGCGGCGGTCCGCTGGCTGAAATCCCAGGCGGGGAAATATATGATAGATACGAATCGAATAGGAGTAATAGGCGCGTCGGCGGGGGCGCACCTTGCGATGATGCTTGGATTTACTGCCGATGATGCCGAGCTTGAAGGGCTTCATCTTGGCAGTGCCGGCCATTCCAGCAAGGTTCATGCGATAGTGGATTTCTACGGCCCGTCGGATTTTGATTATTTCAACGGATATTACCCCGCACATTGCCCAAGCCAGGGAGATATAAATAGCCCGCTATCGCCGATAACACTACTTCTTGGCTGCCCGCCGAAGGACTGCCCCGACAAAAGCACCCTGGCCAGCCCGATTACCCATCTCGACCCAACTGATACTCCGGTTTTGATTTACCAGGGCATAAATGATTGCATCGTGCCGCCGATTCAAAGCACTATAGTCGACAGCGCCCTGAAGGAGAATAACATATATTCCGAACTTGTTGAACTCGACGACGGCCATGGTTTCAGGCCAAACAATGAGCAGAAGCTTCGGATATATAATTTCCTGAATATGGTGTTCGATGGAACCTCATCGGCCGGCTGGCAGCAGAATTCCGCAGGCAATATCAGTATCGCCCCCAACCCTTTTTCCGAATCTGCGGTTATCCGCTATCGGCTTGAACAGCCGGGATATGTGTCATTGGTGGTTTATGATATATTTGGGAATGAGGCTGCCGGACTTGTGAATGAATATAAAGAAACCGGTGGTTATAGTATTACTCTCGGTGCGAGCAATTTAGCTGACGGCGTTTATTTCTATAGAATACGGATTGGGGATATTTCGCAAAGTGGGAAGATTATTGTGGCGAAGTAACTTGCCAGCACCTAAGCCTTTAAATAATAGTCTTTCAACAATAGTCTTTCAACAATATTATTTCAACAATAGTATTTTTCAAATAAATATACGGATGCCATTATGAAAAATTTAATTAGCTCCTTTTTATTGCTTGTATTTACTTTTCTGTTCACAAATTGCGAAAGTGCCGTAGAACCGGACGATCCTGCAATGAGTGACTTTCTCCCACTTGAAGTTGGTAATTACTGGGTGTATGAAACCACTGAGTTGGACTCGTCTGGCAATGTAATCGGTGAAACATTTATTGATTCTGTTGCGGTTGTAAGGATAACTACGGAAGAGGGCATGAAAGCTTTCGAGTTGCTCACCTATCGGAATGATGTTGAGATCGAAAGGGGATATTTTAAAACTGATGCACAGACTATTTCGTTTTTCGGGCGTGCATTAGAACCGTTTATTGAAGCGGATTCGGCAAAGTGTTGGTCGAAACAAACAAAAAAATGGTTTGACCTGTTTCGGGATGATGAAAATGAATGGACTTATAAGGATTCTGTTAAAGGTGATGAATATCCTACATTATTGGTTTTTGGCGGCAAGGATACTGTTATCAATTCTCGAACAGCATTTATACTTGATATATATGCGGAAAAAGCAGCAGACAAAGAGTTTCGGTTTAATAACAGCTCTGTAAATGCTATTGGTTCGAGCATGTATGCTACCAGGACTGTCAGATTAATAGAACCTGAAAATTCGCAACTCAAACGAGAACCGGGATATGAATATTTTGATAACGACCGTGCAGTTATTTATGACAAACTATATCTCGATGTATGGTTTGCAGCGGGGATAGGCATAATTGAGACGCTTGCAACCCATGTAGAGGGGCTAAAGCGTAAGACACAGAAAAGAACTTTGCTCAGGTATTCATTATAGCCATAGTATAGATTATCCCGTTGCGTCAGGCCTTCCCGTACCGCACACGTGCCGATGAAAAGACTGTGGTTATTATGGTAGAGGGCAACACCGTGAAGCCGGCAGGGGATTGAACAATTAAGAATTAACAAATAGGCGTATTTGTAGGGGACGGTTCCAAACCGTCCCTGATAATAATGTTGATGTCTTGAGGGCAGGTTTAGAACCTGCCCCTACGGAATTGATTTGAAATTATTGCTGTCTTCAGTTGTAACAACTGGCGGAACATAAGATTACTCAATGACTTATCTTACTTTTTGCACAGCCTGTGAATTCGGCAGTGAGATAAGCCTTTCATCGAATGTGTGCACTAATGCAATATCACAAGCGGCAATGTAGTTATCCCTCCATTTCCCTTTATATTAACATAATACATACCGGAAGCCAGCCCGCCGGCAGATTAGTTATTGAGCTTTCATACCTCATTTAAGTTATAAATTCCATAGATTTTATAGCTCTTTTTTGTAGATTGCGATTATGACAGAGTCATGTCTAATTTAGAAAACAGTCATTAATAATAATAACGAGGAGCAATAAATGAAAAGCCTAAAAGGAACGCAAACCGAACAGAATCTGCTGAAAGCATTTGCCGGCGAATCGCAGGCAAGAAACCGCTATGTCTATTTCGCCAAGCAGGCCAAAAAAGAAGGCCTTGAGCAGATGGCCGCTATTTTCGAGGAAACCGCCATCAACGAACAGGCCCACGCCAAGAAATTCTTCCGCTTCCTCGAAGGCGGAATGGTCGAGATAATGGCCACCTTTCCGGCAGGAATTATCGGAACAACGCTGGAGAACCTGGCCGCATCGGCCGATGGCGAACATGAGGAATGGGCGGATCTATACCCGGAATTTGCACGCATTGCCCAAGAAGAAGGCTTCGGTGAAGTTGCCACGGCATTCAGGGCGATTGCCAGAGCCGAGCAAGCCCATGAGGACAGATACCGTAAGCTATATAATAATTTAGATAAGGGCATGGTGTTCGAGCGGGAAGACAAGGTTGTGTGGAAATGCAGGGTATGCGGCTACCTGCACGAAGGCAAAAAGGCACCACCCAAATGCCCGTCCTGCGACCATCCGCAGAGCTATTTCCAGATTAAGGGAGAGAATTATTGACCCGAGTATTATGGAATATGATCGCTTACGTTTTTATTTACCTGTCAGCCCGAATTTTTCGGGCTTTTTTTTCGCTCACGGGCGTGAACCAAGCCGGATGTTGACATTAACGCCATGGTTGTTGATCTGGTATATGAGCTTAGACATTTCGGTTAATGTCGAATCCATTTGCCGCATAAAATCGGGGTCGAAAAGCAATTTGGAAGCAAACCCGCTGCCATTTCTTATCTCCCGGGCAATATCATCAATATTATTTATCAATATCGTTGCCGAGGCTGCCACACTGTCCGCACCGGACAGGAAGCTCTTGGTGTCATCCAGCACAACCTGAAGCTGATTGATAATCCTGCCGACAGATGGCTCGTGCTTCTGAACGGCATCTTTTAAGTCGCCGGTGAGTATTCGAATATTTTTGATTGATTGCGAAAGATACTGATAATTATCGTCCAATAAAGTATTTGCATTGCGGGCCAGTGAATTTGCCTCTGTAGCGGTTTCTTTCAGATCTGCTATGAATTTCCCATCGGCAAGCAGCTCGGTTCCGGCGGCGGCAATTGTATCGAGCCTGCGGATAAGGGCTACTGCGTCGCCGCTCACATCGCCCACCAGAGCCACCAGGTCGCCAATATCGGCAGCGGTGGTTCCGGATATTTCATTGGCAAGGTCGAAGGATTGGGGAGACTTCCCCGGATTAATTTCAATTTTCTTGCCGCCGGTTATCTCCAGAATCGTAATCCGAGCCGATACATCAGAACGGAAATCTGCCGGAGAAGATACGAATGCTTCTATTATCACACTCTGTTTGTCGTTTGTAATTGATTGTACGCTTCCTCTTTTAACACCGTTGACAACAACGGGGGCGGAAATTTTTATCCCTCCCGAATTAGGGAAGCGGAATTTAACAAGTTTTTGGTCGATAGAAACACTGAAGCCTTTGCCGAGGGCTATGCCAATTATTAACAGTATTATTCCGATAAATGATACTATGCCTACTTTAATTTCTTTGGTTCTTTGTGATTTCATAACGGGTCACGTGTTAGTCGTATCAATAATCTTTGTGAAAATATTTCCTAATAATTATTTCAATATAAATAAATAATTCGATTTGAAGCTAACCAATCGATATAAAAAGTCACTACTGTCCGGTTAATAATGAGAGCAGTTCTTAATATAAACCTGAATACTATGACTTGTCATTGCGGAACTTGTTTCAGAATCCAGTGTTCATGGGCTGTTTGGCTATATTAAGATGGATGCCGGATCGGGGTCCGGCATGACAGCTTTAGTATTAT
>JAJRTW010000184.1 GCA_024278075.1 Bacteroidota bacterium | reverse complement strand
TTTTTCTTCATCGGATAGGTGACTTTTTATTTGTTGTTATTCTTTGTTTAACTAATTGCAATATAACAAATTGGAGTCACTTCTCCGTATTTTACTCTGGGAATTTAGGTATCATTTAAATCATATCTTTTATTACTTACTAATGAATGCTCCCAATTGGATCCGGCCCCGTAAAATACTAACACATCATCATGGCTGTAACCTGCTTCGTTAATCAGTGTTTCATAAGCTAAAACCAGATCATACCAATAACAAGCATTATCTTGTTTATTTTGTTCTTGAGTTCTATTAAGTTCGTCTGTACCGAGATCATCCATGGCATAACCGCCGGAAATAAGTATTGCATAACTTTTTCCGTAACCCGAAGGTGATTGAATAAAAAATATAATGAGTAGAAGGAATCCTGTAATAATATTTTTCATGATTTTCCTCTATATAATCTTTTTAATAAAAAAAATTTTTTGTTGTAGCCTGTCATGCCGGACTTGATTCGGCATCCATCTTAATACCGCCAAATAGGTTATGAATACTGGATTCTTCACTTCGTTCAGAATGACAAGTCATAGTAATCAGGTATATATTTAAGAATGCCTCTCATTTTTAACCAAACAGTAGAAATACCAGTATTCTAATGCTCCTATAGTCATATTATACTACTTAATCATAAGTATTTTCTTCGTTACTAACTTACCATCAATATTATATCTTACAAAATATTCACCGGCCGGTAATCCTTTAGCGTCGAATGTAGTTTCATATTCACCGGTAATCCGATATTCATTGACCAATTCTGCCACTTCATTGCCAAGCATATCATAAACCTTCAGAACAACATTGCCGGGAATTTTTAATTCGTAATTAATAATTGTTGATTGATCAAACGGGTTTGGATAGCATTTTACTTGATCATTCATCAAATTTGGATTTTCTTCAATAAAAGTCACTCCTCCGTTTGTTGTATGAAGTAATGTACCATCAAATAATGCTGCCCATCCGGTTAATGAATCTACAAAGCATACACGGAAAATATCTATTTCTGTTCCGGAATCAAGTTCATACCAATTCTCACCACCATCTGTTGTATGTAATATAACTCCTCCCCTGCCGACTACCCATCCCTTTTGTGAATCAATAAAACTCATATCAATAAAATCAGAATCCTTACCGGATGTTTGCCGTCTCCAGTTCTCACCTCCATCGGTTGTATGTAATATTACTCCCCCTCTGCCAACTATCCATCCTTCGAAAGAATTAACAAAGAAAACATCATTAAAAGTTGTATCCACTACAGATGTTTGCGGAATCCAATTCTCACCGCCATCAATTGTATGTAATATTATGCCATTTCCTTCAGATATTTCTTCACCGACAACCCAGCCATTTTGATAATCGCTAAAAAAAACACCTACAAGTATATCGTTTGTAGTTGAATTTTGTGCGTTCCAACTTTCACCACCATCCGTTGTTTTAAATATGTAGCCGTTCTGCCCAACAACCCAACCATTTTGAGGGTCAATGAAATAGATTTTGTAGAAATGACTACCTGATCCGGGAGATTGATCAACCCAGTTTTTACCACCATCGGAAGTGTGATCGATATGTCCCCAAAATCCTGCAACCCAGCCATTCATCTTATCAATAAATTGAATGTACATAGAAGCAGGTATGTAATAAGGAGGAACAGAAAGATCTTTTTGTAATTCCCAATTAGCCCCGCCATCCGTTGTATGAAAGATTTTCCCAAAATGAGATAATGCCCACCCGTTATCCCTATCAACAAAAGATAATCCCATCATATAAGATTCCGCACCCGGGTTTTGAGGAATCCAACTACCCTGTGCATGCAGAATGGGAACAATTAAAATTAGTGTCAAAAATAACAATATAGTTTTATACATGATTTACTCCAAAATATATTAGAACTACTTGCAAACTTCCTACTAAATCAATCTGATTTTACCTTTATTTTTGCAAATTTCCTAATATTTTTAATTTGATTATACATTTTTTTCTTATTTTAATTCATCAATCTGTTCCTGCAGCCCGTCATTTTCCTTTTTAAGATCGATTACATACAACGTTAATTCTTCAATTTTTTGTAGAAGTTTTGCCTGCATTTCACCTAAGTTTACACCTGTTTTCGCTATTTCTTCTGCTGTTGGTATTCCGGGTAAATGGCCGTTCTCATTTATCTGTTCTTCTAACTTGTATAAAGGAGTCAAATCGTAGTCATCATCAAACACAAAATCAGCCCAATCGTCTAAAGTTACATATACTTCCTTAGCTACAACCTGGCCATCAACAGACAAGCGATAATTAAAACCAGCAGGCATAGCTTGGGTATAATATTCATCTCCGATTCTAATCTCTCCATCATCTCGAACCAACAAAAGTGAAGCATCGCTGGAATTCATAATATGCAAAGAAGTGGAATATTCATCATCTCCAAATCCTTTTATTTCTAGCCTTGCAGTTGGATTAATCTCACCAATTCCAACATATCCGTTTGGTGTTATTGTCATCCTTTCAAAATCCGAACCAAGATAAGATGGAGTTGTTGCCATTCTGATATAACCTTCGTTATTCCTCGTAGTTAATATTATATCTTGTGCCCTATCTGTAGCTGTTAGGATCATATCCCCATAAATTCCAAATGGTTTAATCATTGTATAAGTAGGATGAGTCAATACAGTTGTCAATGCAAGGTAACCATAGTTTGGAAAAACCCATTGGAACCGTAAGACAACATTAAACAAGGTTCATTTGTGGCCCCTTGAAAAGGGTCATGAATATGGAAAAGTTTTTGTGGATTCAATGATGTATTAACCCCCAGAGGCCCCGTTTGGTAAAGTCCAGTCATTTGTAACTTGTGCATAAGTAATATTTGAAACCATCAATATACCGATAATCGCGATAAGATAGATTCTTGTTCTCATAATTCCCCTCGAAGATATGATGAATAAATTAAAAAAATCTATATTAATACATTTATATTTAGCACTTAGATTCAGTTTTTGACAAGAACGTTTGATTCAAGCTATAAAAGCGGTCATCATAGTTAAGACAATAAATAAGCTAAAAAGTTACATAACTAAAGGCAAATACCTTATTATAATATGTTGTAATATATTGAAATTGATTATTACAAAAAATCAATAAAAGAAAAAATAACCTATAAAGCAAGAAGAATATTCCCGGAACCTCGGGTTCTGTGAGCCTCAACGATTTTCTGACAGTGCAATATCATCTCAGCCTAACCACTTGAGAGGGGATTGAGTGGTGGGCAGCAATAATCCCGCTGCGGGCAAACATCAACAACTCGTTTAATCCCACATGCTTACGGATATAACCTATTAATATCCCAGCCCGTTTCGGTGCGGCTGTAAACGATGCGGTCGTGAAGGCGGTTTTCGCGGCCCTGCCAGAATTCTATAGTCTCCGGCCGCAGGCAATAGCCACCCCAGAATTCAGGCAGCGGCACATTCCTGGGATACTTAACCATCAGCTCGGCAGCTTTGCGGATGAGTCTAAAGCGGCTGGGCAGCACCTCGCTTTGGCGGGATGCCCATGCCCCTATCCTGCTTTTATAGGGACGTGATTTGAAATACTCCTCGCTCTCCTCGGCGGATATTTTCTCTGCCCTGCCTTCAATCCGCACCTGCCGGTCTAATTTATCCCAGTAGAACAGCAGTGAGGCATTCGGATTATCGGCTAATTCCTTCCCTTTTTTAGATTCATAATTTGTAAAGAAATAGAAGCCCTTTTTATTGACTTTTTTTATCAAGACCACCCGTGAAGACGGTCTGCCATCAGGAGTGGAAGTTGAGAGTACCATTGCGTTGGGGTCGATGAATTCCGTATCGACGGCTTTCTTGAACCAGATTCCGAATTGTTTTATCGGGTCGGCCGAGATATTCTTTTGGTTGATTTTATCTTTGGAATACTCCCGCCTGATTCTCGCTATTGTTTCTATCCAGGTCATTTCTTCTCAATATTTTGTGTCAGATAATCGGGCAAATTTAATGAATTTTGGAATAACTGTTGCTTGTTTTTAACTTGACACTACCGACTTTACCTCATTACTAACATCAGTCTCAAAACCCCCGGTTCCTACGGAACCACCCCCTTTGAGAAATGGGGTATTAAAGTCTCCCTTTCTCAAAGGGAGATTTAGAGGGTTTTCTTATCCCTGCTCCGGCCGAAGATTCCGATTCATCAGAGCTTGTTGATGCTTCAATGTTGCCAAGTTTGGGAATGGCAACGAAGTTAGCAACTATCGCCTTTCGTCAGTTCTAACAACCGGCGGAACGAATCAATCAATCATATTCTAAGTATTTTTTTTCCTTAGGATTGCCATATTCGTATACTATTATTTCTATAGGCAGTCCACTTGAATTATATTTAATTTCGTTCATAATTTCGCCTGTTATCTCTATAATTACCATCATTCCTAAATCGTTATATTTATACTCTACAAAAACTTCACCTTCTACATCTTCCACACGAATTAGCAAACCCTGATTATTATTAATATATTTCAAAATTGAAGGCTCGGGGTCTGACTGAGAGGAGTAGTACCATTTTTCAATCAAATATCCATTATCGTCATGATGATATTCATATCGAGATATAGTATCTACCGGATCTCCCTTAAATTCATTTTTGATATATCCGTTTTCTCCATATTCATAATTACTAACCGGGTCATAATGATCACCGGAACTGGTGCGAGATTTAACCTTCCCATTTTCATTCGTATATGCAACTCTATTTTCAACCACACCCCCGCTATAATAAATTTCCTCGATTATGAAATTATCACTGTCATATCGATATATTGCAGAATCACCGTTTTCCCTATATGATTCTAATACAGCACCCATATTATCATTATAACTTCCCTTTCTCCAGTTCTTCCCGTAACATTCAGCATAGTTTGCCCTACGAATAGATACATTCCCATTCATTTTTACTGTACCCTCATATTCCTTCTTTGCTTCGTCCCAGCTCTCGGTCTGTTCGTCATAAGGCACGGTGAAAACTTTAACTGTATAGATGCCGTTCTTACCAACAGAAGGGCCGGTAGGGTTATCCCCGGAGCAGCCGATTGCGATAAAAGCAATGGCAATTAACAATACATTGATTTTTCTCATGTCTGATCCTTGGTTATTTTATAAAAAAGATCTCGCCAAACTTTGAATCTGGCAGGGCAAACCATCTATAAATCATATTCATATACCGTTTTTCTATTTGGGATACCATCTTTGAATCTAATTGACTCTATGAGCATACCATGTTTATTATATTTATATTCTTCCTTTCGATCTCCATAAATCTTCTCAGACATTAACCCCAAGCTATTATATTTATATTCAGTGTTAATATAACCATCTTCATTTTCTCTTCTAATCAACAATCCCTGGTTATTGTAAATATAAATCGATTTTTGAGGTGTTGAAGTTGACTCAGGGAAATAATACCATCTTTCAACAACGTATCCATTACTATCATGATGATATTCTCGTCGATTATCAAATTCATGGTTAGAGCCAATAAAAATTTCATTTTTGATATATCCATTTTCACCGTATTCGTATGTTTTAGTTGAACTGGTAGAATCAGAATAATAATTCTCAGATATTAACTTCCCTTTATCATTCAAAAATACCCTGTTCCCATCCCATACTCCATTTTTATAATATGTTACCTCAATTAAAAAATTATCTTTATCATACTTGTAAATTGATGAATCACCATTTTTGTAATAATATTCTAGTATAGCTCCCAAGAATTCATATGGTCCACATTTATTCCAATTCACCCCAAAACAATTATAATACCCTGCCCTTCGAACAGAGATTGCTCCATTAACTCTTGCTCTGTCATCTTGTATTTTGTTTGCATCGTCCCAGCTTTGGTTTTCAACATCGTATGGCACACTATAAATATGAATGGAGTAAAAGCCTTTCACTCCCATCGTAGGCCCGGTTGGGCTGTCCCCGGAGCAACTAATTGCGATAAAAGCAATTACGAATAACAACAAATTGATTTTTCTCATGTCTGATCCTCGATTATTTTATAAAAAGTGCGATAGAATAAATAAAAACTCACATGAATACTGGATTAAATGCTTCGCTCACCGATATATCGGTACAAATGGCTCAATTTTCAGTTTTCAATGAATTTTCAATCCGTAATTCGTAACCACACACCCCTAAATCCCCTCTCAAGAGGGGATGTTCTTTTGTGGCAAGCACTTCCCATCCTGAAGCCTAACAGAAACTGAAAACTAACGAAGTTAGCGAAGTCAGTGTTTGTGGACGTCGCGGTGCATAATCCGGCGGCTCTGGTAGAGGCGTTCCTTCTCCGGCAGCGCCATCAGACGGCTGTTAAGTTCCTTATCATTTTCATTCTTCAAAGTATCCGCAATATATGAAATAACGAACGGCGGAAAGATTCCTTCACGTTCGAAAATGCCCCTGTGGTGCAGGAGCTTTTCGGCCGATTCATAGCAGCTCGCAGCCAGTTCCGATAGGCCGGTACCCGACAAAGAATTACTCACCTTGGCGCTCACATAGCACGCATCGGCCAGGGCAAGGGCTTCCTTTCTATTTGCCAGCCCCCATTCGACAGCCATAGTAATGCCGGCCATAAGCAGGTGGGCGTTGGCGCTGCCGTCCGGACTGCGAAGCTCTACGGTCTGCCGTGGCGAATCGTCTTCGAGCGGCGAAAAAGTATCGGGATTAATTATTTCCGCAAGGTTCTTTACATTCGTCCATGCAAGCGGCACTCGTATCAGGGCATTGCGGTTCATTTCGCTCCAGCAGACCCTTGTCGGAGCTTCCTGATTCGGGACAAGCCTCAGATAAGAAGCCGACACCATATTGCCGAAAGCCGTAAGAGAAGTGGCATAGCGGCATAGCCCGCCAATCAGCATCTTAGCCTCTTCGGACAGCTTGCCTTTTTGGCCGGTCATTATATTCGCATTATTCTTCATCAGAGCCATATGAATATGCAGGCCCGAGCCGGCGTGGCCGACGTCTAATTTCGGGAAAAACGTAGCAATAAACCCGTTGCGGTAAGCCACATTGCGGATTATCCAGCTTGCCAGCACAAGGTTGTCAGCCGCTTCCTCAATATTTGTCGGCAGGTATTCAATCTCCACCTGCTCGGCCATTTTCCCGTCAATTTCATGGAAATCACTTTGCACGCTGTGCAGAAAGCCAACTTCATTGTGGGCATATTTCACATTGCCAACAATTTGCGAAAGATGATTAATCATCTCATTGACAATCGCCCCCGTCTTCACAAACGGCGAACTTGCGTGATAGCCCTTCTGGCGGCCCAGGGTATAGATGTCGTGTTCGGTATTGCCAATCAGATAGAACTCCAGTTCGCCAAGAGCGTGAAGGCCCATGCCGGTATTCTTTTTGAGCATTTTATTTGCACTGTGCAATATATTATCCGGAGCAAATTTCGCCCTGTTGCCATCCTTGTCGATAAACCGGCAAATAAAATCAATACTGCCGCTGTCGAACGGGTTCAGAAAAACAGTCTTATAGTCCGGCACAACATATTGATCCGATATTGAAGTATCCACCATGCCCTTGAACAGGGATGAGCCGTCAACTCTTTCGCCTTCCGTCAGTACAAGTTCCATTTGCCGCCGGTTCAGCACCGGTATCTTAAGTTCCTTAATTTTGCCGTCCAAAGCTGTGTAGCGAAACGTTACTCTTTCAATTTTTTTCTTAATAATAATGTTAATAATATCATCCCTTGTTAAGTCCCTTCGGCTCTTTCCCGAGATTAGTTCGATTGGATTTGTCAGGGCAAACACATCCTGCTTGTTGTTCATAACCACTCCTGAATAGCTTATTCAATAATTTGTTCGTAAAGATTCGATCTTTGAACTGATTTCGCGAGTAAACAATATTAATATACCATTTTCCGTTTGTTTTTCAATGACATTAAACGTGCCGCAACGCTAGGGCAACACAGAATATTCATTGTCCCGTCAGTTGCTACAACTGACGAATGACGGCGTTTCTGCATTGCCAGTTGTAACAACTGGCAGAACGAAAAAAATATTAGGATAACATATTCGCTCATTAGCAGACTTTTTTTATTTATTGATTTTAACTTATCCTATAGAATGTTATTTTTGTAGAAGTTAAAAACGCAAAAACATCAGGAGTATTTATGCCACAACCAATAAATTTAACCGACGATCAATTCGAAGCAGAAGTAATGAAATCAGATATACCGGTATTAATCGATTTTTGGGCCACATGGTGCGGCCCGTGCCGTATGATTGCACCGATAGTCGAAGAACTGGCCGGCGAGTATGACGGCAAGGCAAAGATTTGCAAACTCGATGTGGACAACAACCAGCAAACGGCCATGAAATTCGGCGTCAGGTCGATTCCTACTATTCTGATTTTCAAAGGCGGCGAGGTGGTTGATACTATTATCGGTGCCGTGCCGAAAAATCAAATAGTTGAAAAATTGAACAGCCAGATTGGCTGAGGTAATGAGTATCGAGTAATGAGTTTTTAAATCTCATTCCCAAATTCCGATTTGGGAATGCAATTTGCACACTCGTGGCAATTAAATGAAGTATTTATAGCCATAAGCCTGCAGCCGGTTGATTAAACTCCCGGAAAATGAAAAATATATTAACTCAAAAAAAAAGCGGAGAAATTATGAGTACGATAATTGATGTCCATGCCAGGGAAATCCTCGACTCGCGGGGCAACCCGACTATAGAAGTTGAGGTGTATCTCGAGGACGGGCAGGCAGGCCGTGCGGCTGTGCCGTCGGGGGCAAGCACCGGCGAGCATGAAGCTTATGAACTTCGCGACGGTGATAAATCCAGATACTCGGGCAAAGGCGTTGGCAATGCCGTTGACAATGTTATCGGCGAGATTGCGGAAACTATTATCGGGCTTGATGCTTCCGAGCAGGCCCAGATAGACAACCTCTTGATTGAACTCGATGGCACGCCGAATAAATCGCGGCTCGGAGCCAATGCAATTCTCGGCGTATCGCTTGCCACAGCTAAAGCAGCCGCAGAATATCACCAGATGCCACTTTACAAATATATCGGTGGTGTCAATGCCAGAATTCTCCCGACGCCAATGATGAATATACTGAACGGCGGACGGCACGCCGACAATAATGTGGACATCCAGGAATTTATGATAATGCCCGTTGGCGCCCCGACATTTGCCGAAGCCCTTCGGATGGGTACGGAAGTATTCCATAGTTTGAAAGCCGTATTGAAGTCAAAAAACTACAACACATCGGTAGGCGACGAAGGCGGTTTTGCACCATCGCTGAAATCCAACGAAGAAGCATTCGACGTCATACTCGAAGCGGTGGAAAAAGCTGGATATAAACCGGTAGATGATATTTTACTGGCCATCGATACTGCCGCAAGTGAGCTTTTCGAGGACGGAAAATATAAGATGTATAAATCTTCCGGCAAGATATACACAGACGATGAGATGATAGAATGGTATGCCGGGCTTTGCGATAAATATCCGATAATCTCAATCGAAGACGGCCTTGACGAAAATGACTGGGCCGGCTGGAAGAAACTTACCGACAGATTGGGCGATAGAATTCAAATCATGGGAGATGATATTTTTGTTACCAATCCGGAATTCCTCAGGCGCGGAATAGACGAAGGAATATGCAATTCGATTCTGATAAAGCTGAACCAGATCGGAACGTTAACCGAGACGCTTGATACTATTGCCCTTGGCAGAAACAACAAATATAACCCGATAATCTCCCACAGGTCGGGCGAAACCGAAGATGTTACAATCGCAGATATTGCCGTGGCGGCCAATGCCGGGCAGATCAAAACCGGAGCGCCCAGCCGAAGCGACCGGGTGGCAAAATATAACCAGCTATTAAGAATAGAAGAAATGCTTGATGCCGATGCGGTTTATGCCGGCAAACAGGTTCTTAATTCATTTTTAAGTTTTGTTTAATCAATACATTTAATTAATATGATTGTTTTTGGTACGGACGGATGGCGCGGGCTTATCGCAGAAGATTTTACATTTGAGAATATTCGTGTGGTTGCTTTGGCAACTGCCCGCTTTTTAAATAGCTTAACAGACAAAAAAGCTTCACCAACGGTTGTCGTGGGATATGATACGCGGTTTTTATCTAAGGAATTTGCGATTGAAACCGCAAGAGTATTGGCTTCGCAGGGAATTATTGTTCACCTGACCGATTCGTTTGCCTCCACTCCCCAGGTGTCTTTCCATACGAAGCAGAAAGGGGCTAATCTTGGAGTTGTAATCACCGCAAGCCATAATCCGTCGCAATATAACGGTTATAAAATCAAGGCGAGTTTCGGCGGCCCGGGAACACCCGAACAAATTGCCGACCTGGAGAAATTCTTAGATAGAATCGTCCGCAGAGAGCCGCAAATCAAGCTTAAGCCTATGGACTATTATATTGAGCAAAGGCTCATAAGGCTGTTCAATGCCAAGCAGTCATACATTCGGTATCTTAAGAAAAAGATTAATTTCAAAGCAATCCAAGAAGCAGGGTTCAAAATTCTATACGACCCCATGCACGGCGCTGGTATATTCACAATCAACGACCTGCTGCCGAATGCCGACGAAATTCATGCCGATTTCAACCCATCTTTCGGTACAATCGACCACCCCGAGCCAATTCAGAGTTGTTTGCTGGAATTAATCGACAAAGTCAAATCCGATGGCTATGACATTGGTATAGCAACCGACGGGGATGCCGATAGATTAGGCACTGTGGACGAAGACGGGAGCTTCGTGGATTCTCATAAAATGTTTATGATATTGCTTAAATACCTTTTCGAGCACAAGAAGAAGCGCGGCTCGGTGGTGAAAACCGTATCGCTTACTTCGATGGTTGATAAATATTGCCAGGCAAAAGGCTTAAAGCTGCATGAAACACCTGTCGGGTTCAAATATGCCGCAAAATTAATGAATGAAGAAAAAGTACTCATTGGCGGCGAGGAATCCGGCGGTATGGGAACTATTCTGCATATACCCGAAAGAGATGGCATCTTTAATGCAATGTTATTATTGGAAGTTATGGCCGTTCGGAAAAAATCTTTGAAGCAGTTATGCAAAGAACTTGATGATGAGTTCGGGCCCCACAGGTTCCTGAGAAGGGATGTAAGGGTTACCCATAGGCAAAAAGAAGCTATATTGAAAGCATGCAAAAGGAAACCGCAGACTCTTGGCAGGTTCGATGTAGAGGAAATAAACACAAGAGACGGATACAAATTTTTCGTGGATTGCGGCTGGCTTTTAATCCGTGCTTCCGGCACCGAGCCACTGTTAAGATTTTATTCCGAAGCGGATTCGCTGAATAAAGTCAATGAACTTTTGGATGAGGGCATGAAGTTGAAATAATCCAAATAGTTTGGGCTTTTATTCATCTTTCCAATTCAAGGCTGTGGAAATATTGAATGGCAGGATATTGGCATCAATGAGATAAAACAACCGGTGGCAGGCTTGCCCGGTTTTAATGCTTCATTCAATATGAACAATAGCATTGAGTGTGCTAATTGCATTCCCCAATCGGAATCTGGGAATGAGATGTAAAAAGATAAAATGCTTCATTCAATTTAATTGAGTGTGCTAATTGCATTCCCCTCAAAAAGTACTAACTTTTTATTGTTATAGTAATTACGAAAACTATTCAATTAGAAAGTGCAAGGAAATGGATTTATTATGCCCTTATGCCTTGCAGATTGTAGGACAACCCCCTGCTCGCTTTGCTCACTTCCCC
>JAJRTW010000183.1 GCA_024278075.1 Bacteroidota bacterium | reverse complement strand
GGTTGCATGTGCATTGTTAGAGATTGAGAAAAGAATGAGAAAAGTAGATAATTATAGCAACCTATACGAAATGAAACTGGCGATCAAGAAAGAAATTGATAGTAGGAACCGTTAATTTTCAACTAAGATTTGGATTATACCGCTTTGATGAATTAAGGCGTTGCTTTGATGCATATATGTGTTTCTTAGGTGAATTAAGAACTTTAGTTAGATAATTTAGAGCCATAGAATGTACTTCAAGGACAGAATATTAAAGAGCCCTATTGCCTCATACTTATTGCGTCATAATAAAAGGCATCTAATTGATAATAATAATGTTAATAATTAACCCGAAATTTATTATATTAAGCTATCGAAATGAATCCAAACCGGCAGCAGGTTGTTTTCATGCTTATCTCAGATGCTATATCTGACATGCGTCCATAACTTATTTCTTATTACCGATTGCAACAGCCTACATGACGGAGCAAGCAGGCTAATACCTTATCCGTGTTATGCCTTATCGCTTCCGGGCAGGCATGAGAATTGAATAGCAGCATAGGGAATAGCAGCATAGGTATATTAATCAGAAGAATATGCACAACTCAGCACAAACAACAGTTAATTATTTGAAGGATAAGCTGGCCAAATGCCGGAAAGACCTTTTGTCACTGCTTGAAGAAGGGCATTATATCAATAATGTCCTCCAGCCACGGCTGCTGTTTCAATATGAAAATCATTTCGGCCCGCTCGAACTCAGAATCTATAAGAAAAACAAGCGTGCCGCCGAATTGGACAAACGGCTGAAACTGCTCAAGCAGATAATTTTCCGCGGCGAAGAAATTAATGAATCTTCTATATTAAATATTTCCCAGCGGGTGAGAAGCGAATTCGAAAGGAATGAAAAAAAGTGCTGGAATGGGAGCAATGCAGCAGCGCATAATAATGGCAATGGCATGGATAGTCCGGATAATGACTTGTTAGATAATGCTGAAAACGGCGATGGCACCGATGCGTTAACCGATGAAATGCCTCGGCTATACCGGAGTATAGTAAAAAAACTGCATCCGGATATCGCCGGCGAAACCGAAGATTTCAGGAAATTCTGGAATGTTATTCAGCAGGCATATAATTCTCAAAATCTTAGCAGGATGAGGCTATTCCATCAAACTTTATGCCCGGAAGGCAACAATAGTATTAGTAATAGTATTAGTAATATTGACATAAAGGAAGCATTTCTTAAAGAGGAAATTTCCAAATTAGAAAACAACATTAGCATAGAGCGGCAAAACCTCATGAAGCTGAAAAGCCGCGAACCATTCACAATTCAGTCGAATCTTGAAGATGCCGCATGGATTAAAAACAGAAAATTGAGGCTTAACAATAAAATTGAATTCCTGCAAAAAGAAATTTATTTCAAAGAAAGCCGGCTGAAGGCTTTGGTTGGCAGAAATGCAAGCAATGGCAATCGCTACTTGCTGATGTAAAGAGCAATCGAATCAATATAGTGACTTTATCAGATGCCCCACTCTTCGGAAGTATTAGACACCCGTCTCGGGGCATTTTCGGAATTTGGGAATCAGATAAGCCGATCCCCGGATAATCACGCAGCCGGATGGTAGGGAAATATTCGATATTGCAGGTTGGTAGTCCCTGGTAATTCCCCTGACCGTGCAGCCCTAAAATAAGTCCTACTTTGATGCGTGTAATCATTGGTTGATATTATTCGAAGTTTTGTTGTTGTTGTTGTTGTTGTTATTGTTATTGTTATTGTTATTGTTATTATAATAAATTCTGCCTTTGGCAGGAATCGGGCAAAACTTATAATGTGATAAATATCCGAACTACTACGGCATCTCACAATAAATTAATATTCAACGTTCTGCCAGTTGCTACAACTGGCGATATAACAACTGCCGCCATTTGTTAGTTGTTACAACTGACAGAACATAAATTCAGGCAGGTTGCGAACCTGCCACTACACATACATTGATTGAACTGTAAAAAATAGTTATCAATTATTTATTATATGGCGCACTACGCTTTTTCAGTCTATCATTAAATCTATTGCATGAAAATATCAAGCAGGAAATATCTCGGATGGTTAATTCTTTTTTCCGGCCTTTTTATTATCGGCTGCCGGCACTGGGATAATTTCACTGCCTATTTCAACACCTACTACAACGCCGACAGATTAATCAACGAAGCCGAAGACGAATTTGATTACCAGGACGAGAAGCGGCGTATTAAGCCCAGGGTTTTTGTTCCGGAACCAAAGATGTTCATCCGCGACAAGCAAAAGCGGGGTGTGCCGCCATTTGTCAGGGAATTTGTGATTTCCCAGCAAAAGCGCCAGCCGGTGAATATCAAGCTCGACTCAGTTATTATTAAGGGTTCGAAAATACTTGCTAACCACCCGAAAAGCTACTATGTGCAGGGCACATTGTTCCTGATGGCCAAGGCTTATTTCTACCGTAACGAATGGCTGCCTTCGCAAATCAAATGCAGTGAACTAATAGACAAATACCCGGGCGGCGAGTATTCGCCCGACGCTCATTTGCTGATGGCCAAGAATTTGCTGATTCAAAGGAAATTTTATTCCGGCAAGATATTACTGTCGAGAACAGTTGATATTGCTTGGCAGCTTCGGAGGTATGATATACTATCGGAAGCATTCCGGCTCGAAGCCGAAGTGGCCCTCTACGAAGATGACCTGGAAGGAGCGCTACGGCCCTACCGCCAGGCTGTGGCTCAATCAGACGATGGCGCTATGAGTGCACGCTGGCAGCTTGATATGGCTTTGCTTCTCTACAGGATGTCCGAATTCGAACGTGCCGAGGCGGAGTTGGTTAAGGTTCATGATTTCAGCCCCGATTATATGGCCGAATACGAGGCTTATCTATACCAAGCAGCATGTTTGAACAGAATGGGCAAATATGAACTTGCTTCTGAAATTCTATACGACCTGGAAAACGACGGGAAGTATGAGGAATGGAAAGGCTATGCTTTTGCCGAAAGAATGAATGCTTTGCTCTATCAGGACAAACCTGAAGAAATGCTAATGGCCGAACAATATGCAGATACTGCATTTGTGAACAACCCATTGATAATTGCTTATTATTTCTCAAGGGCGATGAAGCTGTACGAAAATGATAAATATTCCAGAGCCGGAAAGTATTTCGGCAGGTCGCGAACTGTTCGCACTCCTGTGTTCAAAACATCTCATAAAATGTATAAATTATTAAACGAATACGACCGTAGTTATAGCCGTGTCAGCCCGATTTTCGACAGATTCGAGAAGGGCGATGACTTAAATGACTCGACCAAAAGCGAAATGGCGTATTACACATTCACCATAGGCCGAATTCACGAGCAGCTGGAGAATAATGATTCTGCTTTGTATTATTACAAACTGTCGGCAGAATCCACCCCTTTGTCCGACGAACAATCGGCTCGATATATTTATTCTTATGCAAGAACTGTACGGGCCAGCGATCCGTATCTTGCCGATTCGTTGCTCGAAGTGGTTGTGGATTTGTATCCGCTGTCGGAATATGGCAAGGATGCGATTACTATATTGGGCTTCACCGACGAATTTGTTATTGACACAGTTGCCGAGTTATATAAATCCGGTTCTGACTTGAGGCGTTTTGGTGAATTTGACTTCGCGATTCTGCAGTTCAAAGAAGTATATAACAGATTTCCGAAAACAGATTATGCACCAAAAGCATTATATGCGATTGGCTGGATTTTCGAGAAGAACCTGAAGCTGCCTGATTCCGCCTTGTATTATTATGATTTATTAATCAAAGATTATCCGAAATCCGAATACGCCCTAAGTGTTAAACTGTCAATTGACTATTACAGAATTATTCAGAGCGGCGAACCTATTCCCGATTCCTTAAGAACAAGAACGAAAATTGCATCATCGAGGCCCGATAGAAGAAAAAGGTATATGCCGAACCCTGCCCAACCGGGCCAGCCGGCGCCCGATGCTTTGGGCGGCCAGGCCATCGACCCGCTGGAGCTTCTTAATAATCCGTCGGGCATTATTAAAAGTGCCCAAAAGACATTAAGTAACCCTCAGGAGCTTTTAGGCTCTCCTAAGAAATTTATCGAATCGATTGACTTTCCCTCAAATCCTTTGGATTTATTCAGTTCGCCGGATAAGGATAAAGACGGAAAAAATGATAAGGGAAAAGATGATGATAAGGGAAAAGATGATGATAAGGAAAAAGATGATGATAAGGGAAAAGATGATGATAAGGGAAAAGATGATGATAATGAAAAAGATGATGATAAGGGAAAAGCGATGGATTCAACCAAAACTGAAAATCCTATAAAGCCATAATTGTTTTATGCAAGGACAAAACCTGTAACAATATACCAACCAATTTATGCAGCAATCAAACGAATCAAGTAGCATTGAATTAGCCGGGGCCAATACCAATTCAGATAAATTGGAATCACTCAAAAAGCAGCTTCTATGGTATAAGTCTTTCTTCGACAATGCAACCGATGCTGTTTTTATTATTCAACCCGAAACCTGGAATGTGCTTGATGCCAATGATTTTGCATCCATGCTTCTCGGTATATCGAAGGATGACCTTATCGGCAAAACGCTGTCGCAATTCAGAAGAATTTTCAAATTGCTGACAAAGACTAATTCTCCGACTGTTCTGAGCGAGCTATCATTGGATACTCCGGATAACGACAGTTTGATGGTAGAGGTAAGTGCACGATTTGTTGATTACGAAGGCCAGAAACTTATTCAGGCTATTGCCCGCGACGTTAGCGAACAGCACGCTCTGACCGATAAGCTTGTCCAGGCGGACAAACTTGTTCTATTGGGGCAATTGTCGGCGGGTGTGGCCCATGAGATAAGAAACCCCCTGGCGGCAGTTCGCCTTAATCTTCAGGTCCTCCGGAGAAACCTGGCCGCGGATGCCCCCGAAGCCAATTACATCGAGACGGCTTTGCAGGGAGTGGAGAGAATTACGAAAATCGTAGAAGTAACTCTTAATTTCTCCAGGCCTTCGGTGCCTGATGTGCGGCAAATCAACCTGAATTCACTGATTCCGGCCACACTCGACATGGTGGCTTCGGTAATGAAGCGAAAGGAAATTAAAATCGAGTTAAACCTATCGGACAAACTGCCAATAGTTGCAGCCGATTCCAAGGAAATCCAACAGGCACTGATTAACCTTTTGACCAATGCAGCCGATTCCATCAAAAGCAAAGGCAGAATAATAATTGAATCTTATTCCGAAGAAGCGCCCCGGGGAAATAAGAGCTATGCCGTAATCTCGATTACCGACACCGGCAGCGGTATATTGCCGGAAGACCTGACTAAGATGTTCAATCCTTTTTTCACACGCAAACCCGAAGGCACCGGCCTCGGCCTGCCTATCACGCAAAGAATCATGCACCAGCACAGCGGGATAATCGACGTGGAAAGCACTCCGGGGGAAGGCAGCAGCTTCTATGTTAAACTGCCGGCTTTATAGCAGACTCCGGATTGAAATTAATCGGAGCGGTATTCAATAGTAATCCCCCCCCCCGGGGGTTATGAGATTTTCCCGTCAATAGAAAAAACCGTAGGGGCGGTTCCAAACCATTCCGTGGCAAACAAACATTTGCAGGGTTAAGGTTCAAATCAGTAGTGTCCGGTTAAAATGCTGACAAATAGTGAAATTCTCAGTAATAAGCTATGTCTTGCCTTATATTGTGCTGATTTGGATATAATTTCGGATTTAGCATAATATTTACTTAAGTGTGTCATGCCGGACCCCGATCCG
>JAJRTW010000182.1 GCA_024278075.1 Bacteroidota bacterium | reverse complement strand
GCTTATAATTTCCAAAAGCTGATGCGTGAGCTGGCTTTTTATTTGCAAAAATTATTTACCGCATTACGGCGATTTATCGTAAATCGGGACAAAATATCTGTAATGTTTTCTTAAATGACTTTTTCAGGCTCGATTAAATATTCCAAAGTATCCCTAACAGAAACGAACCTTTTAGAAAAATCACGTATAATTTGGGTTAATATGAGTTTTACTTAATGCGGAAATATTGTATATTCCCATCTGAAATGAAGTTAATTCCCTGTCATTATCGAAATGTGAAAGAACTGCCAATAAATTGATTTGGATAGCATGACCCTACAGCCCTTTGAAAATCGCCTTGATGAACTAACAAAAATTGATGAAGCTGTGCTAATCAATATTCATCCTGATTTGCCGGAAAAATTCAAATCCGCACTCTATAAAATCTACGAAATAGAGAAGGAAGCCGAGCAGGAAAGCCACCAATTACTCACCGACCTAAGGTTTATCCGTGGCGAGCGAGTCAAGGATTACGAAACGGGCGAAACCTTTATCTCGCATTATGATTTGACTCGCGATGGCGAAAAAGCGGTCGATATTCTTGTGAAGAGAATTAAGCAGGATATAGCCAAACGCAGCTCTTAATATCGCTTGTGATGTTTAGGCCGGCCAGGCCAACGGTTATGAAAAATCTAAAATCAAACTATTCATTCGCCGCTTTGCCTTAAAGAATCAATTTTATTTTCAATTTGCCTGATTCTCGCAAGTACATTTTCCGGGACAGGCCTGACCTTACTTGCAAATTTTTCGTAATACTCCAAAGCGGCCTTAATATTGCCATTTCGCTCGCTTGCCATACCCAAGTTATATAAAACATTAAGGTTGCTTGAATCAGCCGCAATTGCCCTTGTCCACATTTCAGCCGCCAGCTCATTATTGCCAAGCACATAATAGCAGTTCCCGAGATTGTTCAGGCTCTTCGAATATACAGGCTCCTCCTCGACCGCTATTTTCAGATGCTTTATTGCATTCTGATAATCCTTGTCATTCACATAGGCCATCCCAAGATGAAACCGCAATGTGGGCATCCCGGGCGAGGATTCTACAAGCTGGCCGAAAAAGACCTTGTCGCTACGCCAATATGTGCCTCTGATAAATGTAGTTATAAAATAAATAGAGCAAAGAATAATCAGAATATGTTTGGCAAAAGGCGACCGGAGTATCTGACGTGCAATCACTGCACTCATGCCGGCCGAGGCAAGATATATACCCTTTTCCGCAATCAGAAATTCACCGAATTTCCCTACGTTAAACCAAATTGCTATCCACAGAAAAAACCATAAATACCAAAACAATACAGGCTTGTCTTTTTTCCACAGCAGTGCGGCAATTATAATGGATATGATTAAAACAATGTATGATATGATAACTTCGGAATTAATATCCTTGAAGATAACCAGCGGATACCTGATAATCGCTGCATCCGGGAATATCATTATTTTTAAATATCGCTTTATTATTACCGCTACCGTATTGAACCACTCCGCCAGCGAAAGGTCGCTCAACGGTGGAAGCTCACCGATAATCTGAAGCCGCATAAAGAAATATATTATAGCCAAAAGAAAATATGGCCATAGATTCAGATACTTCTTGAATGATTTATTGCTGGAAATTATCGCTTCGTGAAGCACCAAAACGATGGGAAATAGTATCGAGCTTTCCCTGGAAAGCAACGCCAGAAGAAAAAAGATGAGCGAATGCGGAATACGATGTTTTCGGAAGTAAAGCAGCGATAAGATACAGAACAATGCCGACAGCAAATGCGTGCGTGCATAGACCCAAAACACCGCATCGGCGCCGGCGGGATTGACCGCAAACAAAAGTGCCGCCGCAAACGACAGCCGTAGATTCGATGTAAAGCTCATTAATAAAAAAAAGAAGGCCACTACCACAAAAGAATTCAGCAGAACCGAAATAAAATGATAGCCCGCAGCGTGTTGGCCGAAAAAAGCGTACTCAATTACGTTAATCGTCTTGGCAACCGGACGGTAATATTCCAGCTTGGCTACTTTCTGGCCATACTCGTCGACAAGCACTGTCTTTTGGGTGAAATAATCGGGAATACTCGACGGGCTTCGGATGGTTTTGTCATATAAAATGTCGGTGGCGGAGTCCCAAAGCAAAGGATTGCCGATTGTATAAGCAAACTGGAGAAATGAAATAGCAAACAACAGCAGTGCCGCTATTCGCAGCTGCTTCTTTAATTCAAAACCTTTGAATTTCTCTATGAATGTTGTGTCTGACATTTGCTTGTGGCATTGATTTATATTTAATTATTGTCACGGCATCAGGATTTTCCGTCCTAATGTTTTAAGAAAACCCCCGGTTCTTTCAGAACCACCCCCCGAAAAATGGGGGTTAAATCAAAGTCTCCCTTTTCTCAAAGGAAGATTTAGAGGGTTTTCTTTATTTATAAATATCAAAACCCATTGGAATACTCCAGCACAAATACACGGATATATCCGGAATCCTCACTTAGATTCCCAAGCATATCACGCAACTGAAACAGCAATGTAATATTCTTTTCCATCGCCCAGCGCAAAGATGCGTTCAAAAGGCCCGCCGAATCCATATTTGAACCGTATTCATCCAGATTTGCATTGTATTCCAAATTCACCGAGATGAACGATCCGAGAGTTTGCTCGGCTCCGGCATAAAAATTGGGCATTCTATCGTCTGCCGGCGGCTCGAAAGAATAATTAATGCCCGCATGAAGTGCAATATCACCCAAAAACCACTCGAAATTCTTGCTCGCTGCAAGGAATATCCCCGCCGATAAAGTCCGGAAACGCTTTTGAGAATCGGAATACCTGCCATATCCCTGAGTGCTGGCCCCTATCGTAAATGCTGGCGTGAAAAGCGTTTCGTCGAAGGCCCGCAATTTTATCAGAATGCCCGGGATACTCTGAACTATGATGTCGCCGCTGCCGATGAAGCCGGTTCCGCCAACGCTCAGGCCCATATTGAAATTTGCAAAAGGCGCCGCAGTCAATTCGGCCATCAATCCGCCGCCGCTGAACGTGGTGGCACGCACCGCGAAATCCCCTTTGCGGGCTATGCCCGCCGTTGGCATGTCCACTATGAAGCGTGTTTCGTAAGTTGATTTACTTCCGGCAGTTCCATCGGCCAATAAGCTCGCTGCCGAAGCTATTAATAATGCACAAAACACTGCGATTAATGATGTGGTTTTCAATTTATGGTTTTTAATATTGAATTAATAATGAACTTTCGATTCGGAATTTACTACAATTATTATGATTGCATATTTGAATAACCTAAGATATTGAAAATAATGATATGATTAAAATTTATCCCGAACATTTCGGGCATTTTTTCCTTCGGTTTCGTATGCAATTGGAGATATGGGGATTATGTAAATACTATGGCCATTAAATTAGGCTTCGGATGACGATAATCAAGGAATTTCTATTCGATTTAAACGAGCTTCTACTCGATCAGTTATCTATTTAACGTTCCGTCAGTTGTTTCAACTGACGAATGATGGCAGTTTCTATATTGCCAGTTGTAACAACTGGCAGAACAGAGGAATTTCTATTCAATCAAGAGGAGTTTCTATTCAATCAAGAGGAGTTTCTATTCAATCAAGAGGAGTTTCTATTCAATCAAGAGGAGTTTCTATTCGATCAAGAGGAGTTTCTATTCGATCAAGAGGAGTTTCTATTCGATCAAGAGGAGTTTCTATTCGATCAAGAGGAGTTTCTATTCGATATGAAGCCTATTTAGCAATAAAAGAGGCTTAAATAGCAGTAGAAAGAGCTTAAATAGCAGTAGAAAGAGCTTAAATAGCAGTAGAAAGAGCTTAAATAGCAGTAGAAAGAGCTTAAATAGCAATAGAAAGAGCTTAAATAGCAGTAGAAAGAGCTTTCATATGAATAGAAGAGGCTTTCATATGAGTAGAAGAGGCTTTCATATGAGTAGAAGAGGCTTTCATATGAATAGAAGAGGCTTTCATATGAGTAAAAGAGGCTTTCACACGAGTAGAAACAGCTCATTATCCCCAATAAAATAAGGCCGGCCTATCAGAAATTTGTATTATCCGAATTGAAATTGAATAAGGAAGAAAATCAGGAGGGCAATCAATAATTATAAAATATTTTAATTTATTCACAAAATGATTTGCATCGCTCGTAATCAAAACTTATATTAAACAATCGGCAAATTCAATCAAATGCGAACATAAATGAAGCCAAAGAAAGGGTCGGAATGCGTCACGCGCGGTGTCAGGATAACGGTTATGCCCGAATTTATTCCCGAAATTTACCACGGGCGCAAGGGCAAGAACCTTTTTTCTTATTTGGTGACTATCAGCAATGAAAGCAATGAATTGGTCAGGCTTTTGTCGCGGCACTGGATTATAATTGACGCCGACGGGCGCAAGGAAATCGTGGATGGCAGCGGGGTTGCCGGCCACAAACCGGAGCTGCGGCCCGGCACTTCGTTTACTTACTCCAGCTATTGCCCGCTCGGCACCGAATGGGGGACAATGGAGGGCTTCTTCACGATGGCCGGCGGCGACGGCGAGGAATTTGAGGCCAAAATCGGGAGGTTTTATTTGGTTAAAGAGGAGCCACGGGAGTGATTTTCGGTTTGCCAGTTTTATAATGATGGATTTAATCAAGTTATCAGTAGTTTACTCAATGTCTGTCATGGTGAGCGGAGTCGAACCATGAGGGCACTTCGACTCCGCTCAGTGTGACACGCACTACTCTTACCATTCTCATCGATTCTTTCGTTATTTCCACTGCTTATCAACGATTGTCAGGCGTCCCGGGTAGCTAATCGGGCCGAATTTAGTTTTAATCGTCGGCTTTGCATCGAGTTTCAGCCTGGCCGGGCTTCCGTTCATCCCGCCAATAGCGAGCGCCAGATTAAATAATCCGTCATAACCATTATTGCCAAAGAATTCGTAGAGGTCCAGAGATATTGCAATCGGGATTATAGTTGATTGGCCGGTGCCGGGGACGGTAATGGGCTGGGAAATATTGCCGGAAACGGTCTTCACATCATCGATATAGAGGTTCCAGTCGAAGCTGGTGAGTGTAGCGCTTGTTCCCCTTGCGCCTGCTTTTCCGTCATTGGGGTTATTTGCCGCCACATTCAGGACGAATTCGGCCGGCAGGCTCTTCGAGGAGAACATTTGGGTTAATTTCAGTCCGTCGGTGATGGAAATATCGGACAATTTATTCTTTCCGCCGAGGTTGATTCCGCCCAATCTGAAGCCGGATACGTTATCTAATTTGAACTGCAATTTTTGGATATTGGCAAGAGTATTGGAAATATCGCTAAGCGTTTTGCATGACTGGAAAATTGCTATGGAAGCAATGGCAAGTATGATTGCCGAATATATTTTTATATGATTATTATTTTTTTTCATGGCATTTCCTTTTGATTGGATAATCGGACTGCTTGGAGTAACGAAATTGAGCGGTAAAAATTATTAACCCGATTATTTCGGGCTTTTCGCAATAGAGCTTTGTATCCGACTATAGCAATTTATTAATAAAATCAGCACATTAATCTCATTGCCTTTTCAAAACCCCCGGTACCTACGGGACATTCGTCCCTTCGGAACCACCCCCTTTGAGAAAGGGGGTTTTAAGTCTCCCTTGCAAAACAGGTCTTAAAGTCTCCCTTTGCCAAGCAAGCTTGTTTCAAAGGGAGATTTAGAGGGTTTTCTCTTTCTTGTTTTTATAACTCTATCAATTTCAGTGCAAACAGATTCAAAATTATTCATAACTTCACTATTATTAAATCTAATTACCTTCAATCCATATCCTTCGAGGATTATTGTTCTTTCAGCATCGTATTCCACCCTATCAGAAGTGAAATGAGAACCTCCGTCAATTTCTATAACTAAGGCCGGAGAGCTGCAATAGAAATCAACAATAAAATGATGTATAGGTTTCTGTCTATGAAACGTTAAGGTATAATTTCTCAAAAAGCCATACCACAACTTTTTCTCAGCATCAGTCATATTCTTCCTAAGCTCTCTGGATCGTTCTTTGAGCTTCGGATTATAAGGCAAACAACCTGCCCTTGATATAAGATTTTTCTTTTTCATTGCCTTTTCAAAACCCCCGCTTCCTACGGGACATTCGTCCCTTCGGAACCACCCCCTTTGAGAAAGGGGGTTTTAAGTCTCCCTTGCAAAATAGGTCTTTAAGTCTCCCTTTCTCAAAGGGAGATTTAGAGGGTTTTCTCTTTCTTGTTTTTCTTCTTCTTTCCGGCCGAATCTTTCAATGCGGCTTTTGCTGCTGCCAGCCTTGCAATTGGCACTCTGTATGGCGAGCAGGACACATAGTCCAGGCCGATTTCATGGCAGAATTCCACCGAAGACGGCTCGCCTCCATGTTCGCCGCATATTCCTATTTTCATGCCTTTGCGTACCTTGCGTCCGTACTTCACGGCATGTTTCATCAAAAAGCCAACCCCTTTGCGGTCGATTGCGGCAAACGGATCGGTGTGGTAAATATCCCTTGCTACATATTCCGGCAAAAACCTTCCCGAATCATCGCGGCTGAGGCCAAGCGTGGTTTGAGTTAAATCATTGGTGCCGAAAGAGAAGAACTCGGCTACTTCGGCTATCTCTGCGGCAGTGATGGCCCCGCGCGGCACCTCAATCATTGTGCCGACCATGTAATCGAACTTAATATCCGCCTCGGCCATGACTTCGCTGGCAACTCTGCGTACAATTTCTTCCTGATCCTTCAATTCCAATACATTCCCAACCAGCGGAATCATCACTTCCGGGTAAACCTTAAGGCCGGATTTGATTACATTGGCTGCGGCTTCGAATATTGCCCTTGCCTGCATCTCGGTAATTTCGGGATAGATAAGGCCCAGCCGAACGCCGCGGAATCCGAGCATGGGATTGAACTCGTGCAGCGCCTCCACACGCTCTTTAATGTCAGAAATGGAGATTCCCATCATATCGGCCAATTCCTTCTGCCCGGCTTCGTCGTGCGGAATGAACTCATGCAAAGGCGGGTCGATTGTCCTGATGGTGACCGGCATGCCGTCCATTGCTTCGAAGATGCCTTCGAAATCGGTACGTTGCAGCGGCAGCAGTTTCGCCAGGGCTTCTCTTCTGCCTTCGGGAGTTTTGGCAAGGATCATCTCCCTCATCGGGCCAATCTTGCCTTCGCCGAAGAACATGTGTTCGGTTCTGGTCAGGCCGATTCCTTCGGCGCCGAATGCAATCGCATTGTGGCACTGGTCGGGCTGGTCGGCATTAGTCCTGACGCTCAGCCTGCGGTACTTATCGGCCCAGTCCATGATTTGCTTATAAATACGGAATGTGGGAGAATCCTTCGGAGCAAGCGATTTCTCTATCAATACTTTGACCACTTCGCTTGGGTTGGTCGGAATCTGGCCGTTAATCACCTCGCCCGTGGAACCGTCGAGCGAGATATAATCACCCTCATTAACCACAACATCCTTATTCTCAATCCTCATCGTGCGGGTTTTATAATCAATCAGCAGAGAGCCGCAGCCCGCCACGCATACCTTGCCCATCTGGCGTGCAACCAAAGCCGCATGCGAGGTCATCCCGCCGCGCGAGGTCAGAATGCCTTCCGAAGCGTCCATCCCGCCAATGTCATCCGGCGAGGTCTCGACTCGAACCAATATAACCGGGTCACCTTTGGCGGCTAATTCTTCCGCATCTTCGGCGTTGAATACCACCCTGCCGGTGGCCGCACCCGGGCCTGCGTTCAGTCCGGTGGCCAGCAGCCTGCCCGTATCTAACGATTTCTGCTTCTCTTTGGCATCAAAGACGGGACGTAATAGCTGGTTCAGTTGCTCGGGGTCAATTCTCGATAATGCCTCTTTGGGCTTAATTAATTTTTCATCGACCATATCGACGGCGATTCTCATTTCGGCCAGGCCGGTGCGCTTGCCTGTGCGGCACTGGAGCATATAGAGTCTGCCCTGCTGAATCGTGAATTCAATGTCTAACATCTCGCGGTAATGCTTCTCCAGTATCCCGCGGATTCGGATTAATTCATCATAGGATTTCTGGTCTTCGGCTTTCAATTTATCGATATTCAGCGGCGTCCTTGTGCCGGCGACTACGTCCTCGCCCTGTGCATTCATCAGGAATTCGCCATAGAACATATTCTCGCCTGTGGCGGCATTTCTTGTGAACGCCACGCCCGTCCCCGAATCCTCGCTCAGATTGCCATAGACCATTGCCTGTACATTTACTGCCGTACCCCACCACCCTGGGATATTATTAAGTTTGCGGTAGATTTTCGCTCTCTTATTATTCCACGAACCGAAGACGGCACTGATGGCACCCCAGAGTTGTTCTTTGGGGTCCTCCGGAAAATCTATACCTACATTTTCTTTAATCGCAGCTTTGAATTCGCCGACAAGCTGTTTCAGGTCGTCAGCGGAAAGCTCCGTATCGAGCGTAGCGCCTCGTGATTTCTTCTTGGCGGCCAATAACTCCTCGAAAGGATTGTGGTCATCCTTTGTTTTGGGTTTCATATCCAGGACGACATCGCCATACATCGACACAAACCGGCGGTAGGCATCATAGGCAAATCGCGGATTGTTCGATTTATTTATCAGGCCCTTGATTGTAGTGTCGTTCAGGCCAAGATTGAGGACGGTGTCCATCATGCCGGGCATCGAGGCGCGGGCCCCGGAACGAACCGAGAGAAGCAGAGGATTGTCGGGGTCGCCGAATTTCGCACCCATTTCTTCTTCTAATTTCTTCAAAGCAGCATCGGTTTCGGCAATCAGGTAATCCGGGTAGGTTTCGCCGTGGTCGTAGTAATACGAGCATAGCTCGGTGGTCAAAGTAAACCCGGGCGGCACCGGCAGCTCGAGGTTGACCATTTCGGCCAGGTTGGCGCCCTTCCCGCCAAGCAAACCTTTCATCATGGCATTGCCTTCGGCTTTGCCGCCACCGAAATAATAAACGAACTTCGGTTGTTTCTTCTTCTGCTTTTTCACTTTATTCTTACTCATATTCTGCTCCATCGATAAATATTGATTGAGAAATGTTTTATTTCAGTATGTTTTATTTCAGTATGTTTTATTTCAGTATGTTTTATTTCAGTAATAATTTCAGTGATTAGGATAAGGCTAATACAGAATCAGCCTAACAACAAATTTACGGATACCGGCGGTCAGGAGCAAATTTTAATATGGGCTATTGCTCGATGGTGAATCGATGGCGAATTGATAAAAAAAAGAAAAACAGAGACTTCACTTTTCTTTCGCTTCCTCCCACAATTCATCCATTTCCGCCAGCGTCATATCATCAAGGCTGCGGTTCTGCTCTCTGGCTTTCCGCTCGATATACTCGAACCGCCGTGTGAATTTATTATTGGTTTTCTGCAGGGCCTGCTCTGCAATAATGTCCACGAAGCGGGCGGCATTAACAATCGAGAACAGCAAATCGCCAAGCTCCTCGGCGGCGTGGCCCATATCGCCGCCGCTTAGAGCTTCTTTGAACTCCCGCAGCTCTTCCTCGACTTTGGCCCATACTTCTTCGCTCTCGTCCCAATCGAACCCGACGCGCGAGGCCTTGTGCTGCATTCTCTCGGCCCGCAGAAGTGCCGGCATAGCCTTCGGCACCCCTTGCAGGACGGATGATTGCCCCTCCCGCATCTTCAGCACTTCCCAATTCCTGACAACTTCGCCCTCGCCGGATACTTCGGTATCGCCAAAAACATGGGGATGGCGGAAAATTAGCTTCTCGTGGTTTCTTTGGATTACGTTGATAAGGTCGAAAGCGCCCCGCTCTTTGGCCATTATGCTGTGCATGACAACATGAAGCAGCAAATCGCCAAGCTCTTTCGAGAATTCCTCGTCATCGCCCTTTTCTATTGCTTCTATCATTTCGTAGGCCTCTTCGATAATCAGGTGTGCGATGGATTGATTCGTTTGTTTGCTGTCCCAGGGGCATTGGCGGCGCAGAATTTCCACTAATTCGTAGTAGGCTGCGAACACGTCCGTCATATTATTTGCATCGGCCGGCCGGGGGATTTCGGCTTTATTATTGTTCATATCTCGTTTCGTATTGTTTGGCATATAGTCGGTTAATAAGTAAATTAATTATATAATGAACTCACACAAGTTTGAAAATTACGAAATTCAATTTTCACAAGATATGAAATTTCGTTAAATTTGACTTTTTTTGGAATGCCTAAATTTGGATTGCATATATTTATTGTTTGTAAATTCGAATTTCCAATAATAAGTCGGATATAATAATGGCTAATAGAAATTTGTATGCTCTTATTCTCGGAGTTTCGAGTGGCTTCGGCAAGGAATGCGCAATAGAGCTGGCCAAGATGGGCTATAGTATATATGGCGTACACCTCGACATAGGTTCGAACAAGGCGAAAGCAGAAGAGTTCCGCCAACAGCTTGAATCGATGGGCGTTAAGGCAAAATTTTTCAATGCCAACGCCGCAGACGATAATAAGAGAAAAGAAATTATCAATCAGATAACCGAAGATTTCAAAACCGAAGATAATCCGACGCTTAGGGTGCTGCTGCATTCGCTGGCCTTCGGCGCCATCAAGCCTTTCTTTGCGAAAGACCCCGATGATATGGTATCGAAAAAGCAGGTTGAAATGACGATGGATGTAATGGCCAATTCGCTGCTCTACTGGGTGCAGGATATGTTCAATGCGAAACTGCTGGCAGAGAATTCACGCATATTCGGCATGACGTCCATCGGCTCTACGAGGGCTATGCAGAACTATGGCTCGATCTCGGCAGCCAAGGCGGCTCTTGAGGCCTATATACGCCAAATTGCCGTCGAGCTTGCACCATATAAAATCACGGCCAACGCAATTCATGCCGGCCTGACCGACACTCCGGCTGCAAAGAAAATACCCGGGTTCGACAGCATGTTGAAATCAGCTTTGAAGCACAACCCGTTCCGCCGCAATACCGTACCGAGCGACGTTGCGATGGCTGTGTCTATGCTGGTTGACGAAAAGTTCTATTGGATTACCGGCGATGTTATCCATGTGGACGGCGGCGAAAGCATCTTGAATTTCATCGAAGACGTTTAGAATCACTTTGCCAAACCGTAAGAATTCCACAGCATTGATATTTATAACTTATTGAGGAATATTACGTACAATTTAAAGAAATTTGAAAAACATATTTTATATATATAATTAACAAACAGGGCTTTTTATGGATTTAATATTTACCGAAGAACAGATTATGCTGCGCGATATGGTACGCGACTTCACACAAAATGAACTCAAGCCAATTGCCTCTCAAATTGACGACGATGAAAAGATACCCGAAGAAACCATAAAGAAAATTGGTGAATTGGGGTTGCTGGGAGTTTGCTTCCCACCCGAGTACGGCGGAAGCGGGTTCGGCGAAGTGGGCTATTGCATGGTGCAGGAGGAAATCGCCCGGGCGTGCATGTCAACGGCTACTTTCATCGGAGCCCATGTTTCGATTGGCACTAACTCAATATTAATTGGCGGTTCCGAAGAGCTTAAGCAAAAGTACGTTGTGCCGCTGGCCGAGGGCAAGAAAATTGCCGCCTATTGCCTGACCGAACCCGGAGCCGGGTCGGACGCTTTCAACTTAAGAACCAAGGCCGAACTCGACGGCGACGAGTGGGTGATTAACGGCGAGAAAATATGGATAACCAACGCTCCGTTTGCCGATATTTTCGCTGTATTTGCCCGCACAAAGCGCGGCATTACCGGATTTGTGGTCGAACGTGGAATGGAAGGCCTCTCGACCGGCCCGCCGGAAAAGAAGATGGGCATCAAAGGCAGCCAAACCTCCACAGTTACATTCGATAACGTGCGAATTCCGAAAGATAACATGATAGGCCGCGACGGGCGCGGGTTTTTGATTGCTATGAAAACGCTCGACGCAGGACGGCTGGGGCTTGGTGCGGCTTGCGTTGGGGCTTGCAAGGAAGTCCTCGAGCTTAGCACCGAGTACGCCAAGGCCCGCAAGCAGTTCAACCAGCCGATCGGAAATTTCCAGGCTATTCAGTTCATGCTCGCCGAGATGGCCACGCTGATTTATGCGTCGGAGACCATTGTGTACAGGACGGCGGCCAAATATGACAACCAAACGATGAATTCGCGCGAGTCGGCTATGGTTAAGCTCGTTTGCTCCGAAGCGCTGGACACATGTGTTGACTATGCGATGCAGATTCATGGCGGCATGGGGTTTTCCAAGGAATTGCCAATCGAAAGGTTCTATCGCGATTCGCGTATCAACAGGATTTTCGAAGGCACAAGCGAAGTGCAGAAGCTCGTTATCGCTCACGACGTGCTGAAATTCAAAGGTAAAATATTCTAACCCGAATAATTCGGGCCTTTTATCTCGGTGGAGTTTTATCTCATTCCCAAATTCCGATTTGGAATGCAGTTTTGTGCGAAGTATTATTAAACGTACCGTCAGTTGTTACAACTGACGAAAAGCAGCAGTTCCCGTCAGTCAGGTATTATAATCTGTGAGATGCCTCAGCTTCTGCAAGTCAGGCGTAACACATGACTGGACAACAATAATTAAATTACAATTGGGGATAAGTTTTTCTCCGAACATTAAGAAAATTTCATTACTTTTATAAGTTGAAGTTCCCGACTTATGAACAATCTATTAACCATTAATTAATAACCGAAATCAATATGGATAACGAAACCAAAAAAACAATCCACAGAGAAAAAATACCTGAAGAAAAAATTAAGGCTGTGGATTTTGCAATGCAGCAAATCGAAAAGCAGCATGGCAAAGGCTCGATAATGCGATTGAGCGATAAAAATGTAGTAGATATCCCTGCCATATCCACCGGCTGCATGTCGCTGGATGCCGCTATTGGAATCGGCGGAGTGCCGCGCGGGCGGATTGTGGAAATCTATGGCCCGGAATCCTCCGGCAAGACTACCGTCTGTCTTCACGTGATTGCCGAAGCTCAGAGAAGCGGCGGCCTGGCGGCATTTGTTGACACCGAGCATGCCCTGGATGCCAATTACTGCCAAAAACTTGGGGTTGACCTAAATAATTTACTGCTGTCCCAACCGGAATTCGGCGAGCAGGCTCTCGAAATTGTGGAAACTCTCGTCCGAAGCGGGGCGCTTGATGTTATTGTAGTCGATTCTGTGGCTGCCCTTACGCCGAGGGTAGAGATAGAGGGCGACATGGGCGATGCGCAGATGGGTTCGCAGGCGCGGCTGATGTCGCAGGCCATGCGCAAGCTCAATGCTGCTATCGGCAAATCGAATACAACGGTGATTTTCACCAACCAGCTTAGAAGCAAAATCGGCGTTATCTATGGCAACCCCGAAACCACTACCGGCGGGAATGCCCTGAAATTTTACGCTTCCGTCAGGATTGATGTGCGGCGGAAGGAAATTATCAAGGATGGGCAGAATATTATTGGCAACCGCGTGAAGGCCAAGATTGTCAAGAATAAGATTGCACCGCCCTTCAAGGAAGTGGAATTCGACATTATGTACAACGAGGGGATATCTAAAATTGGCGATATGATTGACGTTGGCACCGAACATGGAATTATTGCCAAGGCCGGTTCGTGGTACACCTACAAGAGCGAGCGGGTGCAGGGCCGCGAAGGCCTGCGCAAGATTCTGCTCGAGGATGAAACTATGCAGGAAAGCCTGGCCGGCGAGATTCGCTCGGCGTTGGGGATGGGCCCGAAAAAGGAAAAAGCTGAGTAGATTTTATGAGGAATTGTTGATATGGCAGGCCTGTGGGTTTGCCATATCAAGTTATATAAATCACAGAAAGACATAAATGAGAAATGAAATACAAAGATAATAGCTGGGATTTTAGGAATTCCGATACAAAAGAACTTACACACTGTTTTCACGCTTATCCGGCGATGATGATTCCACAAATTGCAAGAAGGCTGTTGAAAAAATATGGTTCTTCGGCTAAGACTTTGTTTGACCCCTATTGTGGTAGCGGAACTTCGCTTGTTGAAGCAAATGTGAAAAATATTAATGCAATTGGAACTGATTTAAATCCATTAGCAAGATTAATAGCGAAAACAAAAACAACACCTATTGATATTCAAACATTAGACCTGTACTTAAAAGATTTTAGTGATTATTCTTTTAATTTACTGTTTAATATTCAAAAATCTGATTCCATCGTTATTCCGCATTTTAGCAACATTGATTTTTGGTTTAATGCTAGTGCCAAAAAATATCTGTCATTAATAAAAATTTATGTTGATAATATAAAGCAACTTAAGATTAGGAATTTCTTTCTTACTGCATTTAGTGAAACGGTTCGTGAATCATCTCTAACAAAAAAAGGGGAGTTTAAATTGATTAGGATTCCTGAGCAAAAAAGGGAGAAATTTAAACCTGATAGTTTTGGAATTATGCTTTCTAAATTATCACGCAATAAGGAAGGTCTTTTAGATTTTATGAAATCAAAAAATAATGGTTCCAATTCAAATATATATGATTTTAATACAGTTAATTTCGTCCCAAAAGATATTATTCCAGACGAATCTGTTGATATAGTATTAACATCACCACCTTATGGAGACTCGAGAACTACTGTCGCATATGGTCAATATTCACGTCTTGCAAATCAGTGGATGGGAATAAAGGATGCTTCAAATATTGACAAGAGTTTAATGGGAGGTGTAAGATATACTAATAATTATTTTATTAATTCTGAACATTTACAGGAAACTCTGGATAAAATAGATAAGGAGGATTCAAAAAGAAGAGCAGAAGTGGAATCATTCTTTATTGATTATAAAAACTCAATAGATAACGTGTCAAAAACTTTAAGGAAAAAAGGAATTGTTTGTTATGTCGTTGGCAATAGAACAGTAAAAAATATTAATATTCCAATGGATATAATTACACAAGATTTTTTTAATAATAATGGATTTAATCATTTAGAAACAATTATTAGAAATATCCCAAATAAAAGAATGCCATCTCAAAACTCTCCATCTAATATTCCCGGCAAGAAATCCTCAACAATGAAAAATGAATTTATTGTAGTATGTGAGAAGAATTAAATGACATTAAAGGAAATTCAGAGTAGTCTTGTAATCTTAAAGGAAAAAGGGTTCGTTCCGTCAAGACGAAGGGGCCCCACAGGCATAGGCCATACCCTTGAACAGGAACTTAATTTAACTGAGACAAATTTAGCTATACCTGATATTGGCGGACGAGTGGAATTAAAAGCTACACGCAGAAATTCGAATTCAATGGTCTCGTTGTTTACTTTTAACCGTACAGTCTGGAAACTGCATCAGAAGGAAATTATAGAAACTTATGGTTATCTTGACGACCAGAAACGCCAATCCCTATATTCTACAGTTTTTCATGGCCAGCCAAATCCGCAAAATTTAAAGATCGAAATTGATAAGAGACGAAATAAAGTTCATTTATATCATAGTTCTGATGTCCTGCTTGCAACATGGGACATGTATATAATAGTAGGAAAATTTATTTCTAAACTTGAGAGACTGTTGATTGTTTTAGCAGATAATCAACTAAGTGATGAGAGCGGGAAAGAAGAGTTTTTATTTAATGAAGCATACATTTTAGAAGACCCATCGCCCGATAATTTTATAAATGCTTTTGAGAATTCGCAAATTGCTATTGATTTAAGAATGCATCTTAAAAGTACAGGTACTGTAAGAAATCACGGAACAGGATTTCGGATTAAAGAAAATAATATTCCCAATTTGTACGCTTCTAGAAAAAAGATTCTATAACAATGTAAAATTCCACCACAAACCACACCCTGCGCTGAAGAAGAAAGAAAAACAGGCGATGCGTCTATTATTTCAATTTTCCGCCCTGCCGGAGAATTTCCGCTCTTTCGGCTATCTGCAGGTTCTCTATCACCTGTTCGAGGCTGCCGTCAACAATTTCACGCAGCGAATAATTCTTGGCCTCGCCCTCCAGACGGTGGTCGGTCACACGGTTTTGGGGGTAGTTATAAGTACGGATTTTCTCCGAGCGGTCGCCCGACCTGACCATTGATTTTCGCGTCGATGATATTTCGTCCTGCTGCTTTTTCAGTTCCAGTTCGTAGAGCTTAGTCCTCAGCACCTTCATAGCCTTCTGCTTGTTCTTCAGTTGCGAGCGTTCCTCCTGGCAGCCAACGACAATACCGGAAGGATTATGGACGATTCTGACGGCAGTTTCGACCTTATTGACATTCTGGCCGCCCTTGCCGCCGGCACGGAATATATCAATTCTAAGGTCCTCGTCTCTGATTTCAACATCGACATCCTCGGCTTCGGGCAGCACGGCCACTGTTGCTGCTGAAGTATGCACACGGCCGCTCGATTCGGTTTCCGGCACACGCTGCACACGGTGGACGCCCGACTCGAACTTAACTGTCCCGAATACATTATCGCCGTTCATCGAGAAAACAATTTCCTTGAACCCGCCGCGCTCGCTCTCGTTAATAGAAATAATCTCTATTTGATAATTCTTCTTTTCGGCAAATTTCTCATACATCCTGAATAGATCACCGGCAAAGATGCCAGCTTCGTCGCCGCCTGTGCCGGCCCGCACTTCGAAGATGCAATTCTTCATATCGTTCGGGTCTTTGGGGATTAGCAGCACGCGCAATTCATTTTCTATTTCAGTTTTTTGTTCGGCGAGTTCAGCACTTTCTTCGTAGGCCATATCGCGAAGCTCCGGCTCGGTTTGTTTATCGCTGATCAATTCCTTGTTGGAATCAATATCATCGCAAACCTTAATATATCTTCGGGCAGCTTCGACTATCGGTGTTAGCTGTTTGTACTCCCGCGAGAGCTCCTTGAACCTGTTCACATCCCTCATTATATCGGGGCTGTTCAGGTGGGCGGCGACATCGTTATACCGCTGAATTATGGATTCGAGCTTTTGTTTCATTGCGTTTTCTTTCTGATTAGATTAATAATTGAAAGGCAAAAATACGGAATATTTGCCAGTAAAGATACAATACTGGTCAATTCTGTTTGATGATTTATTAAGCGGGTATTAAATCTATTCAGCGTTTACCATGCACACCGGGAATAAATCAAACGGGCGGGCAATTTCCGGCAATATCAGATAATTCAATTCAAACGCCCGCCGGTCTTTAGCGAAATCGGGCAGTAAATCTATGCTCATCGCAGGCTTCGGTATGTTATAGCGGCTGATGTCAATCCCCAGTTCCTGCCTGAAAATATCAATAGTGTATGGATCAATATCGCTGCCGGCTGCAATGTTCCCGGTTGCACTTTTGATTATTAATTCATTCAGTATGCTTGTTCTGTTCTTATTGCTGTCGGATAAATACCGAATCAACTTCTTGTTCCATAGATTATCTTTTCTGTCGAACCGGCTTAATATAGAATAATCGATGGTTTGCGATTCTTTAATCATTAGGTAAAATGCAGCAACACTTGTGTTAATCTCTTCATGGTTAACTGCGTGCCAATCCTGCTTAACCTCCACTTTGCCGGCATTGCTTATGCTGACAAATTGGTTGCAACCGGCGAAGTTCTTCTTCGGGTAATCGGGCTTTGCCAGGTCGTCGGGCAGTTCCCACCTGTTCCTCATATAATCTCCGGACGGCCTTAGCTTTGGAATTATGCTTTCGTTGTTTCTTTGCCCGGGCGTTAGTTTATAGAACTCCTGCAGCAGATCTTCGCCATCGGACTTGTCAATTAGCTGAAACTCCGGCTTTTTAAATAGCGGCTTCTCCAATTCCGTCCATTGATCAATATAATTTGAAGGGTAGTTCCCGTTTCTATTGGCGGCCGGTTTGGCTTTTAGAATAAGCGAACTCGCGGTTTGCCTATCGGTTGGCTCTGTTAAATTCCTGTCTATGGTTAATTCTTTATTAATGTTGGGGAAATAAGATTTATTATCCCTGAAATAAAACCCGCCGAACTTGCTATATCTCATTCCAGCGAATAAATAATAATATTGGTTTGGATTATTATTCCCGACAAACCCGCCAAACGCATCATACCTGAAATTACCGGCCTGCCCGGCGATGCTGTCGCTTAGTCTTATCGTGCTGCTTAATCTATCCTTGTGAATCATGTAATTCTTCAGGCTGTCGGTGCCGTAGTAATCGGTGAAGGATATTTGCTCGCTTAAGGATTCCGATTGCGGATTGTTCAGGTATGACCGCAGCAGGTTATTCCGGAAATCATAAACTCTTGCGGTTTTATGATTAATCATATGATTGCCTTTCAGGTGCAGGCCGTCGGGCAAGAACAGCATAATATCCGAGTTCTCAACCAAGCTTAGTAATTTCCCGGTTCCCGAATAGGCAAAGTAGGAATTCCCACCGGAAGTTTTAGCAATCGCCAGCCTGTTATCAGCATCGTAGGTAAATCTCGAATTGTTGCCCCCGCCCGTAATTGTGCTGACATTGCCGTAATTATTATAAGTATACTCCACATTGCCCGCTCCGGTTAGCTGCCCCCACGAGTTGTACTCATAATTTATCGTATTGCCGTTTATTGTTGCCGTTGCCCTGTCGCCGTTGGCATAGGTATAAGAAGTTGCCTGGCCGCTGTCCGGGCCGGCAATAGCCACCACTTGGCCGGCATTGTCGTAGGCATAAGCTATTGCGGAACTGTCGACAGCCTCTTTGGTTACGTTGCCTGCGGCATCATACTCATAACTTATTCTCAGAAAGCTGCCGCTTGTGCCGCTTGTGATTATATCAATCGTTGTGCCGAGGCCGTCATAATTATTTTCCGTTTCCAATCCGTTCGGGTGGCTTGTGCTTTGCCTCAATCCATATTTATTATTCTTATATTCAGTTAGCAATCCTACGCCGCGGGCGCTTGTGATGATGTTCAGTTCATCATAGGTGAACAAAGCCGAGTCGGAATCGTCATATTGGACCGACAGGAGATTGCCGTTCGGGTCGTAGGAGTAGGTTTGCGTTTTAACAAATAGTCCGTTGAAATTAATAGCCGCCGAAGCAATCCTGTTGTCCATATCATAATTAAATGAAGAAATCTCTTTGGCCCCAGCTGTGTTTTTTACTTTCGTCAGATTGCCGTTCGGGTCGTAGTCAAAATCAACCACTCCCCCCGGCATCATCCTTTTGCGTATCAATCTGAACTCGTTGTCAAATATGTAATTGATCGTGTATGTGTCCTGCCGGCTTTCGTACATATTGCCGGCGGCGTCATATTTATAACTTATCTCCCCACCCCATGGAGCTGTATCTCTGGTCAATCTCCCAAGTGCGTCATAGTTATATGTGAATGAAGCTCCGTAAGGGTTTTCGTGTTTAGTCATATTGCCGGCGGCATCATAGCCGAACTTATTTCTTACTCCGTCCGGACCTGTAATCGATGTCAGCCTGTGCGTGTTGTCGTACCCGAGTGCCGTCATATAATTCAGTTCATTCGAGATTGTTATAATATTGCCCGCATTATCATAAGCGTAACCTTTCCTACCATCTTCCGAATTCGCTATACCGGTTATTCTGCCTTTCTTATCATAGTTTAATATATATATAATTTTTTCCGAATTTTGAATTGAATTGCCGAATTTCGAAACAACAGATGTGTCTGCCGGTATGCTGATTTTTGTTAAATTCCTACTGTTGTCGTAGTCGAAGATGTAGGAAGCGCCCAGCGGGTTTAATGTTGAAATTCTATTGCCATAAGCGTCATATTCGTGCCGGTATAAATTCCCGTTCTTATCTTTATATGTTAATAATCTGTCCAGATTATTATAATAATACCTCTGTGAAAAGCCCATTGGGCTGATAATTCCTGACAGCCGGCTGAATGAGTCGTATTCGTAGCCATGCTCATTGCCATCCGGATGGGTAATAACCAGGGCCTTATCGCTATCGGAATAATCCAGGGACGTTACCGAACCGGTGCTTTTTGTAACCTTCGTAAGCCTGTTTAGTCCGTCATATTCGAACAATATATCGTCGTTGAATTCATTCCTGATTTCAGTTATATTATAGCGGTTTCCGCCGGGTAGAGTATTTTGAAGCTGAGAAAAATCATTCTGATAGCCATAGAAATATTTGGTTGAATAGCCATACGGGCCGAATATCGAATCCAGCCGGCCGAGCCTGTCGTAGCTGTAATGAATTGAGTCCCTTAAAGGATTAATTATGCTGATAAGATTGCCCGTGCCATCATAGGCATATCCCGTGGCTGCACTCGAAGGGGCAATATAAACGACATGCCTGTTCCTGGCGTCATAAGCCATTGAATGCCGGTTATTGTTCTCATCATAATATTGGGTTAGGTTGCCGGCTTGGTCATAGTGGAAACGGAGCGAGGAATTATCCGGATAGGCAAGCCAAGACAGCCGGCCGGCTTGGCCGTAACCGTATTTGGTGGAATCTCCGCTTCCATTTATTTCGGCCGTAATGTTGTTATTGGCATCATAGGAGCGCAAGATTTTATCGCCGTATTCTGTTTCCTCCGATATTAGATTATTCCTTTGGCCGTATTCGAAATTAATTTCCATGCCGTCGTGAAACGTTTTCCGGGTCAGATTGCCGGCAGCATCATATTTATATTGCGTCCTTAAGCCGAACTTCCGTGTTTGGCCTGTCAGCCTGTTTCTCCAATCATAAGCGTATCTAACGGTATCGCCCAAAAAATTAATATGACTTGTTATATTGCCGAGGGCGTCGTAATCGAAATAATCCGACAGCCCGGCACGGCTCGTATATGAGGTTTGATTGGCCAATAAATCGTAAGTAAAGAAAATGCTATCGGATTGGCCTGTTCCGGACGGGCCGGAATATGAAATAATATTCCAATCGCTGTCGTAATTGAAGAAGATTTTCCTTCTTTCCCTGTTCTCAATTTCCTTCAGCCTGCCGATTTTATCATAGAAATAATTTTCGGCCAGCCCGTTTTCATTGATGATAGTCCGGATGTTGCCTTCGGCGTCGTAATCATATCTTTTGGAAGTATTGTCGGGATAATCAATACTCATAAGCCTGTTCGTTGCATTGAAAGCCAATTGCAATTGCCGCCCGTTCGGGCCGGTAATCATCCGCAGATTATCGCCATTGTCATAAGCATACGAAGTTTCGGCTCCGATGGGGTCAATCTTGTTCAATAATTTTCCGGCCGGCCCATATTCGTAGCCGGTGGTATCATTGCCGGGATTGATTAATGCCGTCAGGTTGTTCAACAGGTCGTATCGCAAGATATACGGATTGTTCCCCGGCTCGGTATACCGTGCCACTCTTGGCGAATTAGCATAATATTCTATGGTGGCGGAGTTGCCATTTGGGCCGGTGATTTTTTTTACATTGCCCCTCAAGTCATATTCAAGGCCAAGCAGAGTTAATGCTCCCGGGCCGGATACCCTTGTAATCCAATTATTGGAATTATAATCGAAGAGATAAGAGCTGCCTTTTTTGTCCGCCAGCAGAGCTATGTTTCCATTGCCGTCATATTCAATCGTCTCACGGCCATTCATCGGATCCGTGGTTAGTATATTTCTGTTCAGCCCGTCATATTCGAATCGATACAAAGCGCCTGATGGCTTTTTGACCGAGACGATATTATCAGATGCGTCATATTCGTAAATGTATTGATTTTCTTCGGCGTCGGTAACATTTGTGAGCCTGCCCGCCTTGTCGAATCCTAATAATGTAATAATATTGTTCCTGTCGCTGTATGCGATAATATTGTTGGCCTCGTCGTATTGCAAGCCAGTGAATTTCCCGGACATATCCGTGATTCTCACCAGACGGTTGATTTCGTCATATCTCAGTTTGGACGAACCGTTGGGCCGGATGTCGAAAGTCAATGCCCCTTTTTTGTTATAATACAGCGTGCGAGTATAACCGGAAGGATAGGTGGTTCTTTGCAGCATATTCAATGGGTTGTAAGTAAACTCGGTGGCATTCCCCGCCGGATTTGTCTCTTTAATAATATTCCCAACGGCATCGAATTCATAACGTGTAGTCCGCCCTTCCGTACCAGTAATCTCAATTCTGTTCCCAAGCGAGTCATAGCTGTATGTTCTCTCGATATATCGGCCTTTATATTCCATCATCAAATTCCCGCCAGTATCGTAGTAATATTTGGCAACCAGTCCCATCGTGGGTGCGAACATAGTAATCCGGCCAAGTTTATCATATACCTGTGAATAAATATTACCATTACCATTTTTTATTGACAGCGGCTTATTATGCGGGTTATATGTGAATTCCGTTTTGCTGCCGTCCGGAGAATTAATTGCAGTCAATCTATAGATATTATCACGGCCAAAAGTAGTTTCATTGCCATTCGGATCGGTATATTTTATCTTGTTGCCGGCAGCATCATAGCCGTAGGCAATCGAATTTCCAAGCGGATCGGTAATTTTTAGTAGCCGTCCTTCAGCGTCGTAATCATAACTGGTTTTATTGCCAAGTTCATTTGTCATCGACCGTAGCGTCCCCATAGCATCGTAATCATAGAATCTTTTAAATCCAAGCCCATTCTGCATTTCGGCCAAATGTCCGAATTCATCATAAGTATAATTTCTCGTATCGTTCTCTTCGTCCACAAATCTGATTATATTGCCCAATCCGTCATATTCATAGGATTTCCTGCCGCCTGCCGGGTCTATCCTTTCGAACAGCCTTCCGGCGCGGTCGTACCTGTATGTGGTTTCATTGCCGTTCGGATCAATCTCAGAGACAATGTTCCCAAAAGCATCGTATTGATATTCGAAGGAATTATTCTCGGCGCGCTTAATCTCGGACAAACGCCCAAGCGAGTCATAAGCCATGATTTGGGAATAGCCCACCGGATTGATATATTCGATAATGCTTCCTGATTGATTATATCTGAAGCCGGACTCAATGCCATAGGCATCCGTCATGGAAGTCAGGTTTCCCGCCGCATCATATTCGAATAATGTTACGTTGCCCGTAGCATCGGTATATTTCGTTACAAAGCCGAAATCATTCTCCCTATCGTAGAAGTGAATATATCCTTCGGCATCTTCAACCCGGATTACAAGGCCATTAGTGTCATAATTATATGCCGTAGGCCGATTGTTCCGGTCTGTCTTTCTTGTCAGATTGAACTTGTTATCGTATTCACGTTTTTCTTCTTTGCCGAGCGGCCCGGTGATTGATACAATCCTGTCACGATTGTCATAAGCATAAACCCGGGCAGAGCTGTTAGAATTTGTCACCGTTGTTTTTCTTAAATCCAAATCGTATTGAAATTCATACAGAGTATTGCCTTCGGAAGACAACACCTCCGCCACACTGAAATTGGCATCGTATACGAGTGAGAATTTATTGAATGCGGGGTTGGTTATCGAAATAAGGTCGTAGCAACCGGAGTCATATTCATACTGCGTTTTGGCTCTTTCTGCGTCGATGAACTCTGCCATCTCGCCATTCGGGCCATAGCCGTAACCAAGCATTGCCGAGCCGGCGTCAAATTGGATTAAGGATAAATATCCGTCGGCATACTCCAAATTAATTTCGGAGTTATTATCACTAATAATCTTAGTTAAGCTGTTTGCCACGTCATATTCGAATGTGATATCATTGCCATTGCTGTCCGATATTTTCGTAACGTAATGATGCTCGGGCGAATCAAAATAATACTCAAGGTATTCGCCATTGCCGTTAATCTCATCCCTCAGCACGCTAAGTTTAAATCCGTTCTCAATTTTCTCCAGCCTGTCGTTAACACCATAAGTCCCATAATATCTCCCGTTGCCATACACGAAAACATCAGTTCTGTCATCGGGCCTGACGATTATTACGCTCTTGCTCACCGAATTGGTGATATACCTGACATTATAATTAAATTGCCATCCGCGGCCGTAGCGCCCATGAAAGAAGGAGCCGCTATTATATGTGAAAACAATATTGACCGGCAGGCTTTTGCCCCGAAAAGAGAAGTCTTTCCTTTGATGAATCAGATTGCCATAGGCCGTATTGACTTTCGTTACGGAATTAAAAACCGGTATTTTTAAATCAACGAATTCCTGCCAACGATTTAACCCCCGATCGGTGAAGCTCACATTTTTATCAATTATAGAGGAATCGCCAAGATCAATTTGTGAATCATCTACGGGCCGGCCAGGCATATTACTTTCCCGCTGGCCGCCGGGCGGATGCGCCCCCGACAGATAATAATAGTTAGCTGCAATCAAAAGGATTATGAAGAATAAGGTATATTCTTTTATCGATAATATTGATATTCTTTTCATATATTTCCTCTTTATGCTGTTGGTGCCATTTGAAAATTATTGGGCTGAAGCCAAATGACGTTTCAATTATTTAACTGCAATAATAAATATAAACAAAATAAGAATTATCCAAGTAAAATAGTAAATAAAAATGCGATACGAATCATTGGCAATTGCTTTGCCCGCTTCGTCGTACAGGCTGCCGCAACGCCCGTTTCTTTGGCGGACTGAAATTATGTTGGAATCAGGCACAATCAACAATTATGTCAAACCTTTGGCGTCAAATTTGCTTAGGAATCATAAAACCACGATAAAGCATAAGCGTTAACCATGAGAATATTAGCATCAATATTTATTTCTAAGTCTGCCCCAATATATATTCCAATATTTATTATAATAATTGTATCATCAATTCTGATTTCAGCCTGCACACCGGTCAGGCCAAACTATTTCTCCGGCAAAAAGGAACAGCCGCCCCAAATTGCGGATGAAGCCGTCGAACTGGAACCCCTGCCGGCAGAAGAAAAACCCGGACGCTTTTCCGATACCACTATCATCGAATTGCCTACGGTCTATCCACGGGAAAGACAGTCCCTTGCCGACTTGTTTAATACTGCCGTTACAGACTTCGACAATGAAGTCTATGATGAAGTGTGCGGGAAATTCGATCAATTTGCCGGGACTATTTCGGAAGGGGATTCTCTGTATTTCGAATCATTATTCTACAAAAGCGAATGCGAAATAGTCAATAACAACCTGACGGCAGCCGAAGGGATTCTATACTATCTGCAATCAAAACCGGACATCCCCCCCGCCGTACTTGAGAAAACATCTATTCGTTTGGGGCAGGTATATTGCGTTATGAAATTATCCGAAAAGGCCAATAAGCAATTTTCGAGATTCAAAAAACTCTTCCCAAATTCAATATATTCATCGCTTGCTAATTGTGCGGCAGTCCAATATTAGCCACAAAATTAATATCAGCAGCAAAATGTAACTTTTTCGCCGCTGGAGTGTATTCACGGGGAGGCACGCGTACAGCAATTCTTTATCAAACACCAGCCGGCCCTTTGATAGCTGTTTGGTTGCAGGCCGCATCTCATCAGGAATAATTTTCATCAAGAATGAATTCCGGCACTAAATCATAATCAGAGCCGTTGGCGATTCAAACGGAGAATTATTAAAGTTGCATTTTATCTAACATATTTCTAAATTTGTATGATGAGAATAAGAGCAATATCAACAGTAATATTTTTAGTAGTATTATTTAGTACCATAGCATTGTTTGCCACACAGAATACCCTTGAGTATTTTAAGGCAGATTCTGACAGGGAGGAAGTGGCCCTTACCTGGAGATCGGGAGCTGAGAACAATATTGTCGAATACCATGTAATTCGTTCTTCAAATGATTCGCCAACGAACATCGGCAGTGTTAAAGCTGAGGGTGATTACAAAAATTATAAATTCGTGGACACTCAGCCGTTTCTTAATAAAACCGTAAAAAACAGCGGCGATGGTATTCAATCCGAAAAAACACTCAGCTACCGGCTTAAATTCGTCTATTCCGACCATAGCTTTGATTATAGTGAAAAGGTGGATGTAACCTATAACACCTCCGTTGTAACCAGCACCTGGGGCATGATTAAAGAGATGTTCCGTTAGTATTCTTCCAGAGCAATCCTAATATATTCCTAAAGAAAACCTAAAGATGATTCCAAAAAAACGTCAATTTATTCGATAAAATTTATCAATTTGTAATTTTATTGATTTGTAGTTGATAAAATGTGCAATACGTATGTGGTTTATGATTAGAATATATCTTATAATAATTTTTGTATTGACTTTTGGGCATTTGGGTATCGCCAAAACTGCGGATAATTTCTCCAATCATAAATGCGGTACGTTTGCGCCGCCGGAAACCAAATCCGAGGCGTTGCAGATTGCCTACGAATTAGACTCAAACAACAGGCCGATTCTACATGCGAGCTTCCCCTCCGGGCAAAATAATTTTCTTATCCACTACGATACCACAGGCTTCAACGCCGTCCAGCCGGATGACAATAACGCAAACGGAGTGCCCGATTACGTGGATTCGGTGGCTTATTATTTCGAGGAAACTTATTACAATGAAGTGGCCATCCTCGGCTACGTTTCACCCATACCCGACAGCGGCATTGGCGGCAGCGATGCCTATGATATATATCTGCTCAACCTCGGGATGACCAAGCAGTGGTACGGAGCCACATATTCCGAGCTTGAGATTATGCCGCGCTTGACATATAACAGATGGACTTCTTATATTGCAATCGACAATGATTTTTCAATTACCGATTCGGTTGAAACCACTGATATTTATGGCACTAAATACAAAAGAAGAGTCTATAGCACAACCGGCATAGCAGCCCTAAAAATTACAGCGGCCCACGAATTTTTTCATGCTATTCAATTTCTATACGGCGAATCCTCGTATATTGGCATGTTCGCCGAGATGTGGGGCACTTTTATGGAGCACCGCTTCTATCCCGGAATAGATGATTATTTGCAGTACGTTGCCCAATTGTTTGCCGCTCCCGGGCTGTCTTCGTTTGCCTCTGCCAAATCCGGAGACGGCTATCAATACAGCATATACGGGCAGATGGTGTATAAGGAGCATGGCGATGATATTTGCAAGCGATTCTGGGAATTATTCCGCAGCGGCTTGCCCGGAGCTGCGGCCCTGGACAGTGCATTGAAGGAAAAGGGGTCGGATTATATCAACGAATGGAAGAAGTTTACCAACTGGGTTTACCACACCGGTGAGCGGGCCGAGCAGGGCAAATATTTCGATAGGGCGGCGGAAATGCCGGAGTTGCTGCTTGAGATGGAGGAGGAATTCTTCTCTCCGCCGTCGGCTGGAATTGCCAAAGGGATCCCACCTTTTGGCTTTGTAGCTGTGCGGTTTAATTTTCGGGCCGATAGTATTAATGAGTCCGATGACACGCTCGATGTTATCGTATCTAATATTGATTATCAATCCGCGCTGCCTCCGCCAAAAGTAAATTTAAAAAGAGATTTCCAACTGCAATGTTTCAACACGAAGCAGGCTGGCTCGGTTAAAATCGACACAAGTATTAATTACTATTATAGATTGACAGACGCAAGCGGATTCATCCACGACTCGCTATACATTTATCCGGGCAATTCCACTTCCCCGATTGACTATGCATTCCCAAGCCCATTTTTTGCCGGCGACGGCAGCAAACTGTGCTTCCCGGTGCCGGGCAAGGCTATATTGTATGACTATGCGAAGCTGCAAATTTTCAATATCGAATTAAACCAAATGCTCGAAAGGCGAATGCAGATAATGCCGTACCACAGGAAAAGGGTTCTGATTTTGGATGAACTGCCCGATGAGTTCGACTCGGGTGTATATATTTACAAAATAACTTACAAATCCGAATTCAAAGGCAAATTTGTTGTTATAAGACGTTAATGGGCATGGAAGTTATGGATAAATTTGAATTAAGTGCAATAGGGCTGGCGAAGTCATTTGTCGCCGGCGAATATATTTTCAAGAATATCAGCATAAATATTACTAATGGTTCGATATTCGGAATCACCGGCGATAACGGCTCGGGGAAATCCACCTTGATGAAAGTGCTGTGCGGCTCCACCCACCCGACCGATGGCTCGATGGGATTCAAAGCTAACGGCAACAGTATTGATTTCGACAACTTCCATCGCTACTTTGGCTATGTTGCGCCCTATCTGAACATATATGAAGAGTTCACCCCACTTGAGCATCTGACAATATTGGCGAAAATAAGGGGCATCGGCTATGACGGCAATCAGGCCAAAACGTTATTGAACAGGTTTAATCTTTTCAATAGGCGACATGATGAAATTAAGACCTTTTCGTCGGGCATGAAACAGCGAATGAAGTTTATCATTGCACTTCAGCACAGCCCGGCCGTATTGTTCCTTGACGAGCCTTCAACTAATCTTGATGCTGCCGGAGTTGAGTGCTTTCGTGAAGTGACAGAGGAATATTCCAAAGCCGGGAAAGCTGTTATTATAGCAACAAATGACGCCCGAGAGAAGGCTCTTTGCAAACGTACTGTAGATTTGTCGGATTATAAATAAAATATGATATAAAATATTATAATGATAAAAAACCTCAATATGATAAGAATCACCGCATCGCTCTTATTCTTTTTATTATGTCACATTTCATGTTCCGGCCGGGAAAGCCAAAACGAAAATGGCAGGCTTGAATCAATATCAATCCGAAAAACGGATCGCACAGCAAAACCTATCAATCATTTCGAGTATATTTCATCTGTGGAATTGCCGGCGGAGCTTGATTTTTGTGGCGAGAGAGTGCCGCTGGAGATACCCGAAGTAAGGGAAAGAGCCGAAAGGGAATTCTATTTGCTGTTGCAGCAGCCCGGTCAAATAATGCTGTATCTGAAAAGATCGGGGCGATATTTTCCGATGTACGAGAGAATACTTAAAGAAACCGGCCTGCCGGATGACCTTAAATATCTATCGGTGGCGGAAAGTGCGCTGTATATGGCACGGTCGAGCAAGAATGCAATCGGCCTGTGGCAATTCATGGCAAGAACGGCGAAGGTGATGGGCCTCCGGGTGGACGGCCTGGTGGACGAGCGCCGCCATCCTGAAAAAAGCACAAGAGCAGCCTTGAAGTATCTTGAGCAGGGCTATAAGGAGCATGGCTCGTGGATTCTGGCCGCCGGCGGCTATAATATGGGCCATACCAATATTATTAAAAGCATGAAACGCCAATCGGGGGATGATTATTTCGACCTCTTCCTTAATTCCGAGACCTCGAGATTCGTTTTCCGGATTGTTATGATAAAGGAATTGATGAAGGATGCCGAAAAATATGGTTTTGTGCTCGGGAATAAGGATTATTACAGGATGCCGAAGAACAAAATCATTACCGTGAGCAAGGCGATTAAGAATCTGTCGGATTGGGCACGCTCGGTTGGCACCACTTATAAAGACGTAAAGCTGCTGAACCCGTGGATATTGAAACGCAGCCTAAAGAAACCAAAGCGCGGCAGGCCATATGAAATTGCTATTCCGGAATACCCCGAATAATTCGGAACTTCTATTCCAGTGATTTGGAACTTCCTTAACCTGAATATTTTCAACTTAACTTATTGGTGACATAGACAAGGGATAAATAAACTAATAACCAAATTTATCCGTTTGCATTTTAGCTCTTATATGACGAATCTTTGTATTATTCTTTATTTGTTGAGATATTATTAATCAATAAAATTTAGTGCGATTATGAACTTGCAATATATTTCAGGCAGTACGGGCAAAACAACTGGCGTTTTTATTCCGATTTCAGAATGGAACGAGCTTAAAAATAAATACAAAGGAATTGACCAAGAACAGATAGATATTCCTGATTGGCAAATGGATGAAGTAAGAAAACGCCTTGCTGACTACAGAAAAAATCCTAAACAGGCTTTGGATTTTGATTCGGCCATTGATGATATTGAAAAAGACTTGTAATGTACGAAGCCATTATTCTATCGATTGCCAAACAAGATATTCAAGAAGCTGCCATTTAGTATAATTCCAAACGAAAAGGATTAGGGAAACGATTTACTAAAACCCTTCGGGATAAGGTTCAGTACATTCGTCAGAATCCTGAAGCTACTTCTGTTCGCTACAATAACACTCGTACTGCTGTTTTGGATGTATTCCCTTTTATGCTTCACTATACCGTTGGCAACAAACAAAAAGCCGTGATAATTTCTGCGGTATTTCATACAAGCCGTAATCCCGATATTTGGGAAAAGCGAAAATGAACCATGTATCATCACGAGGTTTAGCCCGAATAATTCGTACATTTTCCAAATTAGCTCTGTAACTATTTGGGAATATGAGAGTTAAGCAGACACTGCGGAAATCATATTTGGCTCAAAATTGAGAATCCCATACCCTCTGCGATCCTTTGCCTGTCAAGTATCCTGGATTATTAATGAATAATGCGGATATAAAAAAAGGCAGCCCATTATTCTTCTTGAACTGCCTGTGATATTTACTTCAAATAGCTTTAAGCCTAATTTCTTATTTATTAAATACTTCGGGCATATTTTGTAATGACTTAATAAATCTAACACTTACGAAAAGTCATTCTGAGCAGAGCGAAGAATCCAGAACTCTATACATCTTAAGTAGGGTTCCCTCAAAAAGTAGTCAGGAAAAAGATATTCATGCTTCTGCTTTAAGGAGAATAACAACCCCCTTAACCCCCCTTTTTTAAGGGGGAATTTAATTGGCTATTCCCCCTTAAAAAAGGAGGAAGTGAGCAAAGCGAGCAGGGGGTTGTCCTACAATCTGCAAGGCATAAGGGCATAATAAATCCATTTCCTTGCACTTTCTAATTGAATAGTTTTCGTAATTACTATAACAATAAACAGTTAGTACTTTTTGAGGGCAAT
>JAJRTW010000181.1 GCA_024278075.1 Bacteroidota bacterium | reverse complement strand
GCGGTAGTCTAACTTTTGCGAACGACTCCAGATTAATAATTCTTGTTTCTGCTGTTTGCTTATTGGTATTGCTTTTGATTTTCTTGCCATGTTGCAAATATAGCAATATATATTACCTTTTCAAAGGGATATTACACTAGTGACGTGTCAGCCTTACAATGACGGATCATTTAATTTGTCATTCCGGACTTGATCCGGAATCCAACTTAATATAGCCATATAGCCCGTGAATACTGGATTCTGAAACAAGTTCAGAATGACAGAAAAAAATAATTCGTCAAAATATGCCTGACACGACCCTAGTTAAGTTTTTTGCTTAATAGCAGGGCAATTCATTAATAGATTTAGTATATTTATCTTATTTCCAAATTCCGATTTGGGAATGAAATTTTCCCGCAAATCTCCACTTTGAAAAAGATTAGGCGATATAAACAGCGTAGTGGAACCTGACAAAAAGTTCAATAACAAAACAAGATTTCTATTGAATAGCTACACAAGGAATCGGAACAGTTAAATCATGCTTATGGTTTATTCCCCGGCGATTGCATCGAACCGGATGTATGATCTCCGATATACGCTCCACTGCTTGCGGCCGGGCTGCTGATTGATAAAAAGCTGAACTGAATTCGGCTTTCGCCAATAATAGCTTTTAGCTAAGAATTGCGATGTTCAGCCATGCTACAATTGTCTTGCAGGCACTGCTAAGTTTGGCAGGCAGAGCAACTGACGACAGAACGAAAAAGCCCCGAAATATTCATGTTACTCCGGATTGGCCTTTTTTTCGGGCGGCGCCACATCCATCGGGGGAGCATCCTGTGGCTCTATAATATCATTCCGCCGCTCTTCGATTTTTCTTTCTTCGATCTTCCTTTCTTCAATTTTTTTATCCGGGTCGTTACGAGACCTGCGGCGCCTTTTCCCCGGCCTTTTCGATTTCTTCTTCTTATTCCTCGGGTCTTTGGCAATCTTCTTCTGAAGCTCCTTCTCCATTTCATCTACGTCGACGCCCAATTCCCTCAGCACCTTAACCGTTAAATCGTACTTGTAATTAGTATATGGAATCGGCTGAATGCTTTGATCGAGGATAAGGTCATAGCCTTCGTCGGAGGCCACTTTCTGCACAGCGGCATAAATTTTGACTTCCACCGGTGTCATTAATTGCTTAACAATTATGTCGTATTCGCCGGATGGCTCGAACTTTGCCTGTGCATAAGACCTACGGTCGCCTATTAACTGCTTAAGTTCTTTTTCTTTTTCGAATCGTTCTTCGTCGCTCCAGATCAGGCGGTTCTTTTTTATTTCAAATTCGAGGTCTTCGATTTGCTTTTGCATATCTTCGAGCTCGCGGTTCCATTCTTCCACAATCGACTGTATTCTTTGGTCGGCCTGCTTTGCTTCGCTGAATTTATTTCTAACCATTTTCGAGGAAATAAACCCTACCTTCTGTGCGGGCATAGCTTCCGGCAAAAGAATCAACAATGATACCAGGCAAATCACTACCCGAATTCTTTTCTGCAAAGATTGCATTTCTTCCTCAATATTAGTGAACATTATGTACGCTGAATTAGTACGTTATGTTCATATAGAACCTTAAATGTGAAATAAATTACTTTACGTTAAATAAGACCAGTGGTGTCCGATTAATAAATTAGTGTCTTTCTTAATATACCCGTTTGTACGGGCGAACGGCCGTTCGCCCCTACTTCCCCTCCCTTTCTCAGTCTATCCTGAGCGAAGTCGAAGGGTTTTCCCATGGATTCTCTTGCTTTATAGACGGCCCCATTTAGTTCCCCAAATCATCAAATTGCCAGTTGTAACAACTGTTAGGTCGGACAACAGAGACGACTAAAAAATATATCAATTCCTATTTAGCACCGCGTTTGATTCTGTCAATGATTTTGAAAGTCAGGTCGAATTTATCTTCGGCATAAACAATCGATTGGCTTGCCTTATCAAATACTATATTTATTTTCTCTTCCTTGGACACTTCTTCGATAGCTTTCGTAACCTTCTCTTTAATCGGCTCCAGGAAATCGACCCTCATTTTCTGAATTTCGCCTGCTTTTTCCTGTTGATATTGATAAACGTTCATGTTTTCTGCCTGAAGTTCCTCTTCACGCTTTTGCTGCTGGTCTGCCGGCATCATAGCTTTTTGTTTTTGATAATCTCCGGCTTTCGCCTCCAGGCCCTGCCGCATCATTAAAAGTGTATCCTGGTATTTCTTCGATATTTCGAGAAGAAGTTTATCCGCATCTTCAAACTCCGGCATTGCCTTGAAAATTGTTTCCACATCAACAACGCCTATCTTGAGGCCCTTTTGAGAATATGCTTCGGATGAAACAGAAATAGTAAATAATACTATAAACAATCCAAAAATAATCTTGCGCATCTTAGCTCCGATAAAATAAATAGTTAATAAAAAAAATATTACTCAAAATAAGTACATATATTCAATCTGACAGAGTCGATTATCAGTAAATATTATTGTTGCCCGAGGTGGAACAGGAATTGCCAGCCGGTTGGCTCCTTGGCCGTGCCAAGGGCGTCGAACCCGTAGCCGTAACTGAAGCCGATAATTCCGATTGGATTCAATAGCATTTGAATGCCAATTCCAGCCGAACGTTTTAACTGAAATGGATCAGTATTTTTAATATTTTCCCATACATTCCCGGCCTCGGCGAAGCCATATAAAAATATTGGCATCTGGCCCTGTGATAAACTGAACCGCAGTTCAGCAATATATCTTGACATCACCTTGCCGCCATTCCGTGGCCCGATCGACCTGTCGGGATAACCCCGAAAAGGAATAACGCCAAACCCGCCCAAGCCATTGCCGCCCATAAAATATAATTCTATTGGTGATATGGCCGTATCGGATTCAAAACCGGCGATGTAGCCCATTTTCGAACTGAGATAAAGTACCAGCCTGTCCATGCCATCGACTTTTAAGAGCGGGTTGTAAATCTCAAAATTTAATTCGTTCTTGAAAAAATCCGTTGTGCCCAAGCCGATAGCGCCCATGGCGAAATTAGTCGAGTAACTAAATCTTGAGCCCACGGTTGGGAAGAACATACTGTTCAGGCTAATCCGGGATATTGTCTGGCCAATGGTTACCTCTTGGTTTATACCCGGACGAAAGAAGGTGCCTCCGCTGGTGCCAACGTCATTCTCTTGGTATCGCAGGCTCCAGTCTGCTCTAAAATAATCATCGGGCCATTTGAACCTGCGCCCCAGATTAACAGACAAACCCGTCCGCCTGAGTTCGTAATTAAAATTAATCCGCGAATCAAATAAATTGAACCCAATGGTAGTAGGTTCGTTCATCAGCCAGGGTTCGGTGAAGCCAATCGAGAAGGTTTGCAAGCGGTTGAACTGCCCGAATTCCCAATTGAAATTAAATATCTGCCCGCCACCGCCTTGAAGAGGCTCGGAAAGAGAAAAGTTATTAAATGTAAATCCGACGGCACCGGTCAGGCCGAAGCTGCCGGCAAATCCTATGGAAGCATTAAATGTGTCGGTCGATCTTTCTTCAACTTTATATACTACATCGACGCTTGTGTTGTCCACCGGGTTCACCTGTGGCTGTAAGGCCTCGGGATTGAAATAATTCATCACCCCAAGCGCACGGATCGACCGGATAACCGCAGAGCGGTCGAAATAATCTCCCGGGCGGGTGTAGAGTTCCCTTCTGATTACCTTATCTTTGGTCTTGGTATTGCCGGTTACATCAACCCGCCTGATTTTGAACCGGTCGTTCTCATATACATTAATAATAATATCGACTGAATCAGTGCCAATTCTTTTTTCGTCTTTCTCAAATTGAGCCGCCAGATAGCCTGAATTTGCATACAAGGAAAGGGCGTCGGTTTGTTCCTGATTGCCCCTAAGGTTCATTTCGAAAGTTTCGAGGTCATACGGATCGCCCGGTTTGAATTCCAGCCGTCTTAGCAGCGCTTTTTCTTTATAGACAGTATTGCCTTCAAAACGAATGTTTCTAATGAACAGTTTGCTGCCTTCAACAAGGTTAATCGTTATATCCACGGTCTCTTTTTCTTCGTTGTATTGGACGGAATCACTAATAATATCCACATCAACGAATCCGTTGTTCTGATAGAATTTCTTAAGCAGCTCAATATCATTCTTGTAGTCATTCAGGTCAAATTTTGATGATTTCCAGATTTGCCACCATGATTTGGTTTTGGTTTCGTCGAATTCGGAAATTAAATCATCATCATCAAAAAATTTATTGCCTTCGATATTAATTGAATTTACATAGAATTCTATGCCTTCTTCAACATAAATAATAAGGTTGGAATATTGCACTGTGTCGGTTGGTTCCAATTCGACTTCAACCTTTGCAAAGGCCAGGCCCTCGTCTGCATAAAGCTTTTTAATATCTCTTCTGAATAGGTAAAGATCATATTTAGAAATAATATCACCTTTAACTTTCCCAATTGCTTTAGTAATATCTTCGGTGTCCACTTCTTCGTTATTTCTTACTTCGATTTCGTTTAACCTGTCGAATTCCTTAAGCTTGATAATCAGGAACACACCGGCCGGAGTAACACGGTCAACAATAATGTCAACATCGGAGAATTGCTTGCGTTTCCATAGGTTTCTCAAAGCGGTTTGAAGTTTGTTATCGGCCGGCAGTGCAAGCTGGTTGCCAACTCTAAGGCCGGAAAGCGAAATAATAGTCTCGGCATCGGCAAACCGGTTGCCTTCGACGGTAATACCGGCAATAACAAATGACTCGGCGCCGGGCTGAGCAAGCAATGCTATCGAAGAGAATAAGAATAATATCAGGATTGACAGCTTAAGAATTTTTGAGAGCATCCACAACTCGCTTAAAATATGAATCTTTCCTGTCGGGAGTTTCTCCCGAAGCTAATTGAGAAGAAGTCCTTCCGAACCGTCTTTCCCTGCTTGTATAATTATACAATGCTTCATATAGTTCATCGCGCCTGAATTCTGGCCAAAGCTTTTGCGAAATAAATATCTCGCCATAAGCTATTTCCCAGAGCAGGAAATTACTAAGCCGCATTTCGCCGCTCGAGCGGATCAGAATATCCGGATCGGGCAAATCCCGTGTTTGCAAGTAAGACGAAAAAAGTTCATCGTTAATGTCCTCGGGCGAGATCTTGCCCCTGCGAACGTCGAGGGAAATAATCTGCACTGCCCGGACTATATCCCACCGCCCGCTATAGCTTAGGGCAAGCGTAAGTGTCAATCCGGTATTATTGGCAGTTCGCTCCATTGCTTCGTGGAGCAGCTTTTTAACTACTTTCGGCAACGAGCTTACTTTGCCTATCGTGAACAGGCGTACATTATTCTTATGCAGCTCATCGAGTTCCTGCCGGAGATAATGTTCTAACAATTTCATCAATCCGCCAACTTCATTAAGGGGGCGATTCCAGTTTTCAATCGAAAAGGCATACAGCGTTAAGTATTTGATACCCAGCTGAGAAGAAGCCTTAACAATATCCCTTACACTTTCGATGCCTTCCTTATGCCCCGAAATTCTGGCAAACTGCCGAGCCAAAGCCCATCGGCCATTGCCATCCATAATAACTGCAATATGCTTTGGCAGGTTCCCTTGCGCTATAAGATGTTCCTGGATTTCCTTATCCTTACTGTTCTGCTCTTCATTCCAGGTCACAATGCTTCTCCGTTGGTTGTTTTCTAAAAATAGTAATTGCAAATTTACCTTATTATACGTTAAAATTCAACTCATGGTTGAATAAACGCAATTAAATCGCAATTATTATTACTTTTATTAATTCATTCTTTTTGTTTTTCCAAACAGTTTTGTAACTTTGTACTCCTTATAAGTAATAATTCTATAATTGTTTATGTCGAATTTATTAATTCATGGGTTTACTATGACAAAAGCTGATATCGTTGATGAAATAGCAAAATCAACCGGACTGACTAAAATCGAGACAAAAGCTGTGGTAGACGGCGTTTTTTCGAGTATCATTAATGCAATATCCGGTGGCAGAAGGATAGAGTTACGCGGATTTGGTGTTTTCAAGCATAAAAGCCGCAAGCCCCGGATGGCAAGAAATCCGAGAACCGGCGAATTGGTGCCTTTGGAAAAACGTTACGTTCCCGTATTCAAACCTTCGCCGGATTTTCTTGGTAAAGTAAATACCGCTATGAAGGCCAAGTATGGCGATGATAAATAGGTTATGGTAAATAAATATTATCAATATCTGTTTTTGGAAAATTTGAATATATTTCATTATTAACATTTAAGGATATATAATATGCCTTGTGGAAAAAAAAGAAAACGGCATAAAATGGCGACTCATAAGCGCAAGAAAAGACTGCGCAAGAATCGTCATAAAAAGAAAAACAGGTAGTTTGTTATAAACGCTTTGCTTCGGCAAGGCGTTTTTTTTTGTGGGGGGGGGGGGGGGGGGAATTGTTCCCGCCTGTTGTTATTACTGAATATCAGTACTGTCCGGTTAAATAATAAGAGCTTTGCTGAATATCTTCTGTTTGTGCGGGCGAACGGCCGTTCGCCCCTACTGTTCCTACGAGCTATGGACTGTCATTCAGAGCCCTTCGGCAGTTTATCCTGAGCCCTTCGGCTTCGCTCAGGATAAACTATGTCGAAGGACTCAGGATAAACTCCGCGAAGAATCCAGTGTTTATGGTTAGAGCCAAGTATTAAATCCTCATTCTCTTTTCCCACGAGTTAAAACTCGTGGCTATTTATCTTAAATAGATGTCGCTTGCTTGCAATCTGTATCCAAAACAGCACAATATAGGTAAAAGAGGTAGATATTACAGCGATTATCACTAATTGGCTGAATTTTAACCGGACACTACTTAACTGATATACATCCTAAACTTCTTCTAATTATGTAAGTTGCCTCATTATTTTCCGGACCCAACTGATGTTATGGAATCGATAAATGATGCTTATCAATTGTTGATATGAAGTTCTTTAGTATTCATGAACTATCCCGCCGCAAGCAGCGGGGAAGTAAACCCACAATGTGGGATTAAAAAACATAACGAATACAAAAAACTGAATAAACACCCAATTCCACAACGGAAATTTTGCATTATTCTTCTTTTTGCTTATGTTTATGTTCCGAAATAACATTATTAATAAAACGTTATTATAATTAATTCGGCACTGCATCTTGCTTTCAGTATTGTACCGAAAGAAGTTCATATTATGAGACTTTTTGAAGAATTCGTTTTTGTTGTCTTTTTCGCGCCAGCAGGAATCCATTCCCCGCATCAACACTGGATTCCCGTTTAATAAGGAATGGTAAGAGGCCTATTTTTCTTCAAGACTCAATGTGTAATTTATTTCGGATTGTTCGGGATTTACAAAAGCATTCTCAGAAAATTCTATTGTTCAGAAAATTCTATTGTTCAGAAAATTCTATTGTTCAGAAAATTCTATTGTTCAGAAAATTCTATTGTTCAGAAAATTCTATTGTTCAGAAAATTCTATTGTTCAGAAAATTCTATTGTTCAGAAAATTCTATTGTTC
>JAJRTW010000180.1 GCA_024278075.1 Bacteroidota bacterium | reverse complement strand
CTTCGACTCCGCTCAGGGTGACTCTATGCAGCCAAATGAGCCATAAACACTGGATTTCTCACTTTGTTCGAAATGACAGGACATAATATTCAGGCATATATTACGAACGTCTCTCATTTTTAACCGGACACTACTGTTCTTAGATTAGATTTGAAATATAATTTTGTTTATTTTATACCGGAGTACACCATGAAACAAAAGCTAACCCTTTTTCTCGCCGCCCTGATATTTTTACCTCAGGTGCTATTTGCGCAGGAAGTGCAGGAATACGATATATCCAATCAGGTTCAATTAACAGAGTTTGGCCGGCAAATAGAACAATCCGTAAAGGCTATGGCTCCCGGGCAGTTAAAATCAATTGGCAATCAACTTCAGGCCGGCGAAAAATATGTTTATTTCAATAATCTTGCAAGCCAGTTGTCGAACCTCGGCAAATATGTATACTTTGATAATATTAATTCAGACCCTGCGTACCAGGGGAAAATTCTGAATACGGCATTTAGCGACCAGTTTTTTGCCCAAAATAATATAACGGATTTCGATGTGGCAATTTTCTATGTGGGCACAAATCCGTTAATTATGCAAACAACTTCCGGGAATCATGTAGTTATTGATAAAATCATGGATATGATTGCTGCCGGCAAAAAAGTAATTGTTCTCGGCTGGGCATCTTTATATTTACAATATGATCCTGCCGCTCCAGCTGGTATGAAAGATTCGCGCGTGCACACTTTTTTCAACGACGTTCTGGAAATAGAGTATGCAGGCCGTTTCAGCCAAATGGATGGCAACTACTACGACACTTTAGGTATTGTTGGCTCCCGAAGAGGCAATGTACCCGATTCGATTACAAAGGGGCTATATAAACTCTGCAACGGAGGAATAGGCTATGGATCTCCTTTGGCATTAACGCAGTCAACTGAGGGATTTACGCTTAAAGACGGCGGCAATGGTATCCAAATTGACCATTATGACGCCGTAACCAATCCTGTGCTTTGCGGTTCGAGGGCTAACCTTGGCGAATCAAGGGTCGTGTTCTGGAGCTATGGCTTTGAATTTATAGCGGGCAACGGGCCACGTGAAATTATGATACAAAGTGCAATGGACTGGGTGCTGTCGCCGAATTACGAGCCGGGGGCATTGTTTGAATACATTAGCCCCAACAAGTTCGATTTTGGCTTTGTCGAGCCCGGAACCAGCAAAGAGGCCACTATGGAATTTGCCAATATTGGGGCAAAAACGTTGACGGTTACCGAACTATTTTTGGATTGGAATGAAGATGGTGCTTACGAAATCATCGAGGGGGGAAACACACCTATTTCTTTAGAACCTTATGAAAGTCATCAAATTAAAATAAAATTCACTCCGCCCGATGAAGATACGTATTTGGTCTTCATGGTTCTTGAGACCAATGCCGACAATTACGAAAACCCCGAATTCACGATCGAGGGCAATGGCGGCAAAAGGTTTGGTGCTTATATGACCACTAATGTTGTTGACAATACTATTGACTTCGGCTATTCTCCAAGATTTAAAGCTAAGGATTTCGAATTGGTAATCGAAAACATAGGTGAAAACGATTTAATAATAAGTTCTCACGAACTTAAAGGCGAAGGCGGTGACGACCAAACTTTTAAGATAATAAAGGGAGACAGCTATCCAACAACAATCGAAGCCGGCCAAACGCATACCAAAACTATCAGATTTTCACCGCCGGAAGTGGGGGAAACTTTTCGAGCATCGTTGGAAATAAGCACCAATGCAACCAACACTCAGGGAAGCACTTTTTATTATACCCTTATTGGCCGCGGCGGCCTTGCCCCGGGCGCCCGCATAGAAACCAATCTTGAGAATCAACATAAGCTGGATTTCAAGAAAGTCGAGGTAGGAATCGGCAAAACCGAATCATTTGAAATAATTAATGTCGGTGATATTCCAATGTATATTAGCTTGATGGAAATTGACCCGGGCGAGGGTGAGGTGTTTTCTGTTGTTACCGAATTGGGCTATCCTGTTACCATAGGCCCGGACAGCTCTGTGGCAGTTGAAGTTAAGTTCTTGCCCGTCAATGCCCAAACGGTGTCCACCGGGATGATTACTATTAACTCCAATGCTTTGAATGACAATCCTTTCGAACTGGAATTATACGGAGTTAGCGAAAAAGTTACATCGGTTGGCAGCGAGGCTTCGACAGCTAATGGATTGCTCTCGATAATGGCAGCGCCGAACCCGGCAGGGAATTTTTCTGTGATTTCTTATGATTTAATTGGCGAGGTGCCGAAATCAATCGATTTGTATATTGTGGATATGAGCGGCCGCAGAGTTCTCGAACTAACTGAAGGAACTGTTTTGCCGGGCAATTATCAATTGGAAGCAGACCTTACGGCACTTGTGTCCGGCACCTATTATATAATTGCAAATATGGAAGGCGATCTGGCAAAGATTCCGTTATTGATAGTTAGATAGAAAAATAATAAATTAACGATTGATTTCAATAAATCATTCATTTTGGTTTTATTGAATAATGATAAGGGCTTGCAATATTACTTGCAGGCTCTTTTTTAAAATAAATAGTTGCGCCAGCCGGTAAGTCAACAGCCGCCTGATTTAGCTCGTAGATAAGATAAATGGGATGCTGCACCCGTAGTGTGTCGATTCACTTAAAAAGCATGTTATATTGGAGAACCTGGTGTTAGGTTTGCTTTCGTTGGTTTTATTTTCTAATTCATTGCAAAACGGAGATCTTCGGGGAAATTGCATTCCCAAACCGGAATTTGGGAATAATCTTAATTAAGGTTTCCTCAGAAAGTAGTCGGAGAAAAAGATTCTAATGCTTATGCTTTAAGGAGAATAACAACCCCCTAAATCCCCCTTTATTAAGGGGGAATTTGATTGGCTATTCCCCCTAAAAAAATGGGGAAGTGAGCAAAGCGAGCAGTGGGTTGCCCTACAATCTGCAAGGCATAAGAGCATAATAAATCCATCTCCTTGCACTTTCTAATTGAATATCTTTTGTAGCTAATATAACAATAAACAGTTAGTACTTATTGAGGGCAATCTTCAGTATACTGTGTCTATATTATGAATAACTACAGTAGGCACGTTATCATTTTTCTATAAAATCAAACAGCCTGTAAATTTCAAATTATAAATATGGTGATATTATGCATTACTTGCTCCGATTGTTTTTATTCTCGTTAATACTATTAGTATCGGCACTAATAATCTCCAATTCAAATCTGTCAGCTCAAAATATCAAGCCCGATAAAGCCCTAATGAATGAGATAGCAGATCAATCTAATTACCCGGGTTTCATTAATTTCAAGCCCGAAAAAAATATTAGTGCAGCCACGATATTCGATGAATATAAAATCGCATTCGGATTGCAAAAAAACGAGGAAATGCAAATATCACGCATCGATAGCGACAACCTCGGGGTTCAGCACTATAGATATAATCAGCTGTTCAACGGGATACCGGTGGAAGGCGGCGAGTATATTGTGCATGAACTATATGGACGATCGGTGAGGGCCAACGGGCGGATTATACTCGGGATAGAAATTAATACCGACCCGGTAATTACTAAGCAGCAGGCCTTGGACATCGCCCTGAAGAATCTCCGGAGCGACAAGTATTTGTGGCAGTCCGAGGCGGAAGAAAATATGCTGAAAATAATCACCAAAGACCCGGACGCAACTTATTACCCAAAGGCGGAACTCTGCATTGCCGGCCCTGATTATTTCCCCGAATTGAAAAAGAATCATCTCGCCTATAAACTTAATATCGGTTCGGCCGAGCCAAATTATTATTATGATATTTATATTGATGCCATGACAGGCAGCGAGCTTTTCAAGCTGAGCCGGATTCATGAAGAAAACCGGCCGGGAACAGCCGTTACGATGTACAGCGATACGGTCGATATCGTAGCGGACCATTTCTCCGGCGGCTTTCGCCTGAGGGAGGTCAGAGACGGAGTGAATATTATTACCTATAACGCCAATAACGGCAGAAACTTAGACAATGCCACCGACTTTGTCGATACTGATAATTTCTGGAATAACGTAAACCGTAAGTTAGACCAGACTGCAACCGATGTTCACTGGGGCGCCGAGATGTCTTATGACTACTATAAAATCAATTTTAACAGAAATAGCATTGACGACAATGGCATGGATTTGGTAAGCCTGGTGCATGTGGGTACGAATTGGTATAATGCCACGTGGAACGGGATATATATGTCTTATGGCGATGGTAATAATTCACCGCTTACCGATATGGTAGTTGTCAGCCATGAACTTACTCACGGTGTGACACAGCATACGGCAGGATTGATCTATGCCTACGAATCCGGCGCATTGAACGAATCATTCAGCGATATTTTCGGCGTGGCGGCAAAGACCTGGGCGGGTGTAACCAAACCGGACGGCTCGCCAACGTGGCGGATAGTGGGCCGTAACATGGCAGACCCGAATAGCTCTGGCCACCCCGATACGTATAAAGGCAGGAATTGGAGAACAGGCAGCGGCGACAATGGCGGGGTGCATTCCAACAGCCAGGTGCAGAATTATTGGTTCTATATGTTAGTGACGGGAGCCTCGGGGACAAATGACAATGAGGATGATTATGACGTTGAGGCAATTGGAATTGAAAAAGCCGGACAAATCGCCTACCGCAACCTTGCGTATTATCTGACGCGTTCATCGAATTATTATGACGCCCGGAATGGCTCGCTGCAAGCAGCAGAAGACCTTTATGGCATCTGTTCGAATGAATACAAGCAAGTGGCAAAAGCCTGGCACGCAGTCGGGGTTGGCTATCCGGTAACGACGAATGATTTTGGTGTTGTTGGCATTGATGCACCGAACACTACATGCGATTTTCTGTCGGATAATGAATTAATTAAAGTGGAAGTTAAGTATTTCGGAGCCTGCGAACGAGTCTCGTCCGGAACCGAAATTCCAATTTCATATAGTGTAAATGCTGGAGATACATTAACGAGTGTGCATAAGCTGCAATCAAGGCTCGAAGGCGGCGAATCGGTTGTGTTCACCTTGTCACCTCCGGTTGATCTCTCGGCTGCCGGCAATTACAACATCGTTTGCCGGACTCAGTTCCCCGGCGACACCAATATAACCAATGACATTTACTCAAAAACCGTGATTAGCGCCGACGGCTACTCCGAACAAAATGATTTATTATTGGCCGGGGTTGTGTTGCCCGTATCTAATTGCGATGCCATGACAACCGAGGAAAAGGTAGTAATCGAAATAAAGAATAATTCCTGCGAAGATATTCCTGCAGGCGAAACCATTGCTGTTGGATTTAGCCTGAACGGCGGCCAGGTTGCCCTTGAATCGCTTGCTCTAACAGAGATTTTACCAAGCAAATCGTCTGTGGAATATACTTTTGAGCAGACGGTTGACCTGTCGCAAACGGGGATATATGAAATTAGGTCGTGGACAGCTTTCGACAAAGACACGGTAAATAATAATGATAATTTAGAAGTTGAACTCGCCATTGGCAAACTCGGTGAATTCCCCTATTTCGAAGATTTCGAGGCCGGGCCGGCCATGTGGGAGAGTTTCGCCATATCGGATAATAATGACTGGCAATTGGGGAAACCCAATCAAGAGAATATTAATAGTGCGGCAAGCGGCGACAATGCGTGGATGACTAATTTGAATGCAAACTATTCCGACCATTCGGAAATGGTATTGCAATCGCCCTGCTTTGATTTTACAGCACTGATTGACCCATTTATTTGTTTCGACTCTTTTTTTAGGATAGAGGTAGATTTCGACGGCTTTATACTGGAATATTCCTTGGACGATTCTAATTGGGACAGGGTGGAGCTACCCGGCTATAACAGCAATTTGGCACAAACCGTTCAGATGGGAATCCCCTGGTTCAGCGGCTATAACTGGGGCTGGAAAAACTATTGCGCTTATATGCCAGAGCTTGCCGGCTAATCATTTGTGAGGTTCAGGTTCAGGTTTGGCACCGACGCCAACGCAAATGAAGAAGGCATTGCCATTGATAATATTTCCGTTAAAGCCCTTAGTAAATTAGACATAAGCGTATCATCGCTATCGGCCCCGGCAAACGATTGCAGCCTAACGGAGGCCGAAGCCATCACCATATCGCTTGTCAATCGGGGCAGTGATTCCATATTGGCCCTAAATCTTCGCTATAGCATCAACGACTCGGACCCTGTGGCCGAACAATTGAACGATACCTTGCCGTATGGAGTGCCATATTCATTCACATTTTCTCAAGCGGCGGATTTCTCTATATCGGGTGAAGAATATAATGTTGTTATTTCCGCAGGATTAGAGGGAGATGGCGACGAGTCAAATAATGAAATAATCAGAACGGTAACCAATATTAAACTCTGGAATATCCCCTTTGCAGAGGACTTCGAGGGCAAGCAATTGCCGGACGACTGGAAAACAACACAAACCGGCAATTCTAACGGGTGGATTTTTAGCGATGCCGATGAGCTTAGAGAGCAGGACGCCGACGGAGTGTGGCCGGTGCCGGACCATTCTTCATTTGCAGTTGTAAACGATGTTATTGCAAACCGGTACAGGCGGAATGATTTCCTGATTACTCCCCACATGGATTTCACTGTAAATAATAACGTAATTATGGAATTCGACGTTTACTATACTTCGCCGAAGGGAGCATCGGCTTTTGTGAAAATCAGCACGGACAAAGGCCAGTCCTGGAATATCGTCCATACGATTCAGCCATATCCGGAGTGGCACCGAATAAGGGCCAACCTGTCGGAATATGACGGGCAGTCGTGCATTTTGGCTGCTATTCATTATGACGACAAAAACCAAAGCACAACCGGCATTGCTGCCGACAACGTATCTTTGATGGAGCTGCCTGAGATTGATGCCGGCCCCACGGCCTTATCTCTGCCGGCGGGAGCGTGCTTCTCAAGCGATGAGAAAGTAACCCTAAGAATAGAAAATTTCGGGACTAAACGAATTTCAAATTTCGTTGCGGGATATTATTTTAAAGACAGTGTAAATCCGGATGTTACTGTTATAAGGGAAACAGTTGCCAACGCAATTGAACCCGGCGAAAGTATTGACTATCGTTTCTCGGGCGGTGCTGATTTGTCGGATTTGAACGAATATTCCTTCACCGGATTTATCTCTGTGAATAATGACAACTCAAAATTCAACGATACTCTTAAATTCATTACATTTACGAATAACGGAACAGTTAGCGAATTCCCGAATATTGAGAACTTAGATTCATTCATCAAGGGCAATCCGGGTGTGCTTCTAAATGGCTGGGCCAACGACGTCCGGGATGATATTGACTGGCGTGTGAATAACAATAGAACCGCCACCACATATACCGGCCCGTCAAGAAATCATACGCAGGGCAACGGTATGTATATGTATGTGGAATCCAGCGAGCCGAATTTCAATAAAACGGCAGACCTCTACAGCCCCTGCTTCGACCTCCGCCCTTTGTCCATTCCATACTTGCGTTTCTGGTACAGCATGTACAGCGGCAATGCGGCTGCAGGCGATGTAATGGGCAGCCTGGCAGTAGATGTTTACGATGGCCAGTGGCATGAAAACGTGTGGAGCATATCCGGCAACCAGGGCAATAAATGGAATCTCGCCGAGGTGAACCTGTCCAAATTCGGAAACGATATAAAGTTAAGATTCAGGGCCACAACCGGGCCGGGACAATTCAGCGATATTGCCATCGATGACGTGGAGATATATCAGGAAACCGCCAGCAGGGATGTGGGCATTACAAGCCTTCCGGGCAATGGCTGCGGTATGGTTGATGGCGCTGATATTACAATCGGCATCAAAAACTATGGAACTGCCGCAGTCAATAGTGGGTTGGAAGTCGTGTTTAGACTTGATGGCGGCCCAAGGTGGATAGAACCCGTCGGCACTCCGATTGCTTCGGAAGCGACACTATCATACACTTTCTCCGTTCCTGTTGAATTGTCGTCCGGCAATCATTATTTCGACTTCTATGTGTCTTTAAGCGGCGATCAAAACAAATTTAATGATTCGGTGCTGAATCATCGGGTAATATCATATACGGATGTATTCAACTACGAAGCCGTGACAGTATGCGAAGGAATATCGGCAATAGTCAGGGCAATTAATATTCGCGGCTACGAATCCTTCGCCTGGCATCACGACTCTACCGCCGGAACAACTATGTACACCGATACGGCCGGAATTTATACGGTTTCTTTCACTTTCGGTAATGGCTGCATTCTCACTGATTCGGTTGAGGTGATAATTCTGCCTGCTCCGGCTACGATGCTGAAAGATACGGCGATTGTCGAGTCATTCGGCGCCGATGCGGGGATTTTTGAAAGCTATCTATGGCAGGACAATTCCACCGAAAGGACTTTCTACATTGATGAAGACGGCACATATTACGTAACCGTATCGGACAGCTTAGGGTGTTATGGCACCAACAGTTTTGAGGTGCAATTCGTTACCGGTGTTGCCGATGGCGGCCAGGGCAGCCGGATCAGGCTGTATCCGAACCCGGCCCCGAAATATATTAATGTAGAGATAGCCAATCCGGCCGGCGGCGAGATTAAGCTAAAATTAACCGATATAAGTGGGCGGGAACTGTTTGAGAAAAATATTTTTAATCAATTTGTAATATTCGAGCAAATCGATTTGGGCAATATCTCGGCCGGAGTGTATTTCCTGCAAGTTCGCAGCGCCGATATGCTTAAGGTTCATAAGATTGTGGTTGAATAAATTATTCGGGGTTTTTTTATTCAGTAGCCACAAGTTAATAATAGTGACGTGTCAGGCATACTATGACGGTTCATTTAAGCTGTCATTCTGAACCCTTCGGCAGTCTATCCTGAGCCCTTCGGCTTCGCTCAGGATAGACTATGTCGAAGGAATCAGGATAAACTCCGTGAAGAATCCAGTATTCACAGGCTATTTGGATGTATCAAAATGGATTCCGGATCAAGTCCGGAATGACATAGAACAGTCAACACGTCACTAGTGTATCATCCCTTAGAAAGAGTAATTAATTATATGGTTAATGGTTTTCCAGTATAAGTCCACTGAAATGGCTTTGCCCTCGTCTTATTATATGTTTTTATATATTCCATTAATTGATCAGATAACTGCTTGG
>JAJRTW010000009.1 GCA_024278075.1 Bacteroidota bacterium | reverse complement strand
TTTCTATGCTCTTTGCTCTTTTTTTCTTATTTTTCTTCATCGGATAGGTGACTTTTTATTTGTTGTTATTCTTTGTTTAACTAATTGCAATATAACAAATTGGAGTCACTTCTCCGTGTTTTACTCTGGGAATTTAGGTTAAATTGTAAATTCTGACTATTGGAAATTATTAGTATCGTTAATTCTTATTAAATTGTAAATTTATCGGGATATAAATATGTGGAAAACCATTCTCGCATGGATAATAGCATTTATAATTGCCGGATATGTTCTTAAGTTGATTGTTGGGATAATAGGGCTGACGTTCTCAATAATTTTCAACTTGATCTTCATCATACCGTTGATAATTATTGCAGTGCCTATCTACTTGCTTATTAAGAAGAAATTTTTCAGTTAATCCGTATCTGAATAAAATAAGATCATGACTAAAATAGCACGATATATAATATTGATAGTAATAAGTTTTGGCTCGGTTGCCGGCCAAAATGAAGATATGGCAGACCCCTGGGCAATTGATTTAACCCGTTCTATCGGCAGGGACATATTCGAGAATAACGGCGTGCCTTTTATGAAACCCGTAGTCGAGGCGATGAATGCCACATCGAATTCCCGCTTCTTTAATTCCGCCTATGTCAATCCCGATAATGACAAGCCATATATCAAATTCGGTATCCATACAATGACGGGGTTTGTCCGCAATGATATGAAAACCTATACGCCGTCTATCCCGACTAAGCAATTCAATATAGGGGGTTTGTTGGATTATGGCACTATTGATTGGCGGAATAGCTCGTTTGCAATTAACGATACTGCCGGGCTAATTCATTACATGTTCCAGAATCTGCTCTACGACGGAATTCACGGCGGCGGCGAGAACCCGATAGTAATACCGGAAACAGCGGCAACTCTGCTTGGCAGCCAAGAATCGGCATTGGTAATCCCCCAAGGAAAGATGGAGGAATTGGCCAAGAACCACTATATTTACCAGTTCCTGGATTCTTCCACAAGGCAGCAGGTCTTGGAGGCATTGACTCAAATTCCCGGTTATTTCACCCTGCCGCCCGGAACTAACAAGAACGTACTTTTTGCTCTTATTCCGCAAATTGAGATTGGGTCATTCTATGGAACGGAGATTTTAATAAGGTATATTCCACCGATTGAAATCGATGAGGATATTGGGAAATTTAGCTTTTGGGGGCTGTCGCTAAAGCACAGCATATCACAGTATTTCCCCGAGCGATACTTTGATCTGGCCATACAGGGTGCGTTCCAGGGCACAAGGCTGACGAATGAAGTTGGGATTACCCAGTCGAAATTCGAAGCCATTGCGAATTTATTCAATATTAATATTCACGCCAGCAAAAGCTTCGAAGGCATTTTGGATATTTACACCGGTGTGTCGTTCGAGCAGATCGACATAGACACGAAATTCCAGTATTACATACCAGTTGAGCAGCAGCAGCAGTTGGGCCTGCTGGAAAAGGGGATTGGTACTCCAACTCCAGGGTATCCGGGCGACCAAGATCCGCAAACTGCAAAATTGGGCCTATCCGATACTAATATTAAATGGGTGGCCGGAATAAGCAGGGATTTCGCTAATTTTACTTTTTTTGCTGATTACAGCATTAGTAAATTCAATATTTTCAGCGCAGGAATTGTATATAGATTTGATTTTTACCCCGAATAGAATCGTATTGAATAGGTTAATTATTTTAAGAAAATTGAAAGAGATTGAGATGAGTAAATTAATGAGTGATAAGAAATTAATGACTGACAAGAAATTAATCGACGGCAAGAAAATTGCAGCGGACATAAGGGCCGAATTGAAAGCGAAAACAGACAAACTGCTCAATGATACTGGCATCCGCCCCGGGCTGGCACTTTTGCTTGTGGGCGACGACCCCGCCTCGAGGGTATATGTTAACAGCAAGATAAAAGCTTGCGCCGAAATCGGGTTCAGGTCTATCACTAAGGAATTGCCTGCCAACACAACCGAGGCGGAAGTATTGGGCATTGTGAAGCAATGGAATGAAGACCCCGATGTGCATGGCATTTTAGTCCAGCTGCCATTGCCGAAGCATATAGTTGACAATAATGTAATCCGTGCTATAAGCCCCGACAAGGACGCCGATGGTTTCCATCCGGAAAGTATGGGCAGATTGGTTATAGGCCTGCCGGGGTTTGTTTCGTGTACGCCGGCGGGAATACTGGAGCTGTTGATTCGTTCGAACATTTCAATTAAAGGCAAGCATGTAGTGGTGGTTGGCAGGAGCAATATAGTCGGCAAGCCGATTGCGAATCTTCTGTATCAGAAGACTCCCAATGCAAACGCCGTGGTTACTATCTGCCACACAGGCGCCGATGATATTAGCTATTATACCAAACAGGCCGATATTTTAATCGTTGCCGTGGGCGTTGCCGAAGTAATAAAGGGCGATGACGTTAAGGAAGGTGTTGTGGTTATTGACGTTGGTATGAACAGGGTTGATGATGCCACAAGGCCGCGAGGCTACAGGCTGACCGGCGATGTTCATTTCCCTTCGGTATCCGAAAAGGCCTCTGCCATTACGCCGGTTCCGGGCGGAGTAGGGCCGATGACTATTGCCATGCTTCTGTCTAATACTTTTAAAGCGGCGGCGGGGGAAATTGGTGGATAGGTGGTTTGGTTGAGGTATGCAATGATCAGATCACTTCATTTATGAACCCGATTAATAACATTTAATATAATTCCAATAATGAATAAAAGAGCATTTGAAATAATTCACAAGGACGAAGATATACTTGTGATTTCCAAAGCGGCTGGAGTGCTGTCCATCCCGGACCGCTACATTAGCGATGCTCCTAACCTTGCTGAAATCCTGAATGGTTATTTCGGCGAGGTGTTCGTTTGCCACCGCCTGGACAAAGATACAAGCGGCATCATGGTTTTCGCACGCAATGCAGATGCCCACAAGCACATGAACGAGCAATTCCAAAACCATACTCTAATTAAAATATACCATGCCTTTGTGGCGGGATCGGTTATTAAGGATGAAATTGATATTGACATACCGTTGATGCCGAATCCGGCGGCGAGAGGCACTACAATCCCATCATCCAGAGGCAAAGAATCATTGACCAGAATCAAGGTGATAGAGTGTTTTCGCCACGCTACGATGATTGAATGCAACCTCGTGACTGGCCGCCACCACCAGATAAGGGCACATGTGGCTGCCATCGGCCATCCCCTGCTCGTTGATAATGTATATGGCGAATCGCCCGAATTTATGCTGTCATCCATCAAGAAAAGGTACAATCTGAAGAAGGAAACCGAGGAAAGGCCTATTATCGGCCGCCTGACCCTGCACTCGTATTCTATCAAATTCGCACACCCGAAATCTAATGGAATTATGGAATTCATTGCAGGTTTTCCGAAGGACATGAAAGCTCTTCACCAGATTCTCAGGAAATACTCAGAAATGCCCTCGTATTATTAGCTGAAAAAGGAGTGAGCCGCCTATTGAATATTTTGAGTTGAGCGGATTTTCATTTCTTTATATCTTTCCACAACAGATATGGGGCCGGCATCTTCCTCAATCCTGCCTTGATGAATCCAGATAACCCTGTCGCAATAAGTTTGTATATTGTTAAGCTGTGGGAGGCCATTATTATCGTTTTCCGCAATGCCCATAGTTGCTCTAATTTTAGCAAACTCTTCTTTCAGAAGAATTCATCTCCAACAGCAAAGACCTCATTCAAAATTAAAATATCGGGATCGATACTAATTGCAACAGAGAAAGCAAGTTTGGACTTCATCCCCCTGGAATAATATCATATTCTACTTGAAATCGTAATAAACTATACGCTTAAAGGTATAGTTAATAAAGAGTTATGTAAATTATTTGTTTCAATTCAATTAGGAATTGATATAAGTTCTCAGCGGCTGGTTAATATATTCTCCTAATTCGGCAAACTCCAATATCGATGGCAGTTGCAGCGAATTAATTAGCCCTGCCAACCTTCCAGCAATCGCTTACTACTTCACCCCAACAGCCGGCAGCGAAAGATGAACCGCTGTGCAAAGTCAAGGGGGGACAGAATATACCTACATCTTCACCGAGGTTTGGATTTCAATTTCGGTTTCCGGCGGCAATTCCGTGTAGCTTATCACATTGACCATGGGGTAGTTCGTGTGGATCATACGGTAGAAGTAAGGCCGCACCTGAGCCGAGCATATCACCGTGGGCAAATGGCCTGCAATTGATATTTCGTCGATAGTTTCCGACAGTCCGGCGATAATCTTATTAACCATATCAGGCGCCAGGCCAAGCGTTGGGCTTGCGCTCATTTGGTTGTTGGCTTGCAGGGCCTGTGTCATTGCTTCTTCTATTTGCGGGTCAAGGGCAATTGCCTGCACTACGCCGTTTTGGTCCTGGTAGAGCTGCCGGATGGTTTCCGACAGGTTATGGCGGACGTATTCTGTAAGTACATCAACGTTCTGAGTTATCTTATAATATTCAATCAGCGATTCGGCGATAAGTGCCAGGTCACGAACAGGTATGCCTTCTTTGAGCAGGTTCTGAATAACCTTCTGAACTATCGAGATTGGCAGGGTCTCGGGTTTGATTTCATCGACAAGTGCCGGGTAGTCTTGCTTCAGGTTCTCAATCAGCAATTTAACGTCCTGCCGGGTAATAAGTTTATCGGCATTGCGGCGAAGAAGCTCGGTAAGGTGAGTCGTCAGCACCGTGGCCGATTCTACTACAGTATATCCCATTATCTCAGCATTTTCTCTATCGTCCATTTTAATCCAGGTAGCTGGCAGGCCGAATACCGGTTCGGTTACATTAACTCCGGCAATATCACCCTCGGCAGTTCCCGGGTTCATCGCCAGCAGCATATTGGGCTGAAGCTGGTTTCGGGTAATTTCATTCCCCCTTATCTTAACCACATATTCTTCCGGTTCCAACTGCAGATTGTCCCGTACCCTTACGGGCGGCAGGATAATCCCAAGCTCCACAGCCAATTGGCGGCGGACATTGGTGATGCGCTTGAATACATCCCCGCCCTGCGATTCATCCACCAGGGCAATTAAGTTATAACCCAATTCAATTTCAACGGGGTCCACACGCAGAAGCTCTTCGACGGGCTGCTCTTCGGGAGTCCGTGCCTTTTCGGCTTCTTCGAGTTCAGTTTGGAGCACTGCGTCGGCTTCGAGTTTAATTTCTTTCGACCTTGTATAGGCCATAGCACCAACAGCGGAAGCAAGCACCAAAAAAGGCAGCATCGGAAAGCCCGGCAATAGCGATATGCCTGCCAGCGCTCCGGCTGTCATAGCCAATGGTTTTGGTTTTTTCCCAAATTGTTTGCCAAGTTCAATGTCCAATTTATCCGCCGAGCCCGATCGCGTAACAACCAGGCCGCCGGCCACCGAAATCAATAAAGAAGGCATCTGCGAAACCAGCCCGTCGCCAATCGTAAGAATCGTATAGGTCGACAAGGCATCGGCAAATGACATATCCTTTTGCAGCATACCAATTGCAAATCCGCCGATAATATTAATACCGGCAATAATTAAACCTGCGATGGCATCACCCTTGATGAACTTAGCAGCGCCATCCATCGAGCCGTAGAAATCGGATTCACGAGTTAGCTCTTCGCGCCTGTCCCTTGCCATTTGCTCGTCTATATAGCCTGCGTTCAGGTCGGCATCAATGCTCATCTGCTTGCCCGGCAGAGCGTCCAGGGTGAAGCGGGCGGCCACCTCGGCTATACGGGTCGACCCCTTGATAACAACCACAAAGTTGATTATTAGTAATATCAAGAATATGATTATTCCAACTACATAGTTCCCCTTGATAACAAAAGTGCCGAAAGCATGGATTATCTCACCGGCGGAGGCCTCGCTAAGTATTAGCCTTGTGGATGCCACATTCAAGCCAAGCCGGAACAAAGTAACAATTAGCAGAATTGAGGGGAAAGAAGAGAATTCCAAAGGTTTTACAAGATAAACGGCAACAAGAATTATCAACACTGAGATGGAAATATTAATCGTCAGGAATACATCTAACATAAATGGCGGCAGTGGAATCAACAGTAATCCGACTATCAGCAGCACTCCTACGGCAAGTAATAAATCAAGGTTAGAACTAATTTTCGGGCCTAGAAAGTTCTTCACCTGAGCCAGGGGGCCGGAATTAAATATTGCGAGTTGTTGATTTTTAGCCATTTATAACTATATTGCCAAATAATTGGTTAGAAATAAATCCTGTCGAATACCAGCCCATTGAGCCTATATGATAAATAAATACGCAATGCTTTATAAATCATAGGTTTATATATATTTTACATAATGATGAAATCAGTTGAAAAAACAAAATTTCAACCGGCTAATTTGGAATTGCAATTAGTTTGCCAAAATTGAAAATAGATTGAGAATAGAGAGTAGATTGAGAATAGAAAAAAGATTGGGAATTGAAAATAGATTGAGAATAGAGAGTAGATTGAGAATAGAGAGTAGATTGAGAATAGAAAAAAGATTGGGAATTGAAAATAGATTGAGAATAGAGAGTAGGCGAGGAAGCAAATTTATATCTCTATCGCTTTGTCGCAGGCCCCAATCCACTTATCTTCGTGCGATACCGACAGGATGGTACAGCCGTTATTTTGCAGAATCAATTCGACAGCTGTATCGATAGATTTTTTATCGAGGGCCGATGTCGGTTCATCTAATAGCATCAATTGAGGATTGGCCAACATGCAAATAATTAAGCCTATCCTCTGCTTTTCGCCTCCCGACAAATCCTGGAAGTCCTGCTCCAACAGGCATTTGTCAAGATTAAAGGATTCCATTAAATTGATTACGGCATGTTCATCGGGCCTGCTGTTTTTATTATTCGAATATGCGAACCGGCGGAATACAGTCGATCTGACGCTCCCCGTCCCGATGATGTCAACATTTTGCGGAAGCCATGCGATTATTGAGCGTAGGCCGCCAATCTGCCTTCCACTTACTTCAGTTTTATTGATGGAAATGCTCCCGCCGGCGGGCTTCACAAACCCCATAATAAGATTCAGCAATGAAGACTTACCACGTCCGGATGGCCCGTGCAGAGCTATTTTCTCACCTTTGCTAATTCCAAGTGAGAAATTATGAAAAATTGTTTTCCCATCGAATATTAGGCTGATATTATCGATTATTAGCATGGAATGTTTATATTAATCTTCCAACTGCTTCAACAATTCTGTCAATCTCAATCAAGCTGACATCATCATTTAATTCTTCATCTTCCGATGCGGGCGGCAAGAGAGCAGCTGAATTCGCCAAATACGGACCCCATCGCTTAGCACTGATTTGCGGGGAATTGGGGTATAAACCTACAACGGATGTGCCCAGGGCTGCGGCAATATGAAGCACACCAGTGGAACCGGCAACCAGCAAACGCGATCCGTCAATCAAGGCAATCATTCGCTCTAAATTCAATTTCCCGCATAAATTAACAGCCAGCGGACAATGGCTATGTACAATATTGCATTGATCCATCTCGGATTCCACACCCGTGATTACAACTGGCAACTGGTATTTCTCGGATATAAGATTAGCGGCAAGACCGTATTTTTCTGCCGGATACTCGACGGACGAGCCCCCGCTGCCGGGATGGATTATTATGGGGTCGTTTGCAAAATCCGCACCAAGGCTGTCAAGGAAATCATGGACTATCTTCTTGGTTTCGGGGGTGATATATGGCTTGATAAGCCGGGTGTCGAAATCCCTGCCGGCAATGCTTGCCACAAGGCGGACATTGTATTCGGCTTCATGATAGTCTGCCGTTTTGCGATGTTCATGTACTCTGTGATTAAATAGCAGTGAATACCACCGGTAGCCGGAGCCTATCCTGATTGGTATCCTTGCCATAAAACCTGCAAGGCATTCATCAAATCTTGGCCGCGGAAAAAATACGGCATCAAATTTGTTCTGCTTAAAAATATCTTTTATTCCATTGCTGTACTCATCAATAAAAATAGTGGAATCTACGATGCCATTATTGATTAGAATTGGCTTAGTATAGGATTGGGCAATCATGGTGAGTTTGCAATTTGGCACAAATTCCTTAATCGCGGCGCACATTGGCAGGGTCAGCACCATGTCCCCAAGCCTGTCAGTGCGAACGACGGCAATCTTCCCGGAATTTCTAAATTTATTTTGTAGCTTATTCATAGTGTAAAATTACGAATGTATGTTTAAATATTAAAAAAAATTAACGAACAGTTTTTTCTTTCTTTGCAATTTCCATAAAATATTATTAAAATGCCCTCCCTTTTTGGGGACTTTATAAAGCTGTTATCAATTAATATATCCGAGAAAGCACTATATCTTGAGGAAACCTTTTATATTGGTGATACCGGCCATGTTAATTTTGGCCGCTTTGTCAGGGATGAAGTCAAGCCTGTCGTTTTTTCCCGGCACTGACGCATCCGTATTGGATGCAATAAGGCACAAGCCATTAATCGGATTTGAGTTCATTCCGGTGAAGGATACTATCTTCACCCTGAGTGACAGCTATATTGCAATTTCGCTGAACGATCAAACCGCTACATTATATTCCAGAAATGATACACCGCGCGTATATAAAATATCAACCGGCAACCCGGCAATTCATAAAGGGATTGAGACTCGTGAAGGATTCTTTACAGTCCAGAACAAGACCCCGGCTGCAAGGTCGAGGCAATTCAATAATGCCGAGCTGTTCAACTGGATTGGATTTAATTATAATATTGGTTTCCACGGATTGCGCAGCAAATCTTATTATAGATACTTAGGCAAAAAACCTTCCTCCCACGGCTGTGTCAGGATTTCGAGGGAAGATGGGAGCAAATTGTATCGGTTAGTCAAATTAGGGACACCGGTTATAGTTTATAAAGAAGAAACAGCCCGCGTGCTGGCCTTTGCCGTTAATAATGATATTGATACTAATGTCGATATTATTCTAAAGCAGCGCGGACGGGCGCAATTCAACCTGCTGAAATCAAGGCTGGAGAACCTATACTCAGGTAAGGCGCACTATAACAGGTTCGCAAAGGTATTTATCGATGGCGCAACTTTGCTACGGCCCGGCGGGTATGATATGGGAAAAGCTTCTAATATTTCATCAAGGCAGGAACCTATGCAATTTATAAGGAACTATTTCCACCTGCCAAAAGACAACCTGTCGGTAAATGCCATTCTAAAGGCTTCTGTTCCGGCAAATGTTGGTAATAAAAATTGAGTTATTCAAGGTTAAGCCACCCGCATTACGCCTAATTCGCAAAAGCTGATGAGCATTGCCAATTGTTTCAGCCCGGGGGAACATACAATGATAATCAATTTGCTATCCGGAATTATTCTCTCTTCATATCCAACTCTTTTCTTCTTAAGTTGCCCGGCAGGGCGTAGCTTCCCGGAATGGTTTTCTTTCGCTTGGGTGAGATGATAATGAATTGCTCCTCTTCCGGAATAACGCCTGCTTTTTTGTTGGGCGTGGCAGCATTTTTCTTCTGTAGTTTTTCCTTAGGTTTGCTTTCCTTTATCTTTTCCTTACCCGATATGGTTGTTTTAGCAGGGAATCTATCGAGATTCAGTTCATTGAGCCGCCTTTCAATACTCTCTAAATTATATTTAGCGCCCGATTGCCGGCCGAATCGGATAAGCTTGGGGAATGGTTCTATTCCTTCCTCATAGGGTGGTATGTAGTCCGAAAGCGTGATTATATCTTTATTGATATTAGCAGCGAATATGCCGAGGTGCTCGAGCGAATCGAAAAAAGGAAGGATGGGAATCAACAGCTTTTTGTTGTAATAAATTGACGGCATAGACATTTGCGCCACTCTTAACATACCGGACAGATCGGAAACGATGAAGAAGGAAGACGGGGCAAACCTCATGCTCCCCTGCGATGACCTTATTGCATTATGTTGTTTTTGAACAATTGAATTCGGAACAATCGTTCCGGCTAACGTTTTAAGGTCTGTATAGTCAGTTCCGTTGATATTAGTAGGCCTTACCAGTTTCTTAATACCATTCGGGAATAGAACTTTGTAATTTACCCCGGAGCTAAGCTCTTCGATACCGGTTAACAATATGGAAAAGATTAGAAATGAGAGAAAAGTTCTATTTATGAAATTGACATACATTTTAAAAGCCGGGACAAAATATTTCAAAAAAAGAATATAAGAAAGCCGGGAATAATAACCAATATATCGGTAGAATTACTTTTATCTTGAAATAATAACTAACGTTACGCATTTTTTTGTTCAATAGCCCTGACATTTATGGACACTACTGTGTCGGGGACAATTATTACCATGAAACAATGGGTTTTAACCCAAAGAACTTACATCTGTGGTTAGAGCCAAGCGTTTTTTTGTGTAAATTATCCCCCGTCCTAAAGGCCGGAGCTAGTAAATATCATTTTTGCGTAGCATGAAATAATAAGAAAAAAAACCCGGAATCATATTGACTCCGGGCTATAATAATCAATTACTATCTTGGCCCCGGGGGCATCTGCTGTTGTTGCTGCATTTGCATCATCTGTTGGGGGCTGATTGTTTGCGGCTCCACGATTTCAAGCAATTCAAGTTCGAATATCAAAGCTGCATTTGGCGGAATCGTCGGCGGCTGGCCAATCGAAGAGTACGCTAAGTCCGGAGGGATAACGAACTCCACTTTAGTCCCAACCTTAATTAACCTCAACAATTCGCTCCATCCCGGGGGTATTCCCGTAACGGGTATTTTTTTAGGCTTGCCGCTTTCGTAGGTGTTGGTAAATTCCTCACCATTGGGCAGTTTAGCAATAAAATCAATCATAACCATATCGCTGACGCCCGGTATTTCACCGGAGCCTTCATTGATAATTTTATATTGAAGGCCGCTGGCAGTCTCGATAAACCCTGGTTTCTTCTTATTTTCTTCCAGATATGCCGCCGAAAGCGAGTCGAATAAAACGCCTAATGAGTCCATTCTACGTTGTTCTTGTTCGTATTGCTTTTGCATCTTTTCAGTCATTACTTCCTGAAATTTCGTCATTACTTCACCAATCTCATCCTCTGTCAGTTTCAATTCACTGTCTTCAACCTGATCGATGATGCCAGCAATCAGATAATCATAGTTAATCGGAATGGAATCTCTTTTGAAATTCATACCCATCTCGGTTCCGATGGCATAGCTAATCTGGTCGTAAAATTCTTCCGGCTTTGGCATGTCTTTCGCATTATTTGTGTTGCTGCTTTGGTTCTGGCATGACAACAATGCTGCCGTTAGCAGGAAAAAAGAAATAAATATTAGTTTCATAAATCCACCTTATTGGTTAATAGTTGTGTATAGAAATTAATGTGTGTATTAATAAATTAAATTGTTGTGCATGTTTATCGTTCATAATTGCAAAAAAATAAACAGAAATATTTGAAAGGTAATTTAAATTATTGTGCTGTTTTGTTAGAATAAAGATTTTTTCCAGGGCTTTCAGCCTGATTCGGAGAATGCACAATAGTAAATAAATTAATTTCCCTGTATTGCTTGCAAATCATTTCAGCGTATTTGTTGGAGTAAAAAGTACCAATGGAAAACGCCGTTCCGCCCGTGGCACGGAATTCCTGAGCCTCCGGCACCAATTCTTTAATCAGTTCGTCGTGGTCGGATTTCTGCGGAACAATCAAGACATTGAACAATTTCATTTCATCTTTTTGTAGGGAATTCGAAATAAGTCCCATTAACTCATCAACAATAAGCTCTTCCTCGGGCGTTATCTTGTCATCGGCATGGATTAGGGCTGTCATCATGTCCTTCAGCTGGGCAACCTGTTCAATCGGCGGGTCCACATTTAAATAATCCACAACACTTTTCCTAAGTTTTATGAAATTATCTTCGGCGCCTTTAGTTCGTTGTTTGTTTAATTTTTCATCGGAATAATCAATATTCCATTCCTTGGCGAATGCCTCGAGAAGCTCTAATTCCTTCGGGTCCATTTCATTGTCAATCATTGCAAGCTGGTGGAGGATATGCAGTATAGTCTCTGCATTGGCGGGCCTGAAGAATCTTTTGATAAGATAATTAGCCTCTTTGCGTTCCAGGCGAAGCGCCCGCCTTATCAAAGTCCACAACCTCATTGACCTTTGGCCCTGCACCCACAGCCCTGTGGAAATCAATAGAAAAATAAACGACTGAAACAGGTAGAACGAAGTTTCGATCAGGCTTGGCATGTCTTTTACAAAAATATAATAAACCGTCCACAGAACACAGTTCAGGAACATCAGCGACAGGCCGACAATCGACTGCGATTCCGCTACCGCCCGCTCGTGTTTGCGTTTCCATATCTTATTGACCATAAGATATATCTGAACAAACGTAATGGGCAGTGAAACACCGACTGCAAATATGATTAACTGCTTGAAACTATCCATAATAATCTAAATAACAATTATCCGGTGATAAAGTTAACAGCCTCCGAAGAAGATTCATTGGTTAACTTTCGGAAAAGCAATCTTGCAAGATAGCAAAGAATACATGAATTCCATAAAAAAACTCCCGCTTGGAATTCCAACAGGAGTTTTTCTCTAATAATATACTTTATAAAGACTTTTTAATTTTCTCCGCTGCTGCATTTCCATAATACTTGCAACCACATTTAACCTTATCGGGTTCGATGTCCAATTCAGCTATTATTTTCTTTATTTTGGCGGGCGGGGCTTCCAGTTTGGCCGCAAGCTTTCCTGCTGATAGTAATTCCTCATTTGCGATCATAATCTCTCCTTGTATTTTAGTTTTTGAATATTAATTGTTGATATTATAATTACTCAATATTAATTATTATATTATTATTCTTATCAACACTTCGGACAAATTTTATAATTACTTGAAAAATAAAGTACTTACGAAATGTCCTTCTGAGTCCTTCGACTGAGTTTATCCTGAGCCAGGCCGAAGGGCCCAAGATAAACTGCCGAAGGGCTCAGGGTGACTATTTTAGTGTCATAGTGAGCGGAGTCGAACTATAGGCACGATCGGCCTGACTCAGGATAAACTCCGCAAAGAATCCATAACTCTATATATTTTTAAGTGTTTATAGATTCTTCACTATGTTCCGCCACAAGTGGCCCGGCACCATTCAGAATGACAAAAATGTCCGATCTGTTGTCTTATCAGACAATAACTTTAGTTGTGGGCATAAGTTTCCTTAGTTTTTCGATAGTTTGGCCATCCAAGGTGTTCTTGCTCACATCGAGCAAAGTTAAGTTCTTAAGATTAAACAAGCTGTCCGGCAGGCTTTTCAGTTCATTGAAACTAATCTCAAGCGATGACAGGCACTCAAGATCGCCGATACTATCGGGCAATTCTTTGATATAATTCTCATAAAGGAGCAATTTGTCAAGCTTCTGCAAATTCGAAAAACCCTCGGGAAGGACAGTCAATAAATTCTTATAAAGCCTAATCTTCTCAAGTTTTTTCAGATTTCCGATTGATTCCGGCAATTTCGTAATAACATTCTCGTGCAATTCCAGCTTTTCGAGATTAGAAAGATTTCCGATTGATTCTGGCAATTCTTTAATATGATTACCCGAAATACGTAATTTCTCCAGCTTGATGAGTTGGCCAATACTATCGGGCAATTCTGCGAGATTATTTTCGCAAAGCACCAGTTCGGCCAGGTTCGATAGATTGCCAATCGATTCGGGCAGCGCCTTCAGGTTGTTATAATTCATGCCAAGTTTTTCAAGATTTGTCAAATTGCCAATGCTGTCGGGAAGGGATTCCAGCTTGTTCCAGCTGATTACCAAAGAGCGGAGGTTTGTTAAATCACCAATCGTATCCGGTATGCTTCTCAGCTTATTGCCACTCAGCTCAAGCTTTTGCAAATTTATCAGGCTGCCTATTCGGGTGGGGATTTCAGTTAATTGATTATTCCACAAGATTAGTTCTTCAAGGTTTTCGAAGTCAAATATTTCATCGGGGAACTCTTCGATATCTTTGAAATGAAGATCTAATTTTCGAACGGCGTCCGGGGATTTGATAGCCTGCTCGACTGAATAAAATGTTGAACTTTCCGCCACCTCCCCATCAATTCCTTTTTTCATTTTGGCCTCTTCTTGATTATTAATTAAATTATAAACTTTGATATATAATAATACTTAATAAATGTTAATTTGTATAATATAGTAATTTTTTTAATTTAATACATTATATTAAACAAGATAATGAATTTTCAGATTTGATACACTTATAATATCATTTTCTGATAATTCATAAATAAATCAGTGCAATCGCAATAAACACAAAATCAGTTGAAATCAGAGTGTTCAAAAGACTAACTATATTCTTCTTTATTGCCTGCCCATATTTGTCATTGTCGAATGGCTTTATGGACGAATTCCTGGCGTCAGTGCCAATTTCCGGGCCTCAGGAATATACCAGGCAGGCCTTCGATATAATACTTTACGACGCCGAACTCGATCTCACAAAAGCACCGGACGCTGAAATGAATGGCATTTGCAGGATTCATTTCAATTGGGTTTTAGAACCGGACACGAACAAATTCTATTTCCACCTTCGTTCGTTGTTGATTGACTCCGTATTATATAACGGGGCCAAAACCACTGCTGTAAGAGTTGGCACTCCCGATATGGCAGATTTTCATTATGAAATTACGCCACCTGCCGGAAGCCAGTGGAACGATAATGTAATTACAATATTTTACAGTGGGATAATGACTTCAGAGCCGGGAAATTTTAGCTGGGGCGGAGTGTTTGGCGATAGCGATTATCTCTATTCAATCGGTGTCGGGTTCACAAATAATTACATCTCTACCACTCAGCATTGGCTGCCCTGCTATGACCACCCGTCGGACAAGGCAAAGTATAAGGCAAAATTCAAAGTAGATGATGATTTCGTGGTAGCCTCGAACGGGATTCTTACCGGTGTGGCCGAAGAGGATGGCCATAAGATTTACTCATGGCAGCACGATTATGATTGCGCCACTTATATGCTGACTTTTGCCGTATCGGACTTTGATATTATCGAGATTCCAAGCCAGGATCCGCCGGTAGTTGTTTTTGCCAGGCCCGAACTGAATGCCGCAAGCAGGTATGTCTTTAAGAAAGTGCCTGAAATGATTTCCGCTTATGAAAACAGATTCGGAAAATACCCGTTTGATAAGGCGGGGTACGTTTGCCTGCCGATGAGTGGGGCTATGGAACATCAGACGATGGTATCGTTTGATAGAAGAATAGTGCGGAATGCATTCTCGGCTAAGGATTCCACAAATAGCGTTGTGGCCCATGAACTGGCTCACCAATGGTTCGGCGGCAAAGTGACTTGCAGGGATTTTCGGGATACATGGCTGAACGAAGGATTTGCAACTTTTTGCGAAGCCATATGGCTGGAGTCTTTCCGCGGGAAGGCAGGTTATTTAAATGAAATAAGGAGTGCTGCAAACAGCTATCTGAATAATAATAGCAAGGTTGATGGTATTTTCCCGCTTCATAACTATCCACATACGCCTCCGTCTTCAAATTATCCGGGTACTATTTATAATAAAGGCTCCGTAGTGCTTGCGATGCTGCGTTATCATCTTGGCGATTCACTCTTTTTAGGCTCAATTAAAGAGTACCTGAATACTTATGCTAATTTCACTGCAACATCACAATTGCTGCAAAGCACTATTGAAGGCTATTCTGGCCAAGGCCTTGACTGGTTCTTCGACCAATGGGTTTTTCAGGCAGG
>JAJRTW010000179.1 GCA_024278075.1 Bacteroidota bacterium | reverse complement strand
CAATATTACAAATTATAAGCGTGAATATATTTGAGAAAACACCTATATTTCAACTACTTAGCAATGTCAAAGAACAGAATAAGAATTACACTTCTTGTAATAATATGAATTTATATGACTTATAACTGGACAATAGTGAATTAATATAATAAATAATATCTTATTATTCCAAACACTAAATAAATTATACCGCTTCTGCTTTTGCTTGCTTTAATCTTCAGGTAATTCGTCATCAACCCGCAAAAGTATATTTTCGATCTCGTTTTTGCGCTCGCCGAGGATTTTGGTTTTCGTAAGCAATGCATTGATTTCCTCCGCATCCGGCTGTTCGCCCACTCCTTTTAAAACCGACTGCATCTCATTGTCGATTGAGATTAACTCAAGCCTAAGCATTATGTCGCGAATATGAATATCATTTTCCAGTTCGGGGATAGTAGCTCCGAATTTAGCCCAGTTCTTTGTTGGCGACTGCTTGTCGAAGGCAATCTGCGTCAGCACCTGAGTGTCCACCTCGTTATATTCGCCATTGATTATGATGTCTATTATATCATTGCCCTTATTGGCCACACTCGTGATTAGCCTGAACAATCTTTGCCCGTCTTCGGTTAGGAATTTATCATAGCCGGCGTTGTATTTATTTAGAATCAAACCAAGAGATTCCTCGTCATAGAGGGCAATTTGGATCAGCTGGTATTCCTCGGGCAAAAGTGATTCGATCACATCAATCGTCTTTCTCTGGGTATCTGGAATTTCATCTGTCTCATCGAAATCATGGAGTTTTAGTGCCGGCCCGTGCCTAATAACATTCGGCGATTCCTGCTTTTTTTCCTTCCTGTTCTGCCTTCTCTCAATATTTGACTTCTCATCATAAATCCGTTTGATTTGCGATTCGTTCAGGTTCATCAGATTGGCTATCCGGCTGATATAGAAGTCGTGCTGGAGCCTGTCGGGCACCATCGAAATAATATTAACTACGTCCCGGATTGCTTTGGCCTGGCCCGGCGGCGTATCCAATAGCCCACGTTTCGTATATAACGACAGCTTGAATTCAACAAAAGACTCCGCCTGCCTAAGATAAAGATTAAACGTGTTTTTGCCATGCTTTTTGACTATACTGTCGGGGTCCTCGCCCTCCGGCAGGCTAACAATGCTCACATCGAAGCCCTGCCGCACGGCAAGCTCCAGGCCCTTTTCCGCAGCAGCTACCCCCGCCGAATCCGAATCGTAAATTATTATTATTTTTTTCGTATAGCGCGAAAGCAGCTTCAGCTGATCGGGCGTTAGTGCCGTGCCGCTCGAGGCAACAACATTCTCAATCCCCGCCTGGAATAGCGATATGGCATCGGAATAGCCCTCGACCAATATTGCAGACTGCTTATTCCGAATAGCATTCTTCGCCTCGAACATTCCATAGAGTATCTTGCTTTTATTATATACAATCGATTGCGGCGAATTGATGTACTTCGGCTGTTTTTTGTCATCGCCGAGCTGGCGGGCGCCAAATCCAACCACCCGCCCAAGGAAATCCCGGATTGCGAATATTGCCCTGTTGCGGAACCTGTCGTAATTTCGACCGTTTTCCTTTTCGACTATCAATCCGGCGTCGATTAATTCCTGGTCATTAAAACCCTGCCCGGCAAGTTCCTTGCGCGTTGCATCCCAGCTGTCGGGAGCGAAGCCCAATTTGAATTGCTTTATTGTTTCGGTAGAGAAATCTCTTTGGCGGAAGTAATCCAAGGCTGTCCGTCCAATTGGCTCGACGAGCAAAGCGGCGTAATATTCGGCTGCTTCTTCAAGAATCTTATAGGCAAGTTCCTGTCGGTTATGTTTTATTTGATAGCCTTCGCTGCTGTCCTGCGGCAGAGTGATGCCAAGTTTGCCGGCAAGCGATTTCAATGTCTCCGGAAAGCTCAGGCCGTGGAATTCCATCACAAAATTTATGGCATTGCCCGCCTTGCCGCAGCCGAAACATTTATATATCTGGCGTTCGGGCGATACGTTGAACGATGGCGTCTTCTCGTTGTGGAAAGGGCAGAGGCCAACGTAGTTCTGGCCCCTCTTGCGTAAGGGAATTTCCGCACCCACCACCTCTACGATGTCCGATTGCCGGCGGATTTGTTCGATTATTTCTTCGGGTACTTTCATTGTTAGGTTGTACGAACATTAAGGCAAGTTATTCTGCGTACTTTTTCACCGCCGAATTGTCAGGGCATTCCCCGAGCAATTGCCCGATGGTTTTGTTCATACCCGGGTGCAGCACATCGCGGGCAATCTCTGCTGCAGGCCCAAGCACAAACCGCCGCTCGTGCATTCGCCGGTGCGGGATAGTTAATTCCGTATCGGATAGTATCTCATTGCCAAAAAGCAGGATGTCGATGTCAATTTCCCGCTCGTGCCACCGCTGCCTGGCCTTCCGTCCAATATCAGATTCAATTTCCTTACAAAACCTGAGCAATTCATGAGCAGATAATGAAGTGGCTCCGCACACCGCAGCATTCAAAAACCAGGGCTGTGCGGCATAACCCACCGGCTCGGTCTCATACAGGCCGGACAAGCGAATGTCTCTTAACCGGCCATCTGCACCAAGCATCTTTACGGCGGATAATATGTTCTCCTTACGGCTGCCGAGATTAGAGCCAAGAGATAATAAGGCAAAAGTATCAACCGATACCGGAGTATCAACCGATACCGGAGTATCAACCGATACCGGAGTATCAACCGATACCGGAGTATCAACCGATACCGGAGTATCAACCGTCATCATGGTCACGTTCCATGCTTTGCTCCACTTCAATATGGTCAATAACCCGGCGCATGGGTACTGCCATCTTACGGATAGTCACCGTAGTTTTCTCGAGCATGCGGAATTTCTCCATAATCATATTGAGAATTTCGTTGGCAACGGTCTCGACCAGCCGGTATGACTCGCCGCTGATTACCTCGGCAATGCAGAACATAGCCTCTTCGTAGTTCAGTGCGGAAGCAACATCGTCCTTGATTATCGCATTAGTTGCGTCGTACCATAAGTCCAGGTCCACCTCGTATTTACCGCCGAGTTTACGTTCTTCTTTTTTCACACCGTGGTAGGCATAAAACACAGCGCCCTTGATACTGAGTTTTGTTAATGATGCTTTTTTCATAGGCTGCAAGATTAATATTGAAAATAATGAGATATAGAATAACAAATGTACTCAATTTTGCGATTAAATCCCACTTGAGGGTTCCATTTTGCGATGTATTTGTTGAGATAGGTATATTTTTTCGATAACCCTGCAGTTGCTTGCGGCAGTGTTGTTTTCAATTATTTTTGGTGGATAACTCCATCGTGGCCATCGGAAAACCATTCGCCCGTACAATTTTTTCAATAGCTCCCGCCCTCTACACATACATATCAGGCCGGCGGTCGGTGAATATATCGTTAAATTCATTGAATGACTTATCGCGGGTTTTGGCAGGGTCAATATCGGCATATATCACATCAGAGGCTTCCGCTCCGGCGCCGGCCAGCACCTGCCCGTTATAGCCGTAAATCATCGATTTACCATTGAAACACAGCTCCTCCCCATTTCTCTCTTCTGTCCCCGTACGGTTGGCAACTGCGAAATAGACCTTATTCTCCAAGGCGCGGGATGGTGTGGATATATGCCACACATTCGTCACCAGATTGGACGGGCAGACGATCAAATCGGCACCTTTCAATGCAAGCGTTCGGGCGGCCTCGGGGAATCGCCAATCGTAGCATATCATTGTCCCGAGCTTAAGGCCGTGGGCGGGGCTGTCGGCCACAAAAAAGCCGGTGTCGCCGGCATCGAAGCAGAATTGTTCCTTATAGAACAAATGCGTTTTGCGGTACACGGCGTTCAATTTCCTGTCGGGGAAAATGATTGCCGCCGAGTTATATATTTTGGTGTCTATTGTGCCACTGCCGGACTCGATGAAACCGGCAACGATTATCTTATTCTGCTTTTCCGCTTTTTCGGATATGGCTTCGGCCGTTGGCCCGTCGAAAGGCTCGGCAAGGCTGGCCGTCTCTTCTCTGTTCAAGAAGAAATACCCGGTCGTTGATAGTTCGGGGAAGACGATTAAATCGGCATTAATCGAATCAATTTGCGATAAAATAAAATCGAGGTTCTTTTCCTTATTGCCGCGCTCCGGGCTGAATTGTACTACTGCTATTTTCATTATAACCACCGTTACTTTTTTATTCTCAATATTCTTTATACCAGGTTTCACAAGTGTCCGCCTAAAAATCAACTGCATACGAAATGCCCAATATATTGGCCTGCACCGGATTCTTCATATTCATCTCACGCTGGAGCAAATAATATATTCTAATCGCCCGCCGCTTATCAAATTTATATTCACCACCGAGATAGAACCTTGACTTGGAGAAGCGGTCGCCCCTATCATAGAAAGTACGATAGTAAATTTCCGACGCCGTGAAGGGCCTGAATCTTTTGCTTATTCTATACTTAAAAGTTAGCCTGTTGCGCACATAATCCTGGTCTCTTTTACTGCCATATTTTTTCTGATAGCGCAGGCGATGGGCAAATTCAAATTTCTTATAGCTGATTTTGGAGTAAAAATTCAGATGGAATCCATGCTGGGTTTTGTCCGGGAAACGCTTCAGCCTGTACAGCGATGTAAAACGGAAATATTTCGATAATTTATACCTGAAGCCAATGTCGGTTAACGAACTTTTGAATTTCGTTATGCCCTCATCAAACCTGACCTGCTGGCCAATCTTAAAATCAAATCTTTTAGAAATAGAAGAAGTAATCTCGTATTCTGTCCACAGTTCATCGTCGTAGGTCAATTCTTCGGCATGGATAGTTTTTATCGCCGGCGAAAGTAACATCAGAAACGAAAATACCCATAGCAATATGGGCAATCTACAATAAATACGTTCATATAATTTCGATTTGGCCAAAGAAGATATATTTAACCCAAAATATTCATAACTTCATCCCTTTTCTCCATTCTCCCTTAGGGTGAAGATACATTAATCACAGCCATACCTGTCTCATTTACCCCCTTCTGCTGCTTTGATTCGAGCCGTAGAAGCGGATTCCCGTGAACTCCCGATTCTCTTCTCTCCTCATTCTTCCCACGGGATAATGGCTGGGGAAGAGTGAATTCCCGATTTTTTCTCCTCATTCTCCCCATGGGATAATGGCTGGGGAAGAGTGAATTCCCGATTCTCTTCTCTCCTCATTCTTCCCATGGGATAATGGCTGGGGAAGAGTGAATTCCCCCTTCTATTCAACCCCCTTCTATTCAACCCCCTTCTCCCCACGGGAGAAGGGCCGGGGATGAGGGGGATGAGGGCATTCAATCACTTTCATAATAATAAATCCGCACCCTACAAGTATCCCTCAGGAAATTGATCCTACCAATTTCCACCCTATGAATATCCAATCCCGTCCTATGCTTCAAATCTTCAAGCAATTTCTCTTTATTCACAGGCTTAATATTTTCAATTTTCTCGTAAACAATCGTTTTTTCGCTTTCCTTCCTTATCCAAGTTTTTTCTAAGAACAGGGTGAATGCGATAATTGTGGCATTAGTAAACAGAATTTCCACAACAGAAACCGACGTAGAGCTAAGAGCATTGATAATACCAACACTGATAGAAATGAAAATGTATGTCATTTCCTTTATCGGCAGCGTGCGGGTGCGATACCGCAATATCGAGAAAATAGCGAAGATGCCGAAGGCCACTCCAATACTCAGGTTGACACTATTGATAAGATTACAGACCGAAAACACGATGATATTCAATATCACCATCGTAAATAAATAGCTCCGGTTAGGCTTTACACGATAGTAAATCTGGCGGGCAATAATGTAAATAACGAGAATATTAAATACGAATCGAAGGAAAAACTCCAGAAAGTCTTGTCCGTTGATTAAGCTACCCAGGAAGTTTGAACTTTCCATTATCTCCATAGCATATTTTATTAATAGTTAATATTTTTTCTTTAAAGTTATTATATTTCATGCCTTGATAGGTTGATATTGTTCCCAGGCAGTATTTGCTAATGCGAATTTTATAAATCTTAATGTCATGCATTGTCCGCATGAATACGGAACCCCTCGAGTATGCCTGCTGCTTAACTTCCGCAATCACCAGCCCCGGAAGCTCTCTGCGGCAGTTCTCATTTTGAAAGGACAAGTTAAAATCAAAAGTAACTTTCTCTTTCCCCGAAATATCAATTAACGTAATTCTCTGATATTTAACATAAGTTTTCGGAATTAATTTTCCGGGGTCTAAACCCATCAGGTCGCCAATCAATATCCTGCCTTTTCTGGTTATTATATTTTCAAGTCCCGGCTTTCTGTACCTATACTTGATAGTCCTCTTCTTGTTGGTTTTATATTTTATTTCAAAGTATTTTGCGCCCGTGTCCAAATAATGCCTGTGCCGCACCTTGAAGCGGTTTCTTTTTCCGTTGTGATGGTCAGTATACAGCTGGAAATCATCGGTATCGAAATATTGATTCGAATAAGAAAATATTCTAATCCAGTCGATGTCGAGAATTCGGTATGAGCTGTCCAGCAAATTCAATACCTCGCCAAACCGGCCGAATGGAAACACATATTTGGTTTCCTTGCGGTTCAGAAGCATCAAATCGTCTAATTCGGAAATTGTTGATTTTCCGTAGGCCCCTACAACGGTTTCGATATCTGAGATTACTTGTGAGTGCATTAATAATCGAGTGGTTTCTGTATTATTTTCTTAGTATATAAACTATGTAATTCTGATAGAATTATTCAATGCGGCACAATATTTCCAGCCGAATAATCGCAGAAAGAAAAAAATATGAAAATTATTGTGAATTAAGCAATTAATTGGACGAAAATGTATTTTGAATGTTTTAAAAACAAACTCCGAAGAGGATTAATCCTTATGAATGCCTGGCGATAAACGGACCGGAACGATATTAGCAAATACAATTCCATTTTAATAGGGAACTATTCCGGCAGGCATGGCCGCATTTTCAGTTCGCTAAGAATTTCCTGCTTAATTTCTCAATCAATTAGTTTGATTTTATTTGTGATTGTCATATATTGAAAAATAAACTGAACTCGTTTCGTTATTAGCAATTCGTTATTAACAATTCATCATTAACAAATTTTCATTGGAGGATATATGAAATTTCGCAGAATATTACCGATTTTCATAATTGCAGGTATTTTATTTAGCTCGGCCAATGTCTTTTCGCAAGAAACAGCAAAAAAGACATCAAAATTCCCGAAGGAAAGATTGGGCTTGGGTATTCATGTCACCGCAGGCCAGACCTACGGCGGAATAGTATCGTATTCGATTGAATCCAATATCCATATTGGGGCCGGCCTGGGGTTTAAATACGACGGCGGCAAAACGGTGGCCGGCGTGGAAACAGGTGCCGAAACATATTTTCTTTTCGCCCCATTTGCAAGGTATTTTTTCGATAATGTCCTCTCTTTCAGGCCGTTTGTCCAGGGTTCCTTCCAATTTACGACTATATCTGTGGAAGAAACCGAAAGCACTACCGGAGCTTCTTCCGAAAGAGCAGATTCATTTGAATCATTTATTATTTCCGTTGGCGGGCAATGGTTCCCGTACAAAAGCGTAGGAGTTCTGGGCGGATTTCGGGTTATCAGTTATACTTTAGAACCGGCCAACATCCAGGTCGGGTTGATGGAGCCATTTATCGGAATCGAATGGTTCTTATAGAGAGTGCCGATTAATAATGGTTTACTTCTAATGTCAAGCGGGGCTTTGAAAACCCCGCTTTTTTTATGGTATTATTCGCAAATATCCAAGATGCCCCACGCGCGATGGGAAGGGGGATTTAAGACACACCGCATTCTCAATTTCCCGGGTAAAATCTATTTGCCAGAGGATGTACATAATCTTTTATCCAAGCCGGATGCTGCCAAGCCACCATGGGCAAAAGGCTCGAAATATTGGCGGGCTAATGGCTACAATCAAAATCCTCGGAGCTCAATGGAACAGTAAAAGAAAAAGTAGTTCCGCAGTTGATCTTGCTTTCAACCGTGATATCACCACCGTTCAGCCCAACGAATTCCTTGCAAAGAAGCAGCCCCAGTCCAGTGCCGGATTCGTTCGAAGTGCCTTCGGTGGAATGATGTACATCGAGCCTGAACAGCTTGGCAATGTCCTCTTCGGCTATTCCAACCCCAGTATCACAGACCGAAACAACGATCATCGAACCAACCCTTTCGGTATGGATTTCAATTTTGCCGCCGTTCGGAGTGAATTTTATCGAATTTGCAACCAAATTTCTGATAACTGCCGAAATTAAATTAGGGTCGGCATGAACTTTGGCATCGGAATTTACGTTGTTAATCAATTGTATATCTTTATTTGTGGCGCTAACCGAAGCTAACATCAAAACATTATTGGTAAGAATATTCAGATCGAGATATTCTTTATTAATAATAATTCTTCCGGTTTGCGCCCGCGACCATTGCAGCAAATTTTCCAACAGAACAAACAAATGGTCGGCAGAAATATTAATTTCATTGATAGAGGCAAGCATATCATCTTTGCTTATGTAGTCGAATTCTTTCATTAGGAGTTCCAGCCCCTGGCTGAAAGAATTAATCGGATTCTTCAAATCATGTGCAATAATCGAAAAGAATTTATCTTTTGTTGAATTGAGTTGCTTTAGGCCTTTTTCCGATTGAACAAGTTTTTCATTAATTTTTTCCAATTCATCGTTTTGCTTTTTGAATAGGTTCGAAGATTTTTTCTTGTTCAAATACAGGCTGAACATGCTAATACTGACAATAAGCACCAATATTACGATTACAATCAGGTAGTTCCTCATTGCCTTTTGGCCCTCGCTATTCTTTTTCAGCAGGTCAATTTCCTTACGGCTTTGAAGATTTTCGTGCTTAATTTGCAATTGCAATATTCTCTGCCTGCTGTCTTCGCTGTAGATGCTGTCGCGCAATTCCGTAGAAATTTTAAAAAACTCGAACGCTTTCTCGAAATCCTTATTTTTGTAATATATCTCCGAAATAGTGCTATATGAGGTTTGCGATATGGGTTTTAAATCCATTTCAATCGACATCTTCAGGGCAATGTTCAACGTATCGAGTGCATCGCTGGTCCTGCCAATTTCTCCAATAACATGCCCGATATTGTTCAGAACTGAAGCCAGGCCAATCTTATTGCCAATCCGAGTATATATCTGCAAAGTTAAGTAATAGTACCGCATCGCTTTGTCGTATTTGCCCAGGCGGCTATAGACGATTCCGATATTATTATAAACCTGCGCCAATAGACTATTATTTTCTATTTCTTTGGCCACCGACAGCGAATTATTAAAATTCTCCAGTGCTTCTTGGTACATGCCACGAGCTTTGTTGATAATGCCGATATTATTCTCTGTGGCGGCTATCCCCTGCTTGTCGCCTAATTCTATCTTAAGGCCAAGAGATTTATTGTAATACTGAATGGCTATATCATAGTTCTTCAAATAATTGTAAAGATTTCCTATATTATTATATACTTTAGCAATCCCCAGCGTATCTTCAATTTCAACGCAGAGGTTCATGGATATCATATAGTATTCAAGTGCTTTTTCATAACTTCCAATCAGCCTGTGGATAGCCCCGGTTCTTCTGTAGATATTAGCCATGCCTTGTTTATAGTCAAGTTCGGCAGCAAGCAATAGAGCTTCCTCGGATACCTTAAGGCCTTTTTGAGGGTCGACCGGACGATAGGCCCAAATAAGTTCCTGCATAATGTCAACTTTGTCCATGCCGCTAACATTTTCTAAAAGTGCTTCTAAACTATCGGTCTCACGATTGGCCAAACCAACCGAAGCAAATATGAAGAACATATTTATAGTTAAGATGAGAGCTTTATATTTTATTTTCAGGTGCAAATTTGAAGTGCAAATTTTATAATTTCTATTTCACTAAACTATCAATATAGCAAAAGTAATTTCGCTATAAAATTAATATTTCTATAAACCCACTTATTTTTTCGATAACAAGGCCAAATATTTCATGTAACACTATAGTCCCAATATGCTGAATAAAAGTGTTCATACGGATTTAGTATGTACTTCTAATCAAATCGCCCTTCCCGTCGAATATTGTTATTTTCCCGGGGTCGGCTTTCAAAGCAACCTCATCGCCAATTTCAAATTTCATATCCGGGCTGCACCGCAAACATTTATTGCTTTCATTGGTCCGGAAATAGCAAAATATCTCATTTCCCACGTACTCAATATTAGTGATTTTAACAAAAATTTCCTGCCGGCTAATATTTTTTTCCAAAGTGAAACTTTCGGGCCTTATGCCAATAGTAACCGCCTGGCTGTTGCCCACATATCCGGCGGCAGCCATATCATTGGGCAGTTTAAACGAATTGCCCGTCCCGGATTCGACAAACGAAACGCCTTTTCGGATAGAGATTGCCCCTTCAAAAAAATTCATCCGAGGGCTGCCGATAAATCCGGCAACAAATAGATTGGCCGGATTCTGATATACCTCTTCCGGCGTGTCGATTTGCTGAACTATGCCGTGGTTCAAAACGACAAGTTTGCTTCCCATGGTCATGGCTTCCACCTGGTCGTGGGTGACATAGATGGACGTAGTGCCGAATTTTCTATGCAGGTTTTGTATCTCCGACCGCATCTGAACCCTTAGAATAGCATCGAGATTTGACAAAGGCTCGTCGAAAAGGAACACTCTGGGCTTCTTGATAATTGCCCTGCCGAGCGCAACTCTTTGCCTTTGGCCGCCCGATAAGTGCTTCGGTTTCCGCGACAGCAAATCATCGAGGCCAAGCATTTTCGCTGTTTCTTCTACCAGCTTTTTGATCTCTTTTTTGGCGATTTTCTTTATAGTTAATGGAAAGGCGATGTTCTCAAAGACAGTGAGATGCGGATATAAGGCATAATTCTGGAATACCATTCCAACGTCTCTTTGGCGGGGCAGTTTGTCGTTCATCAGTTCCGAATCGAAATAAAGCCGGCCAGAGGAAATATCTTCCAAGCCGGCAATCATCCTTAGAATTGTGCTTTTGCCGCATCCCGATGGCCCGACCAATACTAACAAATCCCCTTTGGCTGCTTCGAACGATACCTGCTTTACCGCTTCAATTCCTTTCGGGTACGTTTTTGATACGTTTTGGAATGTTACTTTTGTCATTTATTTTCGGGGGCTTAATCAAAAATGAAAGATGCCCGGTTATCGATTATGGTTTTTATGTTCTGCCAGTTGTCAGTTGTAACAACTGACAGAACGTTGAATATTAATTTATTGTGAGATGATGCAATAGTGTCGTGTCAACCTTACAATGACGGATCATTTAATCTGTCATTCCGGACTTGTTGAGCCCGGTGAAATACCGCTATCGGGAATCCAGTATCTATGGCTTTTTAGCATATCGAGTCACCCTGAGCGGAGTCGAAGTGTTATCATGGTTCGACAAGTTTATCCTGAGTTCTTCGACATAGTTTATCCTGAGCGAAGCCGAAGGGCTCAGGATAGACTGCCGAAGGGCTCACAATGACTGACAAAGTGCTGACTTCTTGATCGCTTCCGTCATAGTATGCTTGACACGACATTAGTTGCCTGTTCATCGATTATGGTTTATCAGGACAAACAAAAATATCATTATTTTATTTTAAATTCCATATAAGGATAAGTTTTTATTTTCATAAATTTGTAATCTAAAGAAAATTCGGTGCTTCCTACAGTTAGTAAGCTAACCAACAAAACAAGCATAATCAAATATGAGATATACTATCCGAATAATTAAATATAAAGTACTTTTGAGATTGTATTTATTGGCTTTGCTGCTAATAATAATCAATATTGGCTGCGAAGACAACCCTGCGGCATCAGGCCAACCCGTAATCGAATCAATATCGCACCAATCCACTTTTGCCGGCGATACGATTAGTATTTACGGAAAAAACTTTAGCAGCCCCTCTGCCGGCAGTGCCGTTGTTTTTGACGATTCTATCGAAGTCATTTCGCCGGATTGCATTAAGTGGACTGAAAAGATAATCCGGTTAATTGTGCCGGCGGGAGTAATTGAAGGCAGGGTTTTCGTTCGGATTGGCAAGATCAATAGTAATATATTATCGATTAATATTGACAAGCTGCATCTGTTTGAATTAGTGGAGATAACTGCCGGAAGCTTTTTGATGGGCAGCAATATCGGTATGGAAGATGAGAAACCGGCCAGAGATGTGACAATCAGCCGGAATTTCTATATTACAAAATATGAGATAACAAAGCTGCAATTCAAATCTGTTATGGGGTCAGTCCCCGGAGGCTATACGGCTAATGATTTCCCTGCCGACAGCATCAGCTGGCGGATGGCTGTCGAATTCTGCAACTCATTGTCATTGATCCGGGGATACGATGCGTATTACTATATTAATGGTGATACGGTATCGGCTATTGATACTGCAAACGGATGGAGGCTGCCGACCGAAGCCGAGTGGGAGTACGCCGCCAGGGCTGGCAGCGATAAAGATTTCAGCGGCACCGGAGATTTGAATGATATGGGCTGGTATGATGCTAATTCGGGATTCAAGCCGCATTTGGTTGGTCAAAAAGCTGCGAACCAGTTCGGGCTTTACGACATACACGGGAACGTATGGGAGTGGTGCTGGGATTATTATTCGGCAGACTACTACTCCGCCGGTGAAAATGATGACCCGCAGGGCCCGGCGGCAGGCTTGCGGCGTGTTGCCCGCGGTGGGGCATGGAATTCCGGAAACTCTTTGGCACGGTCGCCGAATCGAACTTATGACGAATCTTTTATCGGAGCTACGGGGTTCAGAATTGTCAGAAATGTCGAGACTGATTAGGAGTCGTAGGGGTATATTCTTCTGTACCGTCAGATGTTACATCTGACGCAAGGCCTCTCGTATTTTTTCCGGTTTTAATAAATAGCCACGAGTTTTAACCCGTGGGCAAAAAGAATACAGAGAAAGCCCGGCTTTAGCCATTTATATTATATTTCTCGTTTCACTTGAAATGACGTGGAATCAATCAATTACGAATTAACAATTACCGTTATCAAGCATCAGGACGGGAAGGCCTGATGCTACGCTAAAATATTGTACTGATCTCATATATAACATTGACTGTTATCAAATCAATTAAATATATAAAAATCATTTTGCTCTTATTGCTTGTCCAATCATGCACTTGCCAAAGAGAGCCGGATTCCGCCTCATATAATTTATTCGGCGGCCAGGGCAGGCGCAGCTCTTATGAAGGGATTGATTTCTATACACAGATAGTCACTGGAATAAACCTTAATTGCCAGGATTCGAGCGGGGCAATAAACGCACCTTTGTCATTAGAAGATGACGAGATAGTCATTCCAACTGCTAACGGTTCAATGGTATTTATCTCTGAATCTCAGGCAAAATGGCATTTCAAACTCGGCGGCGGCGAATTCGTTGCGGCGGGGATGTGCGCCGATGAAAATAAGAATATCTCCTCCATTTCAAATGAAGGCACTGTTTATTCGGTGTCAAAAGAAGGCAGGCTGAATTGGAAAGTAAAGCCGTCGGATACGAATGCAAGCCGTAGCCGGCATTCCGATCTGCTTTGCACAAAAGATGGCATTTACTCGGCTTCGGGCGATGGAACAATATCGAAAATATCATTCGACGGCAAGCTGCTTTGGCAAAGGCATTCCGCACTGGCGCCAACCGGAATGTTTGCAGCCGATGATGATGGCAACCTGATAATTTCAATTTCGCAGAATCAGTTTGGCGGCACCGATTCGCTTATTGTGCTATCGCCCGCAGGCAAATTGAAATGGGGCCTTGAATTCGAGGATGCAAGGCTGATTAAAACACCGGTCATTCATAATGGCGTAATATATGTGCCGGCTCTGAAGGAAATTGGCCAAAGGCGGGTGTCCACCATATTTTCAATCGATACGTCCGGCAGGATAATATGGGAGAAGAACCTGTCGGTGGTTCCGAGGTTCATTTCGGTGGCAACCGACGGCACGCTCTATATTATTGGATATAACGCCGGCATTGGAGACGCTTTGAGCGGTGTTTTTGCATTCGCAGCCGATGGCGGCCTGAAGTGGAAGATATTTTTCGATGCGGCCGTACCGGCTCCGCTGATGCTGGGCGGCAATGCAATTGCATTCACCGGCTCGACCAAAGACGGCCCCGGCTTGTTCTTCATAGACTACGGCAGCGGGGATCTGATTCATTCTATAGCACTTAATGACAAACAGATAATATATCTGCTGCCGGCAGTAACATCAGGCGGTATGATTGTTTATGCCGAAACCGGCCGGCTTGGCCTTGTGCAGATTGACAATACACCTATGAATAAGTTATTGCCATATTAATTTATTATGAGATGATGCACTAGTGTTGTGTCAACTGTACTATGTCATTCCGGACTTGATCCGGGGTCCATCTTAATATAGCCATATAGCCTGTGAATACTGGATTCTGAAACAAGTTCCGCAATGACAGCCAACAAATAATTTGTCAAAGTATGCCTGACATGACACTAGTGCATTACATTTAATACTTTATAAAAGAAATAAAAGCAAGGAAATGCTATGAAGCTCGAAACAGGAAATAGTGCAAGTATAATAACATTCCGGGGCAACACGCCAAGGATTCACCCGACTGCGTTTTTATGCGAAGGTGTAAGGATAATCGGCGAAGTAGAAATTGGCGAGAACTGTTCGGTTTGGTATAATTCGGTGATTCGCGGGGATATTCATTATATTCGAATCGGAAAGAACACGGTGGTTCAGGATATGTGCATGATTCATGTAACCCATGACCGTTATCCGGTGGATATTGGCGAGAATGTCGGTGTAGCCCATTCGGTCACTATCCACGGCTCCACGATTCGCGATAATTGCATGATTGGTATTGGTGCCACAACGCTCGACGGCAGTATCGTAAATTCTAATTCCATTGTAGCAGCCGGCGCCCTTGTCCGCGAAGGGTTTGAAGTGCCGGAAGGTACGTTGGTGGCGGGTGTGCCGGCGAAAGTAATACGTGAGATAACGCCGGAAGAGGCAGAAAGAATAAAAATTACTTCTGTCAATTATTTAAGATATGTTGCGGAATATAGAGATGAATTAAGAAAAGCATCGAAATAAATATTTATAATAATATTGAATGAATATGAACCAGTAATGCCGAACGGCCATTCGTCCTAACAGATATTGTCCTTGGTCTACCTCCCTCATCCCCTGCCCTTCTCCCAGGGGGAGAAGGGGGTTTGTAGTTTGGCCTTGCCCTGACGCCACTGAAGGGCTATATACGATCATGTAGGGGATGGTTCCAAACCATCCCGAAATAATGATAATATGTACGGTTATTGGGCAGGTTGCGAACCTGCCCCTACGGCAAATAATATAAATGAACATGAACCCAACAACGACATACAACCGCATGGTCGAACGGCCATTCGTCCTAACAGATATTGTCCTTGGTCTACCTCCCTCATCCCCTGCCCTTCTCCCAGGGGGAGAAGGGGGTTTGTAGTTTGGCCTTGCCCTGACGCCACTGAAGGGCT
>JAJRTW010000178.1 GCA_024278075.1 Bacteroidota bacterium | reverse complement strand
GTGTAACACCTGACTTGGCAATGGGTACTAAGCTAATAAAATTGCATCCATAATAGCGCCATTTAGGCCAAAATGAAGCTAATATCAGCGATTCGCACTTTTTGGCTGCTTTTTAACCGGACACTACTGATTCATTATAATTTAGTATTCATTATAATTTAGTATTCATTATAATTTAGTGCGACATCTCATAAATAATTACCCTATCTTGCTAACTTATCTTTGGTAGCAAGGAAAAGCCGTCAGGACGGGAAGTTCTGACGCCACAAAATTTTAGCAATCATCATAATTTAGAATTTTATAATAACTCCGTAGGAAGTGCCAAATTTATTTGAAAAGAATGTTTTATCCTTATAGAAATATGCCAAATGAGAAAGCTCCACCCCAAAGAACATTGCGAAATCCTTTGATATGAAATATTGCAACCCTACTTCTTCTTTCATCAGCGGCCCTAAATAGGTTGAACCAAAGAATAACCTTCCATAGGGCTGAACTCCGTCGAGCCAATCGACAGGGTCGAGCATATATCTTGCAGCGGCACCGCCCCAAAAGGCAAGGTAATTTTGCTTAACATTTGCAACTCTGCCTTTGAATTCGCCACTAAATTGTTGGATGAAGTTCTCCTGCCCGAATTCAAGGCCAAACGAAAAATTATCACCAAGATCGCGCATCAGCGAAATGCTAAAATTGTTTAAGCCGGGATTATATAACGGCTTTATCTCAATGTCAGACATTGTATTTGATGTGAAGCCGCGTAGAGCAATCGCCCACTCTTTGTCAGAATGGATTCTTGATTGCCTTAATTCCTCCATTGGGACATAGACGGTATTGAAGGCATTCGAACTCAAATCCCTGTGGTTAACTATCATCCGAGGCTTTGTGCCTGTTGAATTGCCAATTGAAGTCAAATGCTCAGAGGCCGTTCCGATATCATCGGATACAACACTTACAGGCCGGCTCGAAGGATTTCCAATCGGCGGGTTGGCCGCCCTGCCGATGCCGGATTTGTTATATTCCGTATCGCTAATATCTGACGGCAGCGATGCAAACCGGGCCGGTTTATTATCCGGGTTGATAGTGTTATTGATAGCATTATTATTACTATTGTTACTATTGTTACTATTGTTAATACTACTACTACCATTAATATTACTCCCGACTGGCTGCACGCTTGACTTTTGAGAATATCCCCGGATTGTTGCCCCCTGATGAGCCGCCGGAATATTTGCTCCGGCAATATTGTCAATTCCGCTACCAAAATTATTCATTAGCAAGAAAGTGATAAAAGCCCCGGTTAAACATGAAAACAACACAAGCGAAACCTTGCTGCCCAAAAAACCGGAAGCGGATTTAGCCGGCCGGGTAGCAGATTCGCCTGCCAATCCGGTGCCGGCTATAATATTAGAATGCAAACCCGTTGGCGGAGTCAGATTAGTATCTTTGAACATATTCTTCAAATCAACCATCTCGTGGAACTCTTCCTGAAGCTCAGAATCATTAGCCAATTCATAGAAAAGAGTGCCTGATTCCTCCCTTTTCAGCTCGCCATCAAGAAGGATGCTAAGCTTTTCCGAACTCGTAAAATTTTCATTTCCAATCATAACTAAATCCAATTATTTTGTATTGTAAACATCTTCTAAATACGGTGTTAATATTTCGCGTAATTTATTCTTGGCCCTGTATATCCTGATTCTGACAACGGGCAGTGTCGTTTTCAGAACTTCAGCAATTTCTTTATAGGATAAATCAAGAAATTCTTTCAGAACCAACACTTCGCGGTATTTCTCAGGCAAAGCATCCAGGCCTGTCTGCAATAGTTCCGCTACCTGCTGCTTTTCAAACGTCCGGTCATAAACAGGCAACTGCAAATCATCAAGAGAAATTTTATCGTTATACTTTCTGATTTTTTCATTTATGCACAAGTTGCGAGCTATTCTGATTAGATAGCCACCGACATTTGTCATATTCCTTCTCACATTTGCCGATTCATAGAATCTTGTGAATGTCTCCTGGAAAATATCCTGCGCCAATTCATCATTATTCAGAACTTTTCTGCAATAAACATATATTTTCGACGAATATCTTGAGTACAATTCATCAAATGCTTTACGTGCCACTGCTTTTTCAGCATAGAACAAGTCGTAAAGTTCTTCGTCGGCCATATATTTTAATTTTTTCATATTCCCTAATATGAGTTCTATTGCTTCTTTCTTATGTTAACTAACAATTCGAAAGCCAATTTGTCACAAAAAATAGCAATTCTGTATTTATTTAACAATCGTAATCAGCCTTGATATAGATGCCATGGGAGTCCTTAGCCACACGTTATATACATTGCCGTAAAGATTGGCAGCATTAATTATGAACTCATTCAATACTGCACCTGTGGGATTGCTCTGCTGCCACGAAGCAACACGGTTTGCCCTTCCCAACAAGTCGATATAGAATAACTCGAACCGGCCTGTTTCTCCGGATACAACCTCAATCCGGACATCGTTGCTTCCATATTCCTTATATACATTCATTTCGGAAAGTGAAAAGGATCGAATCAAGCCCAGTTGTGGGTTGCAAGTAGTGCTGACTGTTAGCTCGCCATTCTTAATTGTAGAAGAAATATCTTCTGACCACCAGAAACTCTTTATCTCGATTGGGGTATATGTGAAGTCGCTTAACAAGACTTGCCCGTGAATAGCAGTCAGCGTTTTAGGTTCGCCGTCTAAGGTCAGGCCTTCGCCGCGGATGGTCAATATTCTTTCGTTTCCAACAACTTCTTCGCTGAGCATTGCAAACCCGTTTGTCAAATAATAAGGTTCGAATGGTTTAAAGATATTCGAATTCAGGTTAATTTGAATCTCGAAAGAAACATTAATTAATGATGATTTACTGATATTTATTTTTGATTTAATCGGAATAAAAAAATCTTTGCTCCCGATTGCGGTAAACAGCGAAGGAATCCAGATGTTCAAATTCTGAAGCCCGGTGCCGATAATGCTTACCGGAATGTCGGCACTGCAATTCCCATCGGTGTTTGATAACCACAGAGTATCAAAATAAGTCATATTAATATCAGGCAAAAACTGAATCTTAAGTTCAATACGATTGCCGAAATCAAGCACTGTATCGATGATAGCAGGAGACAGCAGAAATATCTGAGAATGAATAAACGGCTTGATTTCGTTAATTGTTATTGGCCTGTTGTTATTATTAGTAATAACTATACTCCTTTCGGCAAACTCGCCAACTTCTATATCCCCAAAATCTATTTCTTGTTCGGAAAAACTTAAAGACGGCAGAAAGCTGCCTGCTAATTCCGTCGAGTAAATCTTACCGATTGATCCGAAAGTAAGAAATGATTCTGCCGTTGCGTTCTTTGCCCCGGCAATAGAGCTTTTGGAAAGAAATACGATTTCATGCTCATAAGTGCCGTCAGGTTCAATCGCGGTTGGCCCGATAAAGTTTTGAACCGTGAAGAGGTTATTATCCGGGCCGGATACCCTGATGGAGTCGAGGTAAACAGGAACATCTAAGGTGTTTTCATACTTGATTGTCCTTCTGCTGCTGTCGCATAGGACAATTTCCCCGAAATCCAGGTTCCTCGTAACAATTGGTTCATTATTTTGCAATTCGGCAGAAATATCAATCAGGGCCGTATCGGTGCAGGGTGATTCAATAATGAACATCAGCTGTTCGTAGATATAGACGGGCCGCTCCGTCCGGACGGCAACGTCAATATTATCAGTCGCAAAGGCAGCAATTGTGCCGGAAACAGCAGATAATTGTATGTCAGGATTATTAATATATTCAATCCTGTATGCAATTTCGAATATACTGCGGTTCTCCAAGTTAATTGTTTTAGTATGGCTCGAAAAAATCGGGACAGCCCCAAAATCAACCAACTCCGGCAAAATCCTATACTCAAATGAATCTACGTAGCATTGCAGATTTACTATTATCAGCGGATTATCCGGCCTGCTGGTTATTATCTCCAGCCTTGCAGATTTATTGCCAATGCTGGTTGGGCCATATCCATAAGCTATGGCAAACGAGAAAACGCCGCCGGGATTAATAGTAATAGGGTAATTAGGATATATTACAATTGAGAATTCATCCTTATCCAATCCGGTGATAATTGCAGTGTCCAACGTATAGGCGGCATCCGATGTATTTTTCTTAGTAAATGATTTGGCCAAATTCTGACATACAGCAAGCGTATCGAAATCTATGATATTCTCATTGCCTTCGGATATGTTATTGTTACCGGATGTTATATGGCGGCTATCCGTGGCATGCTGCAAATTGTCAGAAATTTCAATGGGCCCCTGAGCATTTAATCTCTGCCCAATGGAAATAATCAGTACAATATTAACAAAAGCTAATACAATAATATTTTTTTGTAGCATTGTGTCTCTAAACATAATATGGGCGATGTTTAATAGTTAACGTAACAAGTTATTTTTAGTTTAAATCTTAAGAACAATACTCCGGACATTTCTGTCATTCTGAATGGAGCGGAGCGTAGTGAAGAATCTATAATTACTTGATATATATAGAGTTATAGATTCTTCGCGGAGTTTATCCTGAGCCAGGCCGATCGTGTCTATAGTTCGACTCCGCTCAGAATGACATTTCGTAAGTGCTTTATTTATCAAGTCATTATAAAAAATGTCCAAAGTGTTGAAGAAGATATGGAATTAATATTCTGACACAAGTGTCCGGTTAAAATGCAGCCAATTTATGATAATCGAAGTAATAAGCTCCTTTTTGGCCTATATTGTGCTATTTTGGATGCAATTTTGAAATTAGCAAAAATAATATCTAAACGTGTCATTCCGGACTTGTTGAGCCCAGCGAATTCCCGTATTGGGAAGTAATCCCGCTATCGGGAATCCGGAACCCATCTCAATGGCCACATAGCCCGTGAATACTGGATTAGCTTCGCTGCTACTTCGTGGCCTGAAACGAGTTCTGCAATGACAAGTCATAATATTCAGGTACATATTCTGAGTTTTTCTCTTTTTTACCGGACACTACTGATATTCTGATATTAATAAATTTAATGGAAGAGAAAAGTGAATACTGTTTTCATGAAAACCATCAATTTATGTATATTGATAAATCATAATAAAGCAATTATATATATTAACATATAACGGAGCTAATAATTTCATTAAAAAGATTACTATTCTAATAATTATTATTGCGGCCGTATTCGTATCGTCCATAAACGATGCCTGCTCGAATGAAGAGAAGAAATTTGCTGCCAAGGCAATGGTGGGTTATAACATACCATTCGGGGAGTTTAGCGATTCTTGGGGCAGTGGAGTAGGGCTGTACGGGGTGTTTGAATATAAAATTAGCCCGGATTTCGGAATCGGGCTGCACATTGGCTATCAATTCTGGGAACCAATCCTCGAGGATCCGAACAATATATCATTATTTACCGATATTCCAATCGTTTTAGAGCTTATGTATTATTTCGAAAAAGCCAAGGGATTCCAGCCTTATGCTGGCATCGAAACGGGATTCCATATTATTACCTACCGGTCGGAGAACAGATTGACTAATATTAAGAATAATATTGAAGAAACAAATATGGGATTCGCACCGATTGCCGGCATGATCGTACCATTTGGCGGCGGTGTTTTCGTTGATGTAAATATCAAATACACCACAATTCTGAAAAGCGATAAAGTTAATAATGCACTGAGGTCAAATAGGGGAAATATAGAGAATCTTTCGCATATAGGAGTCAACGCAGGGGTTTCTTTCCCGTTTTGATTTCGAATAATTCGGGCCTGTGTGCTTATTCCCGGATATTGCTTAAGAGATTTCCCATATCGCTGTAACTGGGTTATATCGCTGTAACTGGGTTATATAGCAGTTGCTTCGCTTAAACGAGCAATTTACTCTTGCTGCCAACCCCCGGCTTGGCTGCCAAATAATTCTTTAATATTTATTTACATTTTAACCGGAAATAAAATGGAAGATGTAATACTGAAAATCAATGGCCGCGATTACGACGCTAAGTTCAATAAAGATAACGATGCGGAAGTAAATGTAAATGATAAGCCGTATAAAGTCGAGATGCTAAAGAGATACGGCTACAGCACTTACTCCTTCTCTGTGAACAACAAGCTGTTCCAGGTGGACATCGAACATGACAAGGACGAAAATATTGCAGTCGGCTGCAACGGCTTCGGCTACCAATTCGGAGTGACCAACCAAACCCGCGAGATGCTGAAGGGCTTCATCAGGGCCTCGGGCGGCGAGGGCGAGGAAGGCGTATCGCTGATTAAATCACCCATGCCCGGCATGGTGGTGAAGATTGAGGTAAGCGTAGGCGATTCGGTGGGCAAGGGCGACAAGATAATAATAATAGAGGCGATGAAAATGGAGAATGCCCTTGGGGCGCCGGCCTCGGGTGTGGTGCGCGCAATTAAGGTGAAGGAAGGCCAGGCTGTCAGCAAGGACGATGTGCTGATAGAGATCGAGGTGGAGTAGGAGTATATATTTTGAAATAAATATTTCTCAATAATTGACTAACAAGAGAAACCAAGGGTTAGTCAACAGAAATTTGTGCTGAATTAGGCATTGAAATAAAGAAGGTAAACAATAATTTGGAATTGATATTTTCTAATTATATATTATCGTAACAGTAATTAATAATTAAAGATAATAATGTTAACGAAATGAAATATCCTAACCCTCCGATTCAAGAAGCTGTGTTTGATATTAGAATTAATAGGCCGAATAATAATGATGATGATAAATATTTGAAGAATATCTCGGATTTAAAATTCAATGATTATCCTGTATCAGAAAAAAAAATTGAATTCGAAGGTAAGATATATATCAGTGAAGCTGAAACCCCTCCGGATAAAACAACAGCCAAAATAGCAGGGTATAAAAAAGAGAACAGGCAGGCACAATTCCGGCTTGACGGCTTCACTTATAATGTTCTGAAGCCGTATGAAAAATGGGAAATTCATTATAAAGAGTTTCAAAAACTATGGAAAATTTACGATGAAATAATTGCGAAAAAGAATATCGTAAGAGTTGCTGCCAGATTCATAAACAAAATAGAATTGCCTATATCGGAAGGCGTAAAACTTCACGACTATATCACAACCATACCAAATATCCCCAAAAGCCTGCCACCGGTTTTTGCTAAGTTCTTTTCACAAGTCCAAGTGCTTTATGACGAAAACACCATAGCAGTTTTAACTGAGGCAGTTGATGGCGAGGAAAATGGTATCTTACCTTTTATCCTTGACATAGACGTCTTTGTAATAAACGAATCATTCGAAGATTTTGATTCGATTTTTGACCGGCTGCATGATTTGAAGAACGATATTTTTGAAAGCTGTGTTACAAACAAATCAAGGGAGCTATTCAAATGACTTATTTATGGCAATATCCGGCCGCTGAGTATCAACCATCTGTGGCAATTAGTCATTCGGCAATTAAAATTTGCTCAATCAAAAAAGATTCATTAGATGAAAATTTGAAGCAAAGTCTTTTCTATGATGAGGAATTAAGAAAAGAATTTGATAGAAATAAGCAAAAATGGCTCGATGATACTATGTTTTCATCTAATTCTGATGAAATAACTTCACACCCCTCTTTTCTACATATTATAGACATGGGTCAGAATGTTTTATATTTCATATTTGAAGATTTAGAAACAAACTTAAACCATTGGTTTGTTGCTTTAGAAAAAATTACCGGAGCAAATCCTGTTTCGCCCGAAGATTTTGGTGATATTCAGAAGATGGCATCTGTTTGGTTGGATTTGGCAAAAAGGCGTTTATGGTATCTCAAATAAGTCTTGATCAATTCCCCAAATCTTCGTCTGAACCTTTCATTGTTTCAAGTCCATTTGATCCTAAATACGATTGTATTGCTTGGGCTTATGGAGATAATTCTAGGTGTTTTTGGCCAGAGGACAATTACTATTGGCCCAAAGATATCCCACGTGAAAGCACAATTAAAGCATTTGTTCAGTTGTTCAGTAGAATAGGTTATGAAGTTTGTAATAATGGAGAAATCGAACTAGTGTAGCTATTAACAAGTTGACATAGCATATAATTTCATTCCAAAACTTCGATGTTGTATCAATACAGGAATAATAATCAGAAAACCCTCTAAATCTCCCTTTGAAAAAGGGAGACGTGAAATCAGATTTAACCCCATTTTTCAAAGGGGGTGGTTACGAAGTAACCGGGGGTTTTCCTGATGAGCAATTGATGAATTTAAAAATAATTATTCTTATTTTCACACAGCATCTCCGATTTGGGAATGAGATGAATATAC
>JAJRTW010000177.1 GCA_024278075.1 Bacteroidota bacterium | reverse complement strand
TCCATCACATAATTTGCCGTACGATAGGGTTTGGTAATATCATTTGGCGAACCTGTTGTGTTATTTCCGGCCGGCGATACATAAAAAAAGTCACCCGGCCTTACGGTAAACGGCACCGGCGCCGAGGACGAACCGTTACGTGTCGTAACAACAATATCTCCCGAAGACACCGCAGAACCAAGCTGAACGGATATTTCAGTATCCGACCATACCTTATAATCAGCAACCTCACCGCCGCCAATTTTGACTGTAGATGATTCCCGGCTGTCCCCAAAATATTTTCCATTAATTGTCAAATAAGCCCCATTATTATTTTCACCTCCGTTATTTGGGCCGGCAATAATGTCAGTATAGAAAATAACCGGCGAGCTGATTGATAATGCATCGTGGCTGCCGATCCGGCTAAATGCCGGGCTGGAGAAAATGAGCAGCGCAAAATCAATGAATAAAACAAGCGAGATGGTTCTAACAAATTGCATGTAAAGTTCTCCTGTTTGGTTGTTGCATTTCCCGCCTTTTTATTTTTTTATTCAACAAATTTTCTTGCATTGTTCATACAAATATCCATGATATAAGTCAAGCAAAGGCTGGCAGACATAATTCCTGATATATACAAAAGCTAAAAGAAAAAGGCACTAAATATTCGGGCTAAACAAAGCATATCCCTGCTTCAATAAACCTACAGACAAATGGGTTTTATAAAAGTTACAACTCAATCCGAGTTTACTGTATTATTGTTTATCAGAAATTTGTATATTTGAAACCTAAATTGTAGAAGAATATCAATTTTATTCTTCAATAATTGGCAATTAATTGGCAATGGACGAACGATTATGGAATGCAAAAAAGAAGCGATATTGGTCAAATGTAACTGCACCTACGAGCCCTGCTCGCGAAAGGGAATCTGCTGCGATTGCATAGCATATCACTTGCGAAGCCGCGAGCTGCCGGCCTGCTGCTTCCCGGCCGAAGCCGAACAAACTTTCAACAGGTCGTTCGAGTATTTCGCCCGGCTCGTTAACGATAGAAGAGTGTAACAAGAAGTTCAACATAAGTAATTCATTACAAATATTTTTATCAACTTTAAAATGGAGTTATTATGCTTATCAGCCATAATCTCACTGATGATTTTAATTATGAAGGCGTTATTTACGACAAGCGCCCGTGCCTCGATTTCCAGGGCAACCCCGTTGATGGAGTTTATAATGCGTGGATTATAATGGATAATCCCAGGCAGTATAACTCTTATACGACTAACATGGTCAAGGGTGTTATAATGGCAATGCGTCAGGCATCCAATGACAGGAGCGTCAGTTCGATTATTTTCACCGCTGCCGGCGACAAGGCCTTCTGCACCGGCGGCAATACGAAGGAATATGCCGAATATTATGCCGGCAACCCGCAGGAATATAAGCAATATATGCGGCTATTCAACGATATGGTATCGTCGATACTGATGAACGACAAGCCGGTGATTTGTCGTGTGAACGGAATGCGCATCGGCGGCGGACAGGAAATCGGTATGGCCTGCGATTTCTCTATCGCCCAGGATTTGGCACGCTTCGGGCAAGCCGGCCCTAAGCACGGCAGCGCCCCCGATGGCGGCTCAACTGATTTTCTTCCGCTGTTTGTCGGAATCGAGAATGCTATGTTCTCCTGCACGGTGTGCGATCCGTGGTCGGCACACGAGGCGATGAGGCACGGACTGCTGACCGAAATTGTACCTGCATTGAAAGTAAATGGCGAGTTCATTGCCAACCCGATGGTGCATACCGATAAATGGATTAACGACAAAGGCGAGATGATTTATGGCACGCCAAAATCCGGCCAGGCACTGGCCGACGCCAAGGCTATGATGAAATCGGGCGAAGTGGACTTGGCTTTATTGGATGCAGCCGTCGAGAAGATTGCAACGAAACTTATGATGCTGATGCCCAACTGCCTGAGCAAGACGATTAACTCGCTCCGCAAGCACAAACTGGAGCATTGGGACAAGAACAAGGAGAGCAACCGCGATTGGCTGGCGCTGAACATGATGACCGAGGCGAAGGCCGGCTTTAAGGCATTCAACGAGGGCGTGCGCGGCCATCAGGAATGCGATTTCATCAAGCTGCGGCAGATGCTGGCCGAGGGCCATCCGTGGGATGACGCCCTGTTCGCCGCTATCGAGCCGAAGGTGAAGAAGTAGCAGGTGTTACGGTTAAAACTCTTAAACTTGTCCAAAGTTTCGTGCTTTGGACAAGTTGCTAAAGTTGCTATTCGGATAAATAGTATGATTCGTTGCAATTGAAGGATTTATTATTAGATTAGATTGTTATATTTTTCCAGGCAAAACATGAAACTATTTACCATAAACAATGAAGGGAAATTTGTTCAATTTAAAGAACAAGAATTCAAAGAAAGTAATAAAGAGATTGATTTGGAAATCCTTCTTGAGAACAATCCGGAATACTTTTTTGAAAACAGTAGAATACTAATAATCGGAAGACAAGTAGCAACGAATCTAAATACATTTATTGATTTGATAGGAATAGACGAACACGGAAATACGGTTGTCATAGAATTGAAAAGAGATAAAACGCCCCGAGAAACCCTTGCGCAATTAATTGAATATGCTTCATTCATTGATAATTTAGACTATGAACAACTTAATGAAATATTTCAAAATTATTCGGGAGATGAAATTGAACTCGAAGACTACCATCAACAATATTATGAAAATGGTTCTAATCTAAATATTTCGTGGAATAAGAATTCCAAATTAGTAATTGTGGCTCAGGATATTACCCAGGAAATCAAACAAACTTCTTTGTATTTGAGAAAGAAAGGTATTGATGTTTATTGCGTTGAATTCAAGTATTTTGTCAACAATACGAATCTGAAAATGATTTCCAGCGATTTTGTGGTTGGAGATGAGGAGTTTATTAGGCAAAAAGTGAAGTCGGAGACACAATTACCTAAAATAGATCGAATGAAATTTATAGAATCATTGGACGAGAATGGAAAATATATTTTTGAGAAACTCTTTGATTTTGCTGACAAAGAACACCTATTGTTTAGATGGGGGTCGAAAGGATTTTCTTTAAACGTTCCTTTTGAAAATGCGTTTGTTGCTTTGTGTTTTGGTTATCCACCGAATTCAGTTTTTAAACAAAGCATTTATTCTGGTTTTGAAGAAATTACCAAAAAAGTTAATAATTCCGAAAAAGTGATCTCAATTTATAAAAATGATCTAAGAAAACTTAAGAACTTCGAAAATGCCAAAACGAATCTAAAGTGGGTTATTTCAAAAAAGTACTCTGAAAAAGACATAGATGATTATATTGAAACATTGAGATCATTGCTTGTGCAAATAAAAAATAATGGACTGAAAATAACGAATATCTAAATGATAAATAACATTCAACCACATAAACCCAGAAAGCAATAAATAAACCCGAACAGCTTCTTTAATTATAATTTTATTATTAAAACACAGAGCAATAAAAACAAATACGGATATTAAAATGAAAGCAGCAATTCTATCATCAGACTCCGCTTCGGATTTGAATTTACTTCTTGAGCTTGCAAGAAAATTAGGCTTAAAAGCCGAAATCCTTTCGGATGAGCAGCAAGAGGATATTGGGCTTTTATATGCGATAAAGCAAGGAAGGACGGAAGAGTTTGTCGATACCGGTAAGTTTCTGAAGGAACTTCAAAAATGATTGTAAAGATCGATAAATCACTTGAAAAAGATGTATATAAGATTTCGAACAAGACAATCAGAAGTAAATTAGTCCGCATTATAATTGGAATTCAGGATGCCGAAAAGCTTGGGGATATTCCGAATCTTAAGAAGTTAAAGGGAAGCGGCAATTATTATCGAATCCGGTTGGGAGATTACAGGCTTGGCTTATTAATGGAAGAAAAACAGGTGCAATTAATCCGCCTGATTCATAGAAAAGATATGTACAAATACTTTCCTTGATGATTTATATTTGCAAAATGCAACCGAAACCAGGGCGTTCGCCGCAATCGAGCCGAAGCAGAAGAAGTAACATCGGTTGCATTTACAAAATCGGCCTCTCCAGAGGGGAGTTTCAAACAAACACATCTCTAAATCCCCGCTCCGGAAGGAACTTAATTAGAATCCGAAGCCGCTTACGGCCCTACAGGCACATCCACAAATACTTCATCACTGTACGGGCTTACTTCTGTATCATTTATCGCCTTGATTTTAAAGTAGTTACGCTTCTCGAAAATCGCCGGAAGCAGTGCCGGCGGAGCCGGAAAATTATTCAAAAACGAAAAACTGCCCGCTGGCGCTCCTGTTGCCGCTATATTAACGTAAACATCATAAGATGTCGCCTCGGCAACTAAATCCCACGTTAACGAAATCGGTGCAACGTTCACCGGATCGAGTGCTGCCGCCAAGTTCTGAGGTTTTGACAGGGCGGATTGCGAAGATGGATAAATTACATAATCATTATACTTCGATTCGTCCACATTTTCCCAAATTAATTTGCCTATTTTAGAATAATTTGCAGCAAATGAGTATAATTCATT
>JAJRTW010000176.1 GCA_024278075.1 Bacteroidota bacterium | reverse complement strand
ACGACGATATAGAAATACAATTGAAAATTTAGAATAAATCCGAGTTAAATAATGAACAAAGAAAACACCATTATTCTGTTCAACCAAAAAAAAGTCCGCCGGCATTGGGACGATGATAATGAGCAATGGTACTTCTCCATTATTGACGTTGTTGCTATTCTGACCGATAGTTCCAACCCAAGAAGATATTGGTCCGACCTGAAAGCCAAGCTGTTGCAAGAGGGCAGCGAGGTGTACGATAATATCGTACAACTGAAAATGCTCGCTTCAGATGGCAAGAGATATAATACGGATTGCTTTACTACCGAGGATTTACTCCGCACTATCCAATCAATCCCCTCGCCCAAAGCCGAGCCCTTTAAGCTCTGGCTGGCGAAAGTGGGATATGAGCGTATCGAGGAAACCGAAGACCCCGAACTCGCATTCGACCGCGCAATGCAAACTTATCTGAAAAAAGGCTATTCCAGGCAGTGGATTAACCAGCGACTGAAAAGTATCGAAGTCAGAAAAGAACTTACCGATGAGTGGCAGGAGCGAGGCGTGAAAGAAGGGCTGGGATTTGCAATATTGACCGATGAAATCACAAAAGCTTGGGCAGATAAAAGCATTAAGGAATACAAGAAATTCAAGGGCCTAAAGAAACAGAGCCTGCGAGACAATATGACCAATCTCGAACTTGTATTAAACATGCTCGCAGAAGCCTCGACAACTGAAATATCCAAAAAGAAAAAACCGCAATCCTTTGTTCAAAACAAGGAGGTTGCGCGGCAAGGCGGCCATGTGGCCGGAACCGCAAGAAAAGAAATCGAAGCGCAAACCGGAGATAGTATTGTCAGCCCGGAAAATGCGGTGAACCTGAGACTAACGGATAAGAAAAAATGATGTTTGCAGCGGTCGGCCACAAACCATCCCGAATATAAACGTTGCGGGTAATCGGGCAGGTTTGGAACCTGCCCCTACGGAATAACAATTAAGAATTGAGCTACCCTTTCATTTCCCAGGGGCGCAGGGGTGGTTCGGCGCAGCTCTCCATCCTCTCATTCAATCGAAATCAATTCTCATTATCGAGAAATCATCGGTGAGCTTTTGGCCGGAATTCAGCTTCAGGGCTTTCTTATATATTTTCTTAAGCTTAAATGGCTGCTCATTCATTTTGGCCAGCAGATACCCATGCAGGCCCTCGGGTTTGCTGACTTTAATGTCCTTGTTTACTTCATAGACACCATCTGAAAAAACAAATAATGTCGAATTCGCCTCCAATCCAACTGAATCGGATTTGAAATCATAATCCTCCAAACCGCCGATGAATAGGTTTTTGGTTTGCAGTACTTTGGATTCAGATTCACCCGAAACGGATTTTAATTCATTCGAAACAAGCAAAGCCCCCGGATGGCCCGCCGAAGCAAATTTCAACTCTCTTGTAGTTTTATTATAAATGCCATACCAAATAGTGAAGTACATATCGTTATGGTCTGTCATCTGGTAGGCTTCGTTCAATGCTTTCAGAACTTGCATGGGATTAGCAAAATCGGCCTTTGGAAGGGTCTGGCTCCGGATCGTATTTATAACCGAAATCGAATGGAGCGCCGGGGCAACTCCATGCCCGCAAACATCCACAAGGTAAATAGCAAAATGCTCTTCATCCAGCCAATGATACCCGAACGAATCGCCGCCAAGGTCCTCCGATGGGATTAACTGCCAATCGGTGCGTATCCGGCCTTGCTTTATCTTCTTGGGAATCAGCGACCTTACGTGCTCGGCGGCAAACAATAATTCATTATTTATACGCTTGAGGAATCTGTCTTTTTCGTCATTGAGCTGCCTTAGGTTTTCACGGGATTCGTAGAGGTGTTCCTCAAACTCTCTTCTTTTGGTAATGTCGACCACGATTGCTATAATATCCTCGGCTTCGCCTTTCTCATTTTGAACAGGTGATATATTCATATTGCCCCAAAAAAAGCTGCCGTCTTTGCGCACATATCTCTTCTCAAGATTAAAAACCGTCAAGCTCCCTTCGATTAATTTCCTGAAAAAATCATCCGACCGCTCTCTGTCTTCCGGATGAGTCACCTGGAAAGCCCTTTCGCCAAGCAGTTCCTGCTCGGTATATCCCAACATTCCGGCCCATTTGGAATTAACGAATTTATAATTATTCTTCAGGCCGAGTATGCCAATTCCGGCAATATCATTATTAACGATGGCCGACATCCTCTTCTCAACAACCTTTAATTCTGCAAGTGTTAACCTTAGCTTATCCCTTTGGCTGATTATATCGGCTTTTTCTTTCTCTAAAATCTTTATGGCATTGGCGGCGTTATGGTTTTGCAAATAATTCCGGCGCCGGGAACTATCCAGCAAATATCCCAAGGCCAACCACCCTAAATTAATAGTAATAAAAAAGAAGTTGTTATTAATTAGCACCGGCAGTTGCCAGCCATCGGCCCCACCCTCGAACATCCTCTGTACATTTATCGATACATATTCATAACCAATAACGATAAACAGGACTATCAGAAAAATGTAATAGAACCGCAGCTTGAGGAGAATCAGCGGCAGCAATATTACTAAGAACAATGCGGAGTAATAGCTGGTGTAGGCCAGATCGCCCACCCCTGCCACAGCTATCATAAAAAGATAGGCGTACCCCTGAAGAAGCACGGCGGCGGTTAATACCGGCTGGTGATATTTCTCGAAAATATTCAGATACGCTGCCGTAAAAACAAGGCTAAGCCCCGGAATTACGACAGCAAAACGGATAAACAGTGCAGTATCCCTTGAGTACGGCATTGCCCAATAATCCAGCAAAGCGAACCCGGCAAACAGGATGATTGATACTACCAGATAATAACGGATGGATTTTAGTGACGACACAAATGTTTCATGCCTGTATGTTTCTTCGGGGCCACCGCCGAAATTCAGGTATATGTTTTTCAGGAGCTTTTCGAACATTCTTTCATCTGTCTTTTGAATTAGTTGCTTTTTGTTATGAATGTAAATTAAGAATTAATCAAACAAATATTAGGAAAATACTGTTTGTAATGGATAGAAATTCCTAAGTATGCTCGTCGTGGGCAAACCTGCCACCATCGTCATCATATCCGCAACTAAATTACTTTTAGGATCATCTATTTTATTAGTATATTAATTTTGTTGAATCTATGTATTTATTAATTTAATCTGAAGATAAAATGGCAAACAGTATTAAGCAACTCGTTGAAGATTTCAGAAAGGATATTGATTACCACAAAAGTTCTCGTTACGATGAAGCAAATACAAGAACTGATTTTATTGATTGGTTTTTTGAATTGCTCGGATGGAATGTTCTCAGGGGATCAGAAACTACTGAGGATTCCAGAGAAGTAATAAGAGAAGATAAAGTAAGGATTAAGGGAAAGCATAAATCTCCCGATTATTCATTTAGGTTATTAAAAGAAAGGCAATTTTTTGTCGAAGCAAAAAGGCCGTCTGTTAATATCCATGACGACATAAAACCAGCCTACCAAATACGCAGGTACGGACACACAGCCGGGTTGCCAATTTCTATTCTAACTGATTTCGAAGAACTTGCCATTTATGATACAAGGATAAGGCCGAATGAAAATGACAATGCATCCATTGCCCGGATTTTCTACTGTAAATACGATGATTATGAAAAGAATTGGGATTACCTTAATAATCTTATATCAAAACAAGCCGTTTTAGAAGGAAAACTTAAAGAATATGCCTCAAGCACAAAAAAGAAAAAGGGAATCCAATCCGTTGATAAAGGTTTATTAGAACTTATCGACAACTGGAGGTTCAAACTCGCAAAGAATATTGCACTTCGAAACAAAGAAATTGATATTTACCAGCTTAATGAAGCTGTTCAGAAGATTATTGATAGAATTATCTTCTTGCGTATGGCTGAAGACCGCAATACTGAGATTTATGCTTCACTCCAAGCATTTGCCGGAAAAAAAGAGATTTATTCTTTGCTTGTTAAATACTTCACAATTTCAAATAACAAATATAATTCCGGGTTGTTTGCCATTGTAAACTGGCTCGATAATCTTACTATCGATGATAAAATATTCAAATCAATAATAAAAGACCTTTATTATCCCGCACCTTATGAGTTCTCTGTTCTGCCAATAGAAATACTCGGGCATATATACGAACAGTTCCTCGGGAAAACTATCCGGCTGACACAGGGACATCAGGCAAAAGTCGAAGAGAAACCCGAAGTACGCAAAGCCGGCGGGGTTTATTATACGCCTAAGTATATCGTTGATTATATAGTGGAAAATACGGTTGGCAAAAAGATAGGTGGAAGCAGTTCGGGCAGTTCGGGCAGTGGGCTGAAGCCCACTGTTGCGGATAAGGAAGCCCCCCGCAACAGACGGCTTCAGCCGTCTGCAGATGCAAGTAAATCATCTCATCATCAGCTTCAGCCGTCTGCCATTGAGAGCCTGCGTATCCTCGACCCTGCCTGCGGTAGTGGCAGCTTCCTTGTCGGGGCTTTCAAGTATTTGCTGGATTATCACCTGGAATATTATACCCACCCAAGAAGAAAGAAGAAAGCACTGAAAGATGGAAAAATATACATGATCGGGACAAAAACCTTCCGGCTGTCCATCAGGGAAAAAAGAAAGATATTATTGAATAATATCTACGGTGTGGATATTGACTCGCAGGCTGTGGAAGTGACGAAGCTTTCTCTGCTCCTGACATTAATGGAAGGAGAAATTGTTGAATTCGAAAGACAATTATTCCATAAGGATTCCAAAGATGCATTACTGCCAAATCTCGAAAATAACATTAAATGCGGTAACTCGCTGATAGGAACGGATTTCTACGGCGATAAGGATTTGCAGCTCTTCGATATGTACGAGCAAAGAAAAATCAACTGTTTCGATTGGGAAGATGAATTCCCGGAGATATTCTTTGACAAACCACTAAAAGCATTCCATATAACATGGGTTACTCATAACAGCCGTGTAAGTGAAAGAATGATCAGGGTGCATGCAAACAAAGGCAAGCCCTTTGAAATGGATGTGCCTATGAGGGATATGATTGTCGGTTATCTTGAAAATAAAATCATTGAAATGAAACAACAAATCCGAGTGCTTGCATTAAACGTACTGCCGGACCACGTGCACATGTTGATGGTTTGTGGTGAAGAAGAGGTAACGGAAACAGTCAGGAAGCTGAAGGGCTATTCATCACATGAGCTGTGCAGAGAGCTGAAGCTCTCTGTTGCGGGCGGTGGCAAGCAAAACAAAATATGGGCAAAGAGCTTCAGCAAAACCAATATCAAGAGCCAACAACACTTGTTTGAAGCTATAGAATACATAAACAACAATCACAAAAAGCATGATTACCCACCATGCAACAGACGGCTTCAGCCGTCTGCAGAAGATCATCCGTCCGCCGATGATACAGGCAGTTTGAGCAGTGGGCTGAAGCCCACCGTTGCGGATGATATAGCCCCTCACAACAGACGGCTTCAGCCGTCTGCTTCGGGACAGCCGTCTGCGATTACCAAACCGGAAAAAGCTTTCGAGCCAATTCCAGCCGGCGGCTTTGATTGTGTTATTGGGAATCCGCCGTATATTAAATTGCAGACAATGATGGAGAGCCAAAAAGAATGCATCCCTTATTTTAAGAGTAACTATATTTCAGCTTCATCAAAAAATATTGATATTTACTTGGTATTTCTTGAAAAAGCATTTAATCTGATTTCTGAGAAAGGAATTACTGGATATATTCTCCCCCATAAGTTTTTTCAAGCACAAATGGGAGAAAATATAAGAAAATACTTAACCAAACATAATGCTATTAAAGAAATAATAAGTTTTGGAGCTAATCAAATATTTGAGAATGCAACAACATACACTTGTTTATTCTTTATGGATAAAATAGAAAAGAATAAATTCTATTTTAAAGAATTTAATTTGAAGGAGGATTTCAAAAATAATTTAAGAACAAAAAAATCTATTGAGATTGATAATATTCAATTATTAAATGACAAATGGAATATTTTTGATAATAAGACTTTTAAATTATTCAAGAAATTAAATTCGATGCCATTAAAATTAAAGGATATAACAAGGAAGATTTTTGTTGGTTTACAAACAAGTGCTGATAAAATCTATGTACTTGTGTATAGGCTCAGCGGTAATGAGACAAACACAGCTTTTGAAAACGTGTGAAAACCAGCACTGTTTCCACAGGAAAATAACATGTAAATACAAGCTGATTTTCAATGAGTTTTCCTGAGGCATATTTGACCGGAATAATTT
>JAJRTW010000008.1 GCA_024278075.1 Bacteroidota bacterium | reverse complement strand
CTTATTTCGTCAGTTGTAACAACTGACGGTACATGGAATGAGCTATAACTAAGTTTCTCACATCGTTCGAAATGACAGACCATAATAATCAAGTATATATTAATAACGTCCCTCATTTTTTAACCGGACACTACTGATTTCAGATATATTATATTTCTCTTATTAAAAACTCAATAATAGATCAAATCTGTATTAAATCAAGATAATTTGATATATTTGTAACAGTATGGTAATATCGCCGTATTATTGGCAAGTTCTGAAGTTCAATTTTTCGGAGTGATCGGATGCAAACATCAAAATCTATTGCTATTCCCCTTTTACTATTGCTCATTCTTGGATATTCCTTTTCAGGATGTGCCACCTCACAAGGGGTGAAAAACCCGGCTCTTGCTCCACAGTCTAAGAATTCTTCTGTTTCCGGCCGTATGATGATAAGGGAGTCATCAATGGTTATCGAAATTGAGAATGTCGAAAATGCCATTACCCAAACCAAAGATTTAATATCTAAGAAGGGTGGGTATATCGAAAGTGAGAATTTAATAAATGCAAAACGAGCCATTATTTCAATTCGGATACCTTCGTCTATTCTTAACACTACGCTTGATGGCATTTCACAATTTGGTGTTGAACTTTCACGGCAAATTACTTCGGAAGATATTACCGAATCTTATATTGATACCGATGCGCGGTTGAAAAATGCTATTGCCCTCAGGGACAGGCTTAGAAAGCTTCTCGACCGGGCAATGAACGTACAGGATATCCTTTCGATTGAAAGGGAAATGACCCGTGTGCAAGCCGAGATTGATTCAATGGAGGGGATATTGAAAAGTTTAAAGAGCAGGGTGGATTACTCATTAATATCTGTTGAATTTAAAACTGAAACAATCCTCGGGCCGATTGGGTATATTGGATATGGGCTGGGCTGGGTTATTAAGAAATTGTTTATTATCAAATAGATTATGTTAATTTGGATCGAATACATTTTGGAAAATAATATATTATGATAAATATATGTCATTATCTTGGAAAATAGTAATTGCTGTTATCGTAATGGCTTCTGTGATATGGCTGCTTTTGCCGGTAATAATTGAAAGCATGATAAACAGCATAGCATTCCACCCTATTGGCGGCGAGCATGTCACCGGCGATCAGCTCGGCGTCCCCATCGAGGAAGTGTACTTTCCAACCTCCGACGGCTTAAGTATTCACGGTTTTTATCTGCCCCGTCCGGAATCTAACAGGGCAATCATCTATTTTCACGGCAATGCCGCCGCTGCATGGCAGCTATTATACATTGCCAGGCAGATGTCTGAATTGGATGCAAACGTCCTTATTGTCGATTATCGGGGATATGGCTTCAGCGAAGGAAAACCGGATGAAAAGGGGATTTATATTGACGCAAAGGCAGCGATTGATTATATAACGTCGCAACGGGAAATTCCGGAGCACCGCATAGTTCTGTTCGGGCGGTCGCTTGGCGGCGCAGTTGCTATCGATGCGGCGCAAGGCATGAATTTTGCCGGTGTGGTAGTTATGAGCACTATCAGGTCGGGAAGGCAAATGGCAAAAGATATTGGCCTTGGCTTCCTTGCTCCGCTGGTTAAGGGCCGTTTCGCATCCAAATCCAAAATCCGAAAAGTAAATGTTCCGTTGTTATCGTTCCATGGAGATGCGGACGATATTGTACCTGTGCAACAAGGCATTGCCATATACGAAGCAGCAATCGGGCCAAAGGAGATGTTCATAATCAAGGGTGCCGGGCATAACGACATATTCGAAGTTGCGGGAGATCAATTCTGGCAGCCGTTCAAAGAATTCCTGAACTCCGTTGCACCTTTAAACAATGAGTAATTTTTCTTATATTTCTAATTCTGAATATAAACCCACAATGTGGAATTAAACTCTGGCTACAACGCTCCTGTAGGATGAAAATTAATAAAGGCCAAGCCATTGTAGGCCCATTTGGATAATCACAAAAATAGTCTGAAATTTTCTCATTGACAATAGGGATAAGCCTATAATTGCTAAGAAGCTTTCCACAATTGGGGCGAGGATGCAGATTCCCCGCTTGCCAGAAGATTTATTTGAATATTTTATAACATTTGCTATCCTTTGCCCGCCAGACATCTTGTATTTTTTATGAACAGTATTGGGGTTAATTCTGAGCAATTAAAGAATCAGGCATTCATACGGGCTGGCGGATTCTTCGATCCCCTGCATTTTGTTGTTGATAACATCTCCGGTGTTATGACGGGAATAACAAATTGGAATTTACAAAAGTCGGTTTTCCCCTTTTCCTGCTCAAAATAATTCCAAAATACTATTCCCTCTTTCACCGTTTTATATTATCTTGCGGTTTACATTTTACTGAACATAATTATTCGTCAAATGCCCGAAAGCTCGATTAATAATACTGGCCCGAATAAAGAAGCAAACTCAGCCAATACTAATATAAAAGGCTCCTGTATTAACAACACCGAATCCAATGCGTTCAGTGTATTAGACCGCATCTCTATCAGGGGCGCACGCGAGCATAACCTAAAGAACATCAACCTCGAAATCCCGAGGGATAAATTAGTTGTCATCACCGGCCTGTCCGGTTCCGGCAAGTCCAGCCTGGCTTTCGACACCCTATATGCCGAAGGCCAGCGGAGATATGTCGAATGCCTGTCGGCCTATGCAAGGCAATTCCTCGGAATGCTGAAGAAACCAAAAGTCGACAGCATAGAGGGCCTCTCCCCTGCCATTTCTATCGAGCAAAAATCCCTGAGCAAAAACCCCCGCTCGACTGTCGGCACCGTAACAGAGATATATGACTACCTAAGGCTGCTTTATGCCAAGATTGGCGTGCAGCACTGCATCAAATGCAAGATTCCGGTAGTCCAAAAATCTACCGATCAAATCACCGACGACATTTTTGACAATTATTCAGATAAAAAAATTCAGATCTTAGCACCTTTAATTCGCGGAAGAAAAGGTCATTACAGGGAATTATTCGAAACATTAATAAAACAAGGCTTTACAAGAGTAAGACTCGATGGTGTATTGCTCTTGCTTAAAAGTGGAATGCAGGCCAAACGGTATCAAATCCATAATATTGAACTGGTGATAGACCGATGCGTCGTTAATGATGAACAAGAACATAGAATCAGCGAATCGGTAGAGCTTGCCGCACGGCGCGGCGAAGGCTCTATGATGATTTTATATGAAAATAAAGGCATTTGGCAGGAAAAACTCTTCAGCACTGCATATTCATGCCCCGATTGCGGCAAATCCTACGAGCCGCTGGCCCCTAATATGTTCTCGTTCAACTCTCCTTACGGCGCCTGCAATAATTGCGAAGGCCTCGGAGTAATCAAAAAATTCCATGTAGCCCTTTCCATACCCGATAAATCAATTTCTATTAACAAAGGAGGATTGCTACCGCTTGTAAAAAGAAGAGTTAACTGGGTCTGGACTCAATTGAAAGCATTTGCCGAACATAATAAAATCGATCTCGATGCTCCAATAAAGGATTATGATGATATAACTCTCAACAAACTGCTCTATGGCGATGGCAGCGAAGATATTGAAATAGATTATGCCTTTGCCGAAGGCTCCACGATAAGTTATAAACAGAAATTTACCGGTATATTCCCCATCATGTGGCATCAATACCTCAATTCCGCCACTGCTCCGACAAGAAAAAGACTCGAGGCCAATATGTCGGCCGATATATGCGAGGTGTGCAAAGGCGGAAGGCTCAGGCCCGAGAATCTATCGGTGCTTATCCACGGAAAGAACATCCACGAAGTATCCATAAGCGATATTAGATCATATATGAAATACTTCAAAAGCCTTAATAATAAATTAACTGACAGAGAAAAGATAATTTCCAACCTGATAATAAAGGAAATATCAGCCCGATTGGAATTCCTTGTTAATGTTGGCCTGCCGTATTTGTCTTTAAGCCGGGCGGTGCGCACTTTGTCCGGCGGCGAATCACAAAGAATAAGACTGGCGTCGCAGATTGGAAGCAAACTTGTCGGTATTATGTACGTGCTGGACGAACCAAGCATCGGATTGCACCAACATGACAATAATAAATTGATTAAATCGCTGAAAAAACTGCGGGATTTGGGCAATACCGTTATTGTGGTCGAACACGACAAGGCTATGATAGAGCAATCAGACCATGTAATCGACATCGGCCCGGGTGCGGGCGTCCATGGCGGAGAAATAATCCTCTCCACAAAGCCTTCTAATCTATTAAAAAATGAATACAAAGACTCGCTAACCGCTGATTACATCTCATCGGCAAAGAAAATCGCCTACCCCGCGGCAAGAAGAGAAGGAAATAGTAAAATAATAGAGCTAACCGGTGCTTCGGGCAATAATCTTCGGAATGTTAACCTGCATTTACCGCTTGCAAAGATGATTTGCATCACAGGAATGAGCGGATCGGGCAAATCCTCGCTTATCAATGACACTTTATACCCCATTTTGGCAAGGCATTTCTATAAATCCACTGTTATTCCATTGGATTATAAGGAAATTAAAGGCCTCGAAAATATTGATAAGGTAATAGAAATCAATCAGGCCCCAATCGGACGCACTCCCCGGTCTAATCCGGCTACTTATACAGGTATGTTTACGCTTATAAGGGACTTTTACGCCATTCTACCCGAATCCAAAATCAGAGGATACAAGCCCGGACGCTTTTCTTTCAATGTAAAAGACGGAAGATGCGAGAATTGCCAGGGTGCGGGAATCAGGAAAATCGAAATGAGCTTTCTGCCCGAAGTTTATGTCAAATGCGAAACATGTAATGGCAAAAGATATAACAACGAAACACTGCAAATAAAGTATAAGGGGAAGAGTATTTCTGATGTTCTCGACATGACAGTAGAGGAGGCCAATGATTTTTTTGCTGATATTCCGAGGATTAAACGTAAATTGCAAACGTTAATGGATGTGGGGCTTACCTACATCACTTTAGGCCAGCAATCGCCGACTATATCAGGCGGAGAAGCACAAAGAGTCAAGCTCGCAACCGAATTATCCAAGAAAAGCACCGGTAAAACGCTTTATTTACTTGATGAACCAACCACCGGACTGCATTTTGAGGATATTAATGTCCTGTTAAAGCTCCTCAACCGGCTTGTGGACAGCGGCAATACTGTTGTAATCGTCGAGCATAACCTTGATGTGGTTAAATGTGCCGATTGGATAATCGATCTCGGCCCCGAGGGCGGCAGCAAAGGCGGCAGAATAATCGCCGAGGGAACTCCGGAGGAAATAATACACATCACAAAGAGCCTGACCGGCAGATATTTGAAGAAAGAGCTGAAATAACCCGCACATTTCCAGTTAATAATTTAATTTAGTGATAATTCGAAGATTCTTATAGCATATTCGAAGGCTCTTATAGCATATTCGAAGGCTCTTATAGCATATTCGAAGGCTCTTATAGCATATTCGAAGGCTCTTATAGCATATTCGAAGGCTCTTATAGCATATTCGAAGGCTCTTATAGCATATTTTAAAGTATCAGTAAAGATATTATCCACAAAAAAAGGCTGCCAGATTCTCTCCGACAGCCTTTCAATCAGATATTTACTACATTACTTCTTATCGTCTTCGTCCTCAACTACGGTATAATCGGCTTCCTCGACATTAGAATCAGAATCGTCCGACCCCGGTTGCTGTTTCCCGCCAGCATTCCCTTCATCCGCAGACTGGTGCGGCGCTCCGGGCTGCCCTTCGGGCTGCTGGTACATCTCCGAAGAAGCTTCGCTCCATACTTTATTCAATTCATCCATTGCCGGACGCAAATCTTCCGCATTGTCCTTCACAGCTTTGGCAAGCCTTTCCTTGGCTTCGGTTATCTTTGCTTTATTAGTATCCGACAGTTTATCGCCAAGCTCGGCCAGTTGCTTCTCGGTGGAGTAAACAAGCGAATCGGCCTGGTTGCGCAAATCAATTTCCTCCTTGCGTTTCTTGTCCTCATCGGCGTTGGACTGCGCATCCGTCTTCATCTTCTCAACTTCTTCCTTCGACAATCCGCTCGATGATTCTATGCGAATATTCTGTTCCTTATTAGTTGCTTTGTCTTTAGCCGTAACGCCCAAAATTCCATTTGCATCAATATCAAATGTTACTTCAACCTGCGGGATTCCCCTTGGAGAAGGCGGAATACCGTCGAGATGGAATCTTCCAAGCGAGCGATTGTCCCTTGCCATCGACCTATCGCCCTGCAGGACGTGAATCTCCACAGAAGTCTGGCTATCAGATGCCGTTGAGAATATCTCCGTCTTTTTCGTAGGGATAGTGGTGTTGGCCGGAATCATTGCAGTTGTCACCCCGCCCAGAGTTTCGATTCCGAGCGTAAGCGGAGTCACATCGAGCAGCAATACATCGCTGACATCTCCGGCCAAAACGCCGCCCTGAATGGCAGCACCGATAGCAACGACTTCATCGGGGTTCACACCCTTCGACGGATCTTTGCCGAAGAACTGTTTAACCAGAGCCTGGATTTTCGGAATCCTTGTGGAACCGCCAACAAGGATAATCTCATCAATATCATTCGGGGTCATCTTAGCATCCTTCAGTGCAACCTCGCAAGGCTTAAGCGTCCTTTCGAATAAATCCGAGCAAAGGCTTTCGAACGTAGCCCGCGTTATGTTGATATTCAAATGCTTGGGGCCGTCGTGAGTTGCTGTGACAAACGGAAGGTTCACTTCCGTCTGAAGCATCTGCGAAAGCTCTACCTTTGCCTTCTCGGCGGCCTCGCGCAACCTCTGCAATGCCATCGCATCTTTTCGCAAGTCGATTCCTTCCTGCTTATTAAATTCATCTGCGAGATAATCAATCAGTTTCTGGTCGAAATTATCGCCACCAAGATGAGTGTCGCCATTGGTCGACTTCACCTCGAAGACTCCTTCGCCGATCTCAAGGACCGAGATATCGAAAGTGCCGCCGCCAAGGTCATAGACGGCAACCGTCATATTCTTGCCTTTTTTGTCCAGGCCGTAAGCCAATGCAGCTGCTGTCGGTTCGTTGATAATTCTGCGAACCTTAAGGCCTGCAATCTCGCCGGCGTCTTTTGTGGCCTGGCGTTGCGAGTCGTTGAAATAAGCAGGCACAGTAATGACAGCTTCTTCAACTTTCTGGCCAAGATATTCCTCGGCTGTCTGCTTCATTTTCTGCAATACCATTGCCGAAATCTCCGGAGCGGAATAGAGCCGGCCGTCAATATCGGCGCGGATAGTCTGCCCGTCCTTGGATGATACCACCTTGAACGGCACCATTGTAGACTCTTCGGTGACTTCTTCAATCCTGCGGCCCATAAACCTTTTGATCGAATAGACCGTATTATTCGGATTGGTCACCGCCTGGCGTTTGGCTGCCTGGCCAACAAGCCTTTCGCCGTTCTTGGCAAAACCAACCATCGATGGCGTAGTCCTTGTGCCTTCTGTGTTCGCTATCACAGTTGGCGTGGCGCCCTCCATAACGGCCACACACGAGTTGGTTGTTCCCAGGTCAATTCCTATAATTTTTCCCATAATAATTCTCCCTTTTTCTTTGATTAATTCATTAATTATTTAATTTCTAATATTCAATATTTACTTATTTATATCAATATCTATTTTTGTTATTTCTTAATTTCCATATAACGCACGACAGCAAGAAAGCTTTTAGCAATCTTGCCATCGTTGATGTAGGATAATATTTAATACAAAAATCTGACAGCCCTTTTGCTTAATCCCTAATTAACTTCTTAATTAACTTCGATGTCAATTTCACGCGGCTTCGCTTCTTCTTTTCTTGGCAATTCTATCTTCAATACTCCATCGTCAAATCTTGCATTAATATTATTACTATCAATATAATCCGGCAACCGGAAAGAGCGTTTGAACTCGCCGAAGCTTCTTTCACTTCGGACTGGCCTTTCCTCGCCTTCGATTGCTTTCTTTTCTCCGCTAATAGATAAAATTATTTCATCGAACACCTTGATTTCCACATCATTGCCTGCCACACCGGGCAGCTCAACGTTCAAATTAAGATTATTCTCATCTTCGAAAATATCTACCGGCGGCCTGAAATGACTGTCAAATTTCCTTACTTCCCCACGCCGATACTGGCATGAATCCATAATCTTATCAAAATCATCGTAAGGGTGCAGCATTCTGCGTATTCTATCTGGCTTTAACATTATCATCATTTTTTCCTCCATCTATCATTTATCTTATTTTCCATTTTATTTCAAATGTAGGGGCGAACGGCCGTCCGCCCCTATAATATGCGTTACGATATTTCAACTTTAACTTCTTTTGGCTTTTCAGGTTCTGTTTTCTCAATCGAGATGTCCAGCACCCCGTTGTTAACCTTAGCCGATATGCTGTCGCTGTTAATATTATCCGGCAGCACAAACGACCTTGAAAACTCGCCAAACCTTCTTTCTACTCTGATGAAGCAATTGTCTTCATCGTTTTCCTCTATCTTTTCCTCGCGTTTCTTTTCGCCTTTGATAATCAATACATCGTTGTTGATAGTAACTTTGACATCTTCTTTGTCAAGCCCCGGCAACTCTGCATGAAAATATATATGCTTTTCATCTTCGGATATATCGACTTTAGGCGAAAAATCTCCGAATTCCAGACCCAGGCCCTTGTCGAATTCGCTCATAAAGCTGTTCATTCTGCGGGTGAGCCCCTCGAAATTCCTGAACGGATCAAATCTTACTATTGACATAACACACCTCCTATATATTCAATTTATAACCAAATGATTATTATAATTTCTAACAATAATAGCTTCTAATTATTCGATTGTAAATGATGATTATTTAATCTCAACATTAATTTCTTTTGGTTTCTGCGGCTCTAATTTTGCAATTTCAATCCTCAGTATACCATTGTCAAAATTGGCAGAAACTTCTTCGATATTCGTATCGTCGGGAAGAACAAAAGTTCTGGTGAATTCGCCGAAATCCCTTTCCCTGCGGATAAAGCTAATATCTTTATCATCGTCATTGCGGGCTTTCTCGCCTTTTAGAGTCAGCAGCCTGTCTTCATTAATTGATATATTGACCTCATCTTTCTTCATTCCCGGCAGTTCTACGTACACAATGATGCTATCTTCGGTATCCTGCATGTCAATTCTCGGGTTGAATCCGCCGCTTTCAACGGTAAACCCCTTTTCGAAATCATTCATAACCTGATTCATTTTTCGTGACAATGAATCAAAACCCCTGAACGGATCAATTCTTATTATTCCCATAATATACCTCCATAAATTATTTTTTATATCACTTGAATTTGTGTCACCGGCGTGACTCGCTACTCTTATTGCTAATAGTGTGCCAATGTGGAATAACTGAAATATTTGCAGTAATCCGATGGTTTTGGCAGAATTGGAGGCAGACGGGCTGCATATTTGTCAGCAATGCTTATGACATTATGGCAGACTTGCTGTACCTTTGTCATATAGCTTCTGTTTTCTCATGTGGTGATCTCGGGCTGGCCTGCTCGGAGGGTTGTTGGGTTAACCCGCATATTGCGGGACTTTTACTCAAGAGCTTCATATCTCTAAGGGAATATACGAGTTAGACCGATCCGACGGTGATTATGTTTGGCTTATTATTTGAGTTATCTTAAATATCTATTATCCATTGCCTGTCAGGTGTTTTGAATATATTATGAATAATGCGGGTTAATTCTATTTTGAAGTGAATACTTTGAAATCGTGGGGGCAGGCTATAGGTGGGGCGAACGGCCGCTCGCCCCTACTTCATTTCCTATGCCATAATATTAGTTATGACCAAAAAAATGAACCGATAAATGTCAATCGACTACTACGAATTTCTTACGGATAAACCTTTTGCCGATAGTAAGATTGACAAAATATACACCCGGAACCAAATTGGCAGTGTTCATATTCCTTAAATTCTCACCTGCTAAAGCCATGCCCCGAAACAGGTTAATCACCTGCCCTCCCCTCATATCGACTATATCAATTAATACTCTTTCATCTTTTGTCAAAATATAACTGATCTCGGCCTCGCCGGCAACGGGATTCGGAAGGACATTCAGACTAATAATCGATTCGATTTCATCGGATTCAACAGTTGACGGGTCTCTGCTAAAGCCTGTTAGGTTAACACTATGAGGGCTGCCCTCGGCATTGCTATTGACTATTAATACAGCATCCCTTCTTCCAACTGCGCCGGGCGAAAACCTTACCGTAATATTCTTCGACTCTCCGGGCTGAATCTCGCTGGGCTGGGACAGGAACAGATAAAATTCTTCCGAGGTGCTGTTGGTATACGAAAATGAAATATCGCTAATATTTAATCTAACGTTGCCAAGATTTTCCAAACCTACTTTCCCCGTAGTGTTTGTCCCAATATTCACAGTATCAAAATCATAAGTGTTGCCGGTAGTAATATTCAACACACGGGAAGCATTGTCCGGTTCATAGGTGAAATCAACGTAGGATATATCGGCTCCGGCCATCCACAACCGGACATCCTGGACGGAAGACGACGCAGCTGCATTAGTTACATTCGAGTACTTGTAAGATAATATCGGATCCCAATATCTGCCCAGGTCGTTAGTTGCGATAATCTCGCCGGACAGCATTGTTACAATCATCTTAGCTGAATTTTGCGGAGAATATATGCTGACCGGCTGCAAATTATTCTCTTCGGTAAAATTATGCCTCTGCATCCATGTTTCTCCGCCATCCAAAGTTATCGAAGCAATCCACGGGCCATTGCTGTCAGGGCTTTCGGAATAGACCACCATTCCCGAATCATTGTTAACAAAGGATACATACCGGACAATACCACCATCGAAAACAGTAGATGATTTCCATGAAACACCTCTGTCGTTCGTATATATCAGCCTGCCTTTATTCGTTCCGAACCATACGTTATCATTAAGCTGGTATGATGCTTCAACGATACTTGCTTCTTCGTATAATGGCTTTGGTAGATTAGCAATCAAACTCCAATCGGCTCCGACATTTGTTGTTCTTCCAACCCTCCAGGTATTGTTCTTCGGGTCGGCAAGGAATAATCCGTTTTGATCGTCGAAGAAATGGATACCATTAATAAAATCAGCTATGGCGCCCACGTTTTGCTTATCCCAGTTCTGGCCGCCATTGGTGGTTGTTGCAATTATCGCATCTCCACCTTCGGGGCTTATCGCTGCGATAGCACGCGAAGCATCAAAGGCATATACTGCCGTTGCCGGTGAATTATCCAGATTGGCGGCGCCTTGGGATCCGTTCCTGTAGAATACTCCACGTCCGTTAGAAGACCGGCCAACGGCCCAAAATGCATTCTTCGAAGGCGATGATACACCTTGCCACACCACAGATCCATCGGACACTTCAATTACATGCTTGAACATATTGGGAGATGATAATTTAAATGGAATGCTGACCAATTCATAATCGGTATAGCCATCGGCCTCGTAGGTGAAAAGCAATTTTGCAGTCCCACTATACCAGGGAGTTTCTTCACTTAATTGAACATTCAGAGTGAAATTTTTGGTTGAACCGGCCAAAAGGCTGCCAATATTAACGTTCTCCCTGTCGACGCTTACAAAATAATCCAATGGCGTTACCTTGACACTTAATCCGGTTACACCGGCCAGGTAATTTGTTAATGTATACCTGACAGCATATCGCTCAAAATCGTTAATAATATCTCCGTCAAAGAAGTATTGTTCGGAGATGCCTACGCCGGGAACTTTGTTTGCGGGGAATGCGGCGCTATTATAACTTAGTGCTTTATAAGCATTTACCCTGCCGTATTGTATCGGCCTAATCGACGGGCCGGATGCCACAACATTATCGGATGTACTTCTTATTTGGTGAATTACCTGAGCCGGGGTCCAATCCTTGTGAACATCGAGAACCAATCCGGCAATTCCGGCAACGATGGGCGATGCCATCGAAGTTCCACTTTTGTTTCCATAATTATTGCCGGGATTAGTAGCTAATATCCTATCACCCGGGCCATAAACCGTAACTTTGTGGCCGTAATTGGAAAACCAAGCTATTCGGTCGTTTGAGCGTGTGGCACCAACACATAGCACGTTATCATATCCAGCCGGATAGAAACTGCCGTCATCTATTAAGCTATTATCATTGCCGGAAGCTGCAACGATGAGAGTGCCCATCGCTGTCACCTGATTTATCACATCCTGATTATATGGGCTGAATCCCGGGCCGCCCCAGCTGCAATTTATTACCTTTGCTCCAAGCTCGGCGGCATACATAATTGCTTCATAAGTTCTCATTAATTTGCCTTGAACAGCACTTGTGTTGTCGGCCGAACATTTAATCGGAAGTATCTTGCTATTGAACCCCGGGCTTGCAACGCCTTTCCCATTATCGGTTGTAGCAGCCGCGCACCCGCTAACATGCGTTCCGTGCGTATTGCTCGAATGAACAGGCTTGGTGTCGTTGTCGGGATTGGACTGCCCGGAAAAAAACTGCTGACGGCTAACATTGCCGATAAAGTCCCAGCCCCGCACATCATCTATCTTGCCATTGCCGTCGTTGTCAATTCCATCGCCTTCCACCTCGCCCGGGTTAATCCAGATATTATCTATCAAATCCTCGTGGGTCCAGTCAATTCCCGTGTCAATAATTGCAATCAAGACTTCTGAGTCGCCCGTAGAAATATCCCAGGCTTTCTCTGCTTCAATCCTTGCCAGGGCGTATTGATTTCCAAACCGCGAATCATTGGGGGTGAATTCGGTTGTATAGGAATAAAACTGAGGAACGGCATATTCGATTTCAGGATTTTTCATTAGCTCGCGGCATACGTCGTAGGGGTCTACCGGTGCGGCATATCGGATTTCATATATCCGGCTTATTCCGGTATAATCTGGCGAATCATAATCGGCATCCCCATATTTTTCATAAGGCGCCCTTACATTTTCGATGCCCAAATCATCAATTGATGAATTCAGTACCGACGAACCGAATTGTTTGCCCGCCGGAGATATAATCTGGCGATTTTTCGTTTTAACGATTACCGAATTTGGGACGTAATAATCTTTTGATACTTTTGGGATTTCGTACACTTTCGCTTTGGTAAACATATTATTGCCCATGTCCGCCCCGGGCAGAACGATTGTATAAGCCGTTTGCAATCTGCTCTGCTTCGTCGATTTGTTTTGGCCGGATACGGCATATCCATCGCGGATTGTTGAAAGCATTAATATTGCAATTAGCATTAATAATGACAAAATATTCTTAGTATTGAACCTGTACATACACTCTCCAATTAGAAAAATAATTACATTAATAGAATTACAATTCATTCACACTAAATGATGTTTTAATATAAAACGGATTGTTATAAACACAATAACAAATCATAACATTATTAATCACAATATTCATTTTCACAATATTCACTTTCACAATATTCATTTTCACAATATTCATTTTCACAATATTCACTTTCACAATATTCATTTTCACAATATTCATATCACAATATTCATATCACAATATTCACTTTCACAATATTCATATCACAATATTCATTTGAACGGCCAACCCGCTGAATGGGGTCAGAATTCCTGCTGAACAATTATCGAATATCCGCCATACTTCTCGCTGCCGGCAAAAATAATAGAATAACTCTTTCTGAAGTTGAAGGAAAGGTCATTAACCTGCGAAATAAAATCCGTATCGCTGATTTCCGGATTGAAAAAATATAAACTGATTTTATTCTCCCGGGTTACGGTAAAAGCTTCGGACGCCTGGCCAAACTGAATAATGATGTCAGCTATATCAGGATTCTTTATAGCGGTATTGAACCTGACTGATATAAAGGGATTCTCTGAAGTTGCATTTATGAAACGCCTTTTGTAATCATTGTCGCCCGGGTTCATCGGATCGGAAGAGAACTGCAATATTTCCGGGTTATCAGCTTCGCCACATAAAATAAACAGGTTCCTCTTGCCCAATTCGGCATCGAATGAAACAGTTTTGCCGGCAATTTCTATCGTATGGGCCCCTTGGGTAACAACAGTGGCCAATGAAGAGGCATAATACACAACAGCCTGTGAGACCACATCAACAATATCGACCGATACCGTATTATCGGAAACCGGCCCCGGCAGCGCATGGACAACTTCAACAAATACGCCCTCATCCAAATAATCAATCTCGCCATCCACGTCATCTTCCTCTATCAGTGTAATCCGGGTCTCGTTGCCCGAATTAGTAATTACAAGCAGATAGCTCTTGCCCGTTTCCAAATACGCCGGGGCACTTGTAACATATTTTGCCGGCTGTGTGGAGGCAAATATGGTAATTGGTGCATAAAATCGCAGCGAATCGGAATATATAAACGATGGGGCCGAGACTTCGCCATAGGTAAGGGCAGCGGCAATTATTTCGCCGGACCTGAAATTCAATCTATTCGTATCCATCCTGGCGCCAACCGTAAAGGTCAGCCCGCCTAAATTTTCGGCCTGATGCACTACCCTTATTTTTACTCTATCGGGATAATACTCCCTATCGGGTTCAATCAGAACCATCCGGTTTGCTGTGGTCTCTGCCGAATCGAATACTAAAACCGTATATTTCTCCAGAACAACTAATGACGAGCTGGCAGAGCTTGCACTATCGGCAAATCCGGGGCCTGCAAAAGCGGTGATTATATCAGCATCTTCGGATTGGCACGCACCGATACCTTCATAATTACCTATCCTTTCCGGCGGCAGTGGCTGGCCAATGTCAACATCCGGCTGCTTGACGAGTTTGACATCTGACTGTGAGAAATTGATAGCTCTTATTTCAGTAATTTTGCTTTCGGCAGATATTGATGTTGCCTCCGAAAACGCACCGGTTGTATGGTCCAACTCATCCAAAACCCAAAGTTCCTCTCCGCTGTCGCCATCCCTGATGATAAAAGTATATTGCCCTCTTTGCTGCAAGTCAAACTCGTAAAGGCCAAGAATAATGTCAGCAGAATCAACTCTTTTGGTTAACGAAACGGCTATAACTCCGGATTGGATAGGCGTCATTGGGCTGTATTTCCTGTAGAAAAGGTTTTGCGTTATAGCTTTGCCGTTGGGGCATCCGAACCTGATAGAATAACTGGTATCTTTGTCGGGAACCGCATTTAAGACTTTCACATAAGCATTTTTCGAATCCTTTTTAATAACCGACGATGTGGTCAATACTGCGAATGAAGTAAGCGGCCCCCGGGTGCTGTCCTCGTCAACCGATGGCAGGCCCACGAAAGAATATGTCAAATTTCTCGAAAAACGATATACCAATGTATCTGCATAATCATCAACACCGTCTATCCTGACGATGGCTTTTATCGAATCCGACGGCGGATTAACTGCTGTTGAAGTGCGGCTATACTCAACCGGAGCGGTCTCATATTCGCCATTCATAACAAAAGTGCGGGGCTTTTTATCTCCGGCAAGATTGACAAACCTAATAAAAACAGAACCTGCATTGGATGGGGGGTTGACCAAATTTTCGCTTTCCTCCGGGCATGCAGTAAAAAGTATGATTGTTAGAATAAAAAACAGGAAGTAGAAAGCTCTTTTAAATTGCATTTCATATACCGGCGATTAGATTTTCTTTTAATGATTTAATGTTGACGCTTTATATCGAATTTAGTTTTATCACCGTTGATATGGAGGGGAATAAACGGTCGAAGAGGCTGTCTCATAGGTGTCATCGAATGTTGCAAAGGACAAAATATTCGAGTGTAATGGCACGGTATGCCGCTACCCTACCTTCATCGAATTGCCGGTTGTAACAACCTTCTGAACTGAAAACAGTTCATTCAGAACTAAACTGGGCCACTCGTGGTGGAGTGGGGCGAAGAATCCAGGAGCCGCTCGAATACTGGATTCTCTTGCTTTTGACACAGCCCCATAAAATGGGGGTGGTTCTTCGCAACTGCAAGAATCAAGGAAGCCCGTCGCTTCACTACTGCAATAATACCAATTTCAAAGGCCTGCCGCCAAGTAGCGCATAGGGGAATCGAACCCCTGTTACCGGCGTGAGAGGCCGGCGTCCTAACCGCTAGACGAATGCGCCATTAATATTATCAAATTAATAGAAACAAATCTATGAAAATTATCTATTTTGAGAAAGGCTGAACTTGATTCCGCTATAAGAAATCGCCCAAAAATACAAAATCAGCCGCTTACTTTAAAAATAAATTTGAAATTTATGTTAAATTAACTTAAGTTTTATAATAACCAAAAATACATACTTGTTTATAGTTCACTCGAAATTCATTTTTAGCAGGTCATCTATTCCAAATAATATAGGGATTGTATTATGAATTATCAAATTTCCCGATCTATTATTAAGCTTATTATTATTGCAGTCGTCCTGCCAATCTCGCTAATCAGCCTTAAGGCGGCTGATGATATTGATATAAGCAAGGATTTCAATATGTTTACTTCACAACAGCTTCAGGGCTACTCCAAGCCGCTGTTCACCACAATTGGTGAGAGTTTTAATTCGAATTTATATACTACCGCAAAATACCGCGAGCATTGGGCTATCGCTTTCGATATGTCTATTGGCCAATACTTCATCCCGGATGCACATAGAAGCTATGACGCCGCTTTGCCGGCAATGTACGCAGACAGCAATATTGCCAGGACAATAGACTTCGACGGCAGAACCAAACAGATTCACGGAAAGCTGGAACAGCCTACCATATACGGCGGCCGCTCCAATGCAGTGTACTCCGCACCGCAGGACCATTCAACGAACGCACAAAACTCAAAATCCCTGGGCTTCCCCGAGGGAAATAATATCGACTATATGTTCGGCCTGCCGGCATTGCAATTAATCGGGAATTTCCCAACCAGAACCCAACTAAGATTAAGGTTTTTGCCGATACCTGTTCAAGGCAGTATGATGATGTATTTTGCTGCTCACCTGAACCAAAGGATTGACCATTTCTTCGATCTGTTCGGCGAAGATACTTCTATGGCATTAGCCCTGAATGGCGGCTACAGCATGATGAGCCGTTCGAAAGGAATCGATATCGGGTCATATACGGTCGGAACTCATTTCAGCATTGACTTCGAGAGCGGGTTCTTCGGCTTTTTAGGGATGCAGCTCGAGGGAATGAGTGGGACTTTTGAAGCCGTACGCACGGATTTTAATGAAGCTGATGTGGAAAACAGCCCCTATCAGGAAGTTCGAGATAGAGAACCATTGAAATTCGACATAGAATCATTCAACAGTTGGCGATTCCTCGCCGGCCTTTCCTACAGGACCGGCGCTTTCGAAATGCACTCCGATTTCGGATATGCCGCCCAGCCGATGATTAATTTCGGATTTACTTTCTGGATTGCCACATGGGGCGAAGAAAAGAAAACAAAACTTGAAAAAATCGAGCAGTATGAAGAATATGAAAAGATTGAAAAAGTGAAAAAATCCAAGAAGAAAGAATCAGAAACGAAATAATTAAGTCCCACAATGTGGGTTTTATTACCGGCAGCTTGATGCGATATATTTGTTACTACTGCGCCATCTCATAAATGATTGACAACTATTTTTTATAGTTCAATCAATGTATGTGTAGTGGCAGGTTCGCAACCTGCCTGAATTTATGTTCTGCCAGTTGTTACAACTGGCAATATAGAAACTGCCGCCATCTGTCTGTTGTAACAACTAACGGAACGTTGAATATTAATTTATTGTGAGATGACGTACTACATTATTTCGATACTTCGATACTTGCGGCGGAGTTGTTCATAAAATTAATAAAGGTGTAAGCCATGAAACGTCCATTAATTATAATATTGAGTTCAATTCTAATTTCAGCTGCTGTGTTCTTCTCAAGCTGTGCGATTGAATCGATTGATGCGCTTTCAACATTTACTTTTCAGTTTACTTTGATTTTTGATTCCGACCATTTCGACAAAGGTGCGCCGGATACTTCCTGGGATTTTACTCATCTGGAGGATTACAAGGAATACAGGGATAATAAGGGCAGAATCAATGAAGCAAAGATACTCCATCTAAATTATTGGATAGACTCGTTGATACTTGAAAGGGGTGGTGTGTTCGATCCGGACACTTCCGCTCCGGTTGAATTTGAGTTTATTCGCTACTCTCTCCAGTTCGCAAAGCTAAAGCCCGGGCGTGATTCTAATTCCCGCAATATCAATGACTACGAGCCGGACTCGCTCGAAGTGGTTCACCTTCTCGTAGAGTTTAGTAATGTGAATATTAAAGATTTTTACAGAAATCCCGGACATATTATCATTGTTCCGGAACGGGCAGCCCTATTAATCTCGGAGGCTTTAAAAACCAAGCCTTACTTCTTCACAATCACCGAATACAGCAGGCTAAAGGATCAGCCTCCGGAAGAATCCAAACGCAGGTTCCCATTGATTCAGGCAAGGTATGATATGGTAATCAGGTTTGATGTGGATTTATAATATAGTGCATCGTCTAAAAATAAATTAATATTATAGCATTCCGTCAGTTGTTACAGCTGACGGAACATTATAATGTGCCATTCCGGTATCCTAATCAAATCAAAACCCCCGGCATCTACGGAACAATAGTTCCTTCGACGCCACTCCCTTTGACTTGGCGTCAGGACTTCCCGTCCTGTTGCTTAATCTGGATATGCTGCTTTTTACAATTAGTTCAGCTCATCAATAAATTACCCTTCACAAATCGGAATTTAGGATGCAACGAAAAACTTTCTGCACACCCCTTTATCCCATCTTAGTGGAGAATAAAACTAAATCATTAATATAAATTATTGATATTCGTCTAAGGTTCATAATTTTGCAGTTGTTTGTAAATTAAAGTGAATAAATAATGAATCTACGAACCGTTTTCTTGTCTCTGGTTTTGTTACTATTTTATTGCCAACTCCACTCGCAAACCGAAGAGGATTTTTTTGGGGCCAAACTCGAATCGGATACGATTTGTTATCAATACAAATTCAACCCGGGTGATACGTTAATATATCATGTGGCAGGCTGGGACAGCATATCAATCGATTATGACTCGCCTCTGCTACGGACAAGATTAGAGCGATATAGAATTGTTTGCGATTCGGCTATCGCCGGAAGATTCTTCCTTAGCCAGACCCTGATCCATTATGCCGCAAAGGAATCCAAAGATGGTATTGATGGCGTCGACCGCTCTCAATCTATGTGGGTTGGCAGAACAATATGGTTCGAAATTGACTCGGTTGGCCGAAGGTATTCTTATGGAATAAGCGATAGTTCTTTGGTAGCGATGTCTCCCGGTGGTGCGTTCAACCTGAATTTATTCTTTCCGTTCGACGCAATTTGCAAAACCGTCAATGAATCCTGGCGGGTATCATCAATGGATGAACTAATCGAAAACGGAATGCCAGTGACTATTTTGCGGCAGACTAAATTATTCAGATTGCTTGAGCCCGTCGACACTTTGGGTTATAGTTGCTCCCGGCTGACTTATATAAATACCGGCCAGGGCTCTATTGAATTAAGTGAAACTGGCATTGCTAAAGTTAATTGTGTCATTAACGGACATGGCATTTTGGATATATCCCTTGAACATAATTTCCCTGTTCATTTATTCGCTACGGTCGAGCAAAAACTGACTATTGTTAAAAAAAATAAGGTTGAGATTCCGGGCTGGCACTACATAACGGCACATTTCATTTTAGAGCAATATATTCCGGCTAAAGCTCAATGACCCCCCCCCTCTTTATTTCTCCCCCCCTGCCACGGCTACCGATACCGCAGCATCACCGGTTACATTCGTAACAGTCCTCAGCATATCCAGCACCCTGTCCACACCGAGAATCAATGCAATTCCTTCCGGCGGCACATGGATTGCCTGCAGAATCATCACAAGCATAATAATCCCCACTCCCGGCACCGGAGCCGTGCCAATCGAGGCCAGCACCGCCGTAAGAACTATTGTCAACTGCTCGGCAATGCCGAGGTCGAAACCATATACCTGGGCAATGAATACGGCAGCAACGCCCTGGTACAGAGCAGTTCCGTCCATATTGATAGTTGCGCCAAGCGGCAATACGAATCCTGATATTTGCTTCGGAACGCCAATATTCTCCACGCACTCCATCGTAACCGGCAGAGTAGCGGCACTGGAACTTGTGCTGAATGCTATCGCCTGTGCATTTCTCATTGATTTAAAGAATTTTATCGGATTAGTCTTGCCAAGGAATTTGACCAGGAAAGAATAAACCAGCGATGTCTGCAAAATTAAACCCAGAACAACCGCAAACATATACCAAATCAATGTAGCGAGAATGTCAAACCCGAAGTCGGCTATGGTGGCTGCTATCAAGGCAAACACGCCATAAGGTGCAATCTTCATTATGAAATCCACCATTTTAATCATCGTTTCGCTGACTCCCCTGAAAAACCGGACAATATGCTTGGAGTGCCTCTTTTTGATAAATGTAAGTGTAACGCCAAAAATCACTGCGAAAAAGACAATTTGCAACATATTGCCCTCACCCATGGCATTGATTGGATTTGTCGGCACAATATTAAGAAAAAAGTCCGTAATATCAATTTCAATATCCTTAACAATGCTCTCCGGACTCTCCTGCCGGAATGTACCCAGCAGCCTGTTCTTCGCCTCGTCCGACACCCGCTCGCCCGGTGCAATTAAATTTGCAAGCGACAGGCCGATAGTAATTGCAACAGCGGTAGTGGATATGTAAATCATAAAGGTCTTAATGCCGATTCTGCCCAGTTTCTTAATGTCCTTAATGCTTGCCGCACCAACGATTAACGACGCTATTACAAGCGGGATCGCAAGGAAACTCAGCAATCGGATAAACAAAGTCCCGACCGGCCTTATAGCGGTTGCCATTGTGCCGATTTTCTCAACCGCTGAAATATTGGTGAATTCCTGTGATTCATGCCCTTTGTGAACGACTGCTGTTAGTGTTCTTCTGCTGGCTGCCGGAATCCTTTTAAAGTAATTCACTATTTGAATCTGATCGTTAGATGAAAATACCTTAGAAACATCCTTGGCAGCGCCTGAAACTACTATCGAATCCCAATTATTAACTACCTGTGATTGTTCCTCGCCATTCACCAATAATATGAAATCCAGTTTCTTTGAATCAACATTGAAAAAAGCACCAAAGGCCGCACCAAGAACAAGTGCCATAAGGATTTGAACATGGAGAGGGATTTTTTTTCTTTTCATTAAATATTGTTGAATGATTGATTAATATGGCAAGATACGAAAAAAGGGCAGGTTTTTCTAAGAAGCATTAAATTATTCGGGCATTGTTGATTGCAGCTATTGTTTTACGAACATAAGTGTTTTCGTTTGTTGGCTGTCCCAAATCTTGATGAAATATACTCCATTATTTAAATAATCAACATTAATTCCGGTAGATGGGCCAACAGTATGCCCGGTTAGATGTTTGCCCAATATATCGAATATTTGTGCGTTGTAAATCTTCCCTCCGGTTTCAACGTAAATCATTGCGTTGGCCGGGTTTGGATAAATTCTAATAAATTGGTTAGATATTTCATTTTCGATTGAATTAGTCAGGCAATTAGTAGTATAGCTTCCATTATTAAGAATTGATGATAAAGTGATATACTCAGTAAAAAATGGGTTGTTTTGATGCATCGGTTGTGTTACCGTTTTATTTGCTATAAGATGATTCCAGTCAAATCGCGGGTTGCCATATTGCCAAACAGCACCATAGCACGCCAGAATAAAACAATTGCTATCCATTACCTCGTAGAAATCGGGGATGAAATCATCGGTATATGGTGCGGTGGCAATTAAGGCATTCCAATCGGCACTGTCCATAGGCTCTTCATAAGCCGAACCTATAACCTGCTTATTTGTCCGGCCGAAGTATAAATCTGTAGAATCTGTCCAAACAGTATTAATATTATTTAACCAGCCCGATTCAACAGCAGCATAGGATTGACTCCACTCGGTGCAAATCAAAGGGAAATTTGTTCTGTCCCGGATATACTCAATTTCTGCTGCCCCTTGAACTACCGACGAAGTATGCAAATGCAAATCAATAGCATCACAATAATTTTCGCCAAATTCGATAATGGAATCAATTACTGCTCCCACAGGAGAATTCGGTGTACTCAAAGCACCTCGTATGCCTGAAATTCCACCGGAAGCAATCCTGAGATGTCCAAGCAGCGCGGGATGGGCTTGTTGCCTTTCCCTGATAAACCGGGCAACAGTTCGCCACCATTGTGCTATTTCAGACATAGAGTATACTGTGTCATCGTACTTGGTAACTCCCAGTGGCTCCTGAGAAATTTGAATCCACTCAATATATGGCCCGACTGCCAACAGAAATGTATCTAAATATCGAAATACTTCTGCCCTGTCAGCCCCAACCGGAATACGTTCAAGATCGACTCCGAGAACTTCAATTGTATCATCAGGCCATTTTAGATAGACAACTTGCTCAATCCCCAAGGAATCTAAAGCCATCATTTTAGCTATCAATTCTATTCCATCTCCTCCGGAAATCGCTCTTTTCATTTTATAATCGGCAAAACCATAGCGAACCACCTGAGCACCTAACCGGTTAGCAGTATTTGAGTTGGAAGTGCCATGCAAGCCAATTAAAGTTGGTGATTGAGAATAACTGCTTATCGCAACTAACCAAACTGTTAAAATAAGTAATAGTCTTTTCATTGTTTTCTCTTTTAATAATGGAACTCTATATCCGCCCTATCAATTATATATACACAACTACCTGTATTTCGTTTGCCGGAGTTATTATATTAGTGCATGTCACTCCGGAATACATTTTTAGTTCTCCATTTGAAGGAAGAACTATTATTGTCATTCTAAACTCGTTTCAGAATCCAGTATTCACGGGCTATGTGGCCATGTTGAGATGGATTCCGAATCAAGTCCGGTATGACATACTTTAGTATTAAATCTAACTAAATCAATAATTACATCCATAATAGAACAATATCCATAAATTCCGATTCATGACTCATACATGCCGCTCGGCGTGGTAAGAACTTCGGACCAATGGCGCCGATTCCACATGGGCGAAGCCAAGCTGAGGCCCGATCCGGGTGTATTCGGCGAACTCATCCGGATGCACATATCTTTCCACCGGTGCATGTTTGGCCGATGGCCGCAAATACTGCCCAATCGTTATCACATCAACATCAATCCGCCGCAAATCTTTCATAACTTCGATTACCTCATCGAATTCTTCGCCAATGCCAACCATCATACCGGTCTTGGTAAGCATGCCCTGGGTTTTTGAATATTCCAATACCTTCAGCGATTGTGCATACCTGGCCTGCGGACGAATTGCCCGGTATAGCCTCGGCACGGTCTCCACATTATGATTCAACACGTCCGGCCCGGCATCGAGAACCGCCTGCAATATTTCCATATCTCCCTTGAAATCCGGTATCAATACTTCGATTTTAACATTCGGATTCAATCTTTTTGATTCAACTATAGTTCTTGCCCAGATGTCCGCCCCCTGGTCGGGCAGTTCGTCGCGATTGACGGATGTGATAACGGCATGTTTAATATTCATTGCCGATATTGATCTTGCCACCTCGATTGGTTAATCTGAATTGAGCGCCCCCGGGCGGCCGGTTGTGATGGCGCAAAACGAGCAGGAGCGCGTGCAGGTATCGCCGAGGATCAGAAAAGTTGCAGTGCCGGATAGCCAGCATTCGCCGATATTGGGGCAATGGGCTTCCTCGCAAACGGTATGCAGTTTTTTGGAGCGCATCATATTCTTTAAGGCCGAATACGACTCACCGCCCGGAGCCTTTACTTTCAGCCACTCCGGCCGGCGGCGGGCTGGCTGTGCGATATTATTTTCGGGCAAATCATGATTCATTTTTATGTTTTCCATTATCTTTTCTGTTGTATTGATACTCTGAATTGCGAATAATATATGAATAATTATTAGGATTATCAGGATATTTATAGTTTAATTACACAATATTGTGGTTAAGAAGCAGAAGACTTATTAGTTTCAACCCGAACCCTATGCCAAGTCATCCTGAGCGAAGTCGAAGGATCCAGTGTTTATAGGGTTCTTGCCAATATCTAAGCTTGATTCTTCGCTACGCTGTTGATGACTCCATTTAATATTTTATTCGTTAATTTCTAAAGTGTATCCTAAACGCCGAAATATAGGCTGATATTCAGTAATATTTGATGATTTAAACTTATATTATTATAGATAGTCATTCCGAACATAGTGAGGAATCCAGTACATTTAAGGATTTTACCAGTATTAAGATTGATTATTCCGCATCTAATCTTAATTTTTCCGCATCTAATCTTAATTTTTCCATAACTACGCTTGATTTTTCCATAACTAAGGCCGGGAAATCATCAACTATCGGGTTAGTTGAACATTTCTCTCCGTTCGTTGAACATTTCTCTCCGTTCGTTGAACATTTCTCTCCGTTCGTTGAACATTTCTCATCGTTCGTTGAACATTTCTCTCCGTTCGTTGAACATTTCCGGGCAAAATATATGGATTAATTATCGCCGGCCGTGCAAATATTATTCATATTAGTAAATCGATAGAAAGCATCCGGGCAAAGAAAAGCCCGAGATAATCGGGCCGTTAGGTAAAATTAATATGAATTGAGAATATAAATGGACTAATGATGCGTGGCAATGCGAAATCGATGAGCTAACCCAAATACGACCTCAGCGTCTTAGACCTGGAGGCGTGCCGAAGCCGGCGAATGGCCTTTTCCTTAATCTGCCGCACCCGCTCACGGGTAAGGTTGAACTTCTCGCCAATTTCCTCCAGCGTCAGGCACTGGCTGTCGAGGCCGAAATAGAGCCTTATGACCTCGGCTTCCCGCTGCGAGAGCGTGGTAAGCACTTGCTGCACCTCGACTTTCAGCGACTCGCGTATTAGTTCCGAATCCGGCGGCGGCTGCTGCTCATTTGGCAACACATCCAACAGCCGGTTGTCCTCGCCCTGCACAAACGGAGCATCCACAGATAAATGCCTGCCTGAAATCTTAATTGTCTCGGCGATTTCCGATATTGTCATATTCAGTTGTTCGGCCAATTCGGCGGCGGTTGGTTCGCGTTCGAACTCCTGTTCCAATTCGCTGAATTTCTTTCCGATTTTATTTAACGCCCCAACACGATTCAGCGGCAGCCGAACAATTCTCGACTGCTCTGCAAGCGCCTGGAGGATGGACTGGCGTATCCACCAAACTGCATAAGAAATAAATTTGAACCCTCGGGTTTCATCGAATCTCTTTGCCGCTTTAATCAGTCCGAGGTTTCCTTCGTTGATCAGGTCGCCAAGCGTAAGCCCTTGGTTCTGGTATTGCTTCGAGACCGACACAACAAATCTAAGGTTGGCCTTTACCAGTCTTTCGAGGGACTGTGTGCCGCTATATCCGCCTCTTTTGATAGACTTTGCCAAATCAATTTCGTCTTCGGGATGCAGCAGTTCAACGCGGCCTATTTCCTGAAGATATTTGTCCAGAGATTGACTTTCACGGTTAGTATATTGTTTGGTAATTCTCATAATATTCCGGTTTTATTATAATTACTTATCTTTCCGCAATCCGAAAAAAACTTATCCATTGCTTTAAAGAAAGAGTATCGACGTTAATTGTGTTTTAATATTTTCAATTATCATCCTCTGCTTCCATGTCCGGTTGAATAGCTAATATTTTATTATAATTTTCAGGTGAAAACAGCTTTAATGTTGATTCGATTACTTTATCATCGGCCAGATTTCTGCGTATCAGCTGATCGCCCGGATAGAAACGCTTAATAATTTCTTTCTCCAGTATCTTGCCAATGGATTCGGCGTATTTATCAACATCAGTATTATATTCCAGCCGGATTAAACTGTCGAGGCCCGAAATTTCCTGCTTCGTTAGTTCGGAATATTCGTCCTCTTCGGCAATGTCTTTAATCTTATCTAATAGTTTACTCGACCTTGAGTTAAAGTGATAATTCTTCTCTGATAGATACGTTTTAAATTGTTCTATTAACTCATCGGTATAAATAAAATCTTCTGGCAAAGAATCGATATTAGCGGAGTATGCGGTTGCAAAATTGAACATCATATTTTCTTTTCCGAAGTCTGTTATCAATTCGGGATAATCAGGCCCCTCGATAATCGAATCAGGCGTGATTCCATTATATTCTATTACCTTACGCCCGTTGTCGGTATAGAAGATAACGGTGTCCAATTCACTTCTATGCGAAGAGGACTTAATTTTTTTCTCGAAGTCTACCTTTTGAATGCACCTTCCCGATGGCGTATAGTAGCGTGCGGTCGTCATTTTTAGTTTGCCTCTGTAGGGCAAATCGAAAAGCGATTGCACCAGGCCCTTGCCGAATGAAGTTTTGCCAAGAACGATGGCGCGGTCGTGGTCCTGCATCGCTCCGGCTACAATCTCGCTGGCGCTGGCGCTGAAATCATTAATCAGAACAGCCAGCGGAATATCCTGTTCAATTGGCTCCACTCGCGAGCGATATTCATATTCAGTCCTTGAATTTCTTCCTTTCGTCGATACAATAACACTTCCCTTTTCTAAGAATAATTCGCTAACACCAACAGCCGCTTCGAGCAGCCCGCCGGGATTATAACGCAGGTCAAGCACCAGAGCCGTTAGATTGCCGGATTGGCGCAAATCTGCAATCGCTGCCTTGACTTCATTAGCCGATTGCCTGGAGAATCTTTCAAGTTTAATGTAGCCAATACTATCATTCAGAAATCCGCTGTAGGGAACATTCTTGAGGTGTATCTGTTCCCGCACAAGCCCTATGTGGAGCGTGTCCTCGATACCTTCGCGAATCACCAACAGGTTCGCTTTGGCGCCGGGCTTGCCTCTGGTATATTGCCTTAGTTTGGAGGTAGGCAAATTCAATACAACCGTAGAGTCAATTTTATAAAGCCTGTCGCCAACCCGCAGGCCGCTGCGATGTGCTGAATAGCCGTCGTGAACGCCTATAACGGTAATCATGGAATCACGAAAGCCAACGGTTATGCCCAAGCCCGTATAGTTTCCATTAGTTATAACATCAAGGTCGGAGGTTTCGGTTTCGTCGTAGTAAGTAGTATACGGGTCGAGCTTGGCAAGCATGCCGTCTATTCCGGCATTTATTAATTCATCCGGCTCGAGGTCAAGGACGTAATTGGATGAAAGCTCCCTGAAAATCGATCCGAACATATCGAAGGATTTGTTCACCTTGAAATAGAATGAATCATTGGAACCCGAGAGAACAAGCCCGGCAATAACCAATGCTGGTATTATTATCAATGCTTTATTATATTTCTTTAATATCTTGAGCAATTTCTTTCTGATTAATTATTTTAACTTTCCGGAAATATATGTACTTATGCTGTCTATCGCAATCCGCTGCTGCGCCATTGAGTCCCTTTCCCGAATCGTAACGGTTTCGTCTTCCAATGACTGTCCATCTATGGTAACACAGAACGGCGTGCCTACTTCGTCCTGACGTCGGTAGCGCCTTCCTATTGCACCTCCTTTGTCGTAGGCTGTTTTATACTCTTTCTGAAGGCCTTTGTATATTTTATGAGCTGTTTCGGGCATTCCGTCTTTGTTCACCAGCGGGAAAACCGCCACGGTAACCGGAGCTAATCTCGGATGGAAACGCAGAACTGTCCTGGTTTCGGATTTCCCTTTGTCATCTGTTACCACCTCTTCATCATAGGCATTGCACAGAAATGCCATGAGCGAGCGCGATACTCCGCCGGAAGTCTCGACCACATAAGGAATGTATCTCTCCTTGTTCACCGTGTCCACATATTCCATTTTCTTGCCTGAGTATTCGAAATGGCGGCTCAGGTCGAAATCCGTCCGCGAGTGGATGCCTTCTATCTCGCCCCAGCCAAACGGAAATTTATATTCTATATCAACCGCCATATTGGCATAATGTGCAAGTTTGTCGTGCTGCTTCCATTTAAGATTCTCTGGCTTCATTCCATATTCAACGAACCAGTTCCAGCGCTGCTCTTTCCAATAATCAAACCACTTCTGCTCTTGGCCCGGCTTGACGAAATACTGCATCTCCATCTGCTCGAATTCGCGTGTGCGGAACAAAAAGTTCTTCGTATTTATTTCATTTCTGAATGCCTTGCCAATTTGGGCAATGCCGAACGGGACTTTCTGCCGGCCGGTTTCGAGCACATTCTTGAAATTCACGAATATCCCCTGAGCTGTTTCGGGGCGGAGATATACCGCATTGCCGGTATCTTCCACCGGCCCGACGAATGTCTTGAACATCAGGTTGAAATTCCGCACCTCCGTCCAGTCCGTCGAACCGGAAACGGGGTCTTTGATTTCATATTTCATTATTATATCGAAATAATCGGATAGTTCGTCCACCTCTGACAGCGATTTTTCGATTTCATCGGCAAGGTTAGTTTTCTTTTTCCGCCTTAATCTTTCGATATGCTCCTCGATCAGGTTGTCGGCGCGGTAGCGGCCTTTGCTTGATTTATTGTCTATCATGGGGTCGCTGAATTGCGAGGTGTGGCCGCTTGCTTCCCATGTTTTGGGGTGCATAAGTATCGCTGCGTCCAGGCCTTCAATATCATCGCGGTAGGTCATGGATTTCCACCAGGCTTCCTTGATATTGCGAAGCAGTTCCACACCGAGCGGCCCGTAGTCCCAGCAGCCGTTCAGCCCGCCGTAGATCTCCGATGACCGGAACACAAATCCGCGACGCTTGGCCAGTGAGATTATCGTGTCTAATTTGTACATTTAATTTCCCTTATGTTTTAATTAGAGTTTCCTCAAAAAGCACTAACTGTTTATTGGTATAGTAGTTACAAAAGATATTCAACTTAAAAGTGCAAGGAAATGGATTTATTATGCTCTTATGCCTTGCAGATTGTAGGACAACCCCCTGCTCGCCTGGCTCACTTCCCCCTT